>NZ_CP051684.1:4800000-5146556 GCF_012849375.1 Duganella dendranthematis
ACGAACTCGGTGCGGAAGTGATCGCCATCGGCAATAAGCCGGACGGCTTTAACATCAACCTCGACCACGGCGCCACCGCCCCGGCCGCGATGGCCGCCGCAGTTCAGGCACACGGCGCCGACCTCGGCATCGCGCTGGACGGCGACGCCGACCGCCTGATCATGTGCGACGCCAATGGCCGCCTGTACAACGGCGACGAGCTGCTGTACCTGATGGTCATGGATCGCCTGGCCACCGGCCCGGTCGCCGGCGCGGTTGGCACGCTGATGACCAATATGGCCGTCGAGGTCGCCTTAAAAGAGAAGGGCATTGGCTTTGCCCGCGCCAAGGTCGGCGACCGCTACGTGCTGGAAGTGATGCAGGACAAGGGCTGGATACTGGGCGGCGAAGGGTCGGGCCACCTGCTGGCGCTGGACAAGCACACCACCGGCGACGGCATCATCTCCGCGCTGCAAGTGCTGTCGGCACTGAAGCGCGCCGGCAAATCGCTGGAAGAATGCTGCGCCGAGCTGGTGATCTTCCCGCAGACGCTGATCAACGTCCGCGTGCCTGCCGGCTTCGACTGGACCAGGAACGCCGCCATGGTGGCCGAAAAAGAAAAGGTCGAAGCTGAGCTGGGCAACAGTGGCCGCGTGCTGATTCGCGCCTCCGGCACCGAACCGCTGATCCGCGTGATGGTAGAGGCACGCGATGCCGACGCCGCCCAGTCGATGGCGCGCCGCATCGCCGACAAGGTTGAAAATTAAATCGACCGCTTTGATTGACGGATTCGCGGACAGCGACTAGAATACTGGTCTTCGGAGTGTAGCGCAGCCCGGTAGCGCACCTGGTTTGGGACCAGGGGGTCCAAGGTTCGAATCCTTGTACTCCGACCAAGAACTTTGAAACGGGTTGTCGAAAGACAGCCCGTTTTTCATTTCCGCCGCAGATTCCTGCAGCATTCTCTGCCCATAGCTCAGTTGGATAGAGCATCAGCCTTCTAAGCTGAGGGTCGCAGGTTCGATTCCTGCTGGGCAGGCCATAAAAAATACCGCGCCATCACGCCCTGGCAGCCGTCCTGCGTTCCAGCCATTCACTACCGCCATTGTTCAATGCCTTGCTCACCGCTGCCGGCGGCAGGCGATACACGGTCGCCCACGTGGCGCTGCCGTCGCTGGCATTGGAGGGAAAGCTACTGGACTCGATCGGCCAGTGGTATTTGCGTTTCAATGTTTTGATGATCGCGGCGAGCGAGGTGCGTCCTTGCAGCGGCGCGGTGCCGGTCTGGTCGGCATTTGACAGCAGCACCGCCAGCACGGCGCCACGCGCGGTCAGTGGACCGGGAAATTTAGGGGTTTTTGACATTCCATCATTCTATAGGAGGTTAATTCTGCCACTCCACCGTATGCGTTTTTTAGCGACAGCTATCGTGCCGATAGATTCATTTTTGTTGATATAAGGAATCTTTTCAGGCATAGTGCCCGGCATACATATCTATCCGATGCGCGGCCTCGCCCTAGCCGCCGCTTCTGCCTATCGCCGTTGTCCATCGCCGTGAACCCGCGAGTTTGGTTATTTACCCCGACTTTGCCACGTTCAGGAGCGTCACATGGATTCGTTCAAAAAATTAAAAATCGGTACACAGCTATCGCTGGGTTTTGGCATGTTGACGGCGCTGATGCTAGTGCTGGCCGTGTTTTCGGTGTTGCGCGTGTCGTCGTTGGCCAAGGCCTTCCACGAGGACAACCTCGTCACGGCAGATCGGCTAGAGCCGCTCTATGCAGCCCGTGAGGCGCTGGATCAGACCGGGCTGGCGGCACGCAACGCCTACATTTTTACCGATGATGCGGAAGCCACGAAGGAACTGGCCATCGTTGATGAGCAAAAGGCCATTTATCTGGCTGCCGTTGAGAAACTGACGCCGGCTTATGCCAGCGATCCGCAATTTGCCAAGGTCAAGGAAGGGCTGCTGGCGATGGCGGAGGAGCTAAAACGTCCGCGCAAGTACCGTGAGGCGGGAAAAATGGAGGAGTACGGCCGTTTTCTGGTGAATGAATGCAGCCCGCTGCGCCGCCGCATCGTGCAGGACATTGCGGTGCTGGTGACCTCCGCCCAGAAAGAGTCTGCCGCCGCCGCCGGTACGGTGGAAGACTACGCCACCGGCGCCCAGCGTCTGGTAACGGGACTGGCGGCCGTTGCGTTTGTCCTGAGCGTGGTGATCGCCGGCTTGATCAAGCGTCTGTTGCTGAAGCAACTGGGCGGCGAACCGGTATATGCCGCCGAGATCGCCACTCGCATTGCCAAGGGCGATCTGGCCGTGAGCGTCCATCTGGCGCCGGAAGACAAGGATAGTTTGCTGTTCGCCATCAAAGGCATGCGCGACAGCCTGGCTGGCATCGTCAGCGAAGTACGGCATGGCACCGAGGCGATTACCCATGCGTCGAACGAAATTGCCACCGGCAATGTGGACCTGTCGCAGCGCAGCGAGCAACAGGCGCAATCGCTAGAACGGGTGGCGACCGCCATGGAAGAGTTGACTTCAACCGTCAAGCAAAACGCCAGCAATGCGCAGCAGGCCAATCAGTTGTCACAATCGGCGTCGGATGTATCGGAGCAGGGCGGTGCGGTAATGCGCCAGGTGACCGATACCATGGAGTCGATTAATGATTCGTCTAAAAAGATCGTCGATATTATTTCTGTGATTGATGGTATTGCCTTCCAGACGAATATTCTGGCATTGAATGCGGCGGTGGAAGCGGCGCGTGCCGGGGAGCAAGGCCGTGGTTTTGCCGTGGTGGCTAGTGAAGTCAGGGTGTTGGCGCAGCGCGCAGCACAGGCGGCCAAGGAAATTAAGGTATTAATCGATGATTCGGTGGTTAAAGTCGGCAGCGGTTCGGAGCTGGTACAAAACGCTGGCATTACCATGCACGAAGTGGTCGATAGTGTCCGTCGCGTTACTGAAATTATGTCCGAGATTAGTCATGCCAGCCAGGAACAGAGTATTGGTATTCAAGAAGTCAGCCAGGCGCTAGGACAAATGGACGGTATGACGCAGCAGAATACGGCATTGGTCGAAGAAGCCACTGCCGCAGCAGAAGAATTAAAAGAACAAGCCATTCATTTAAGCGAAATCGTCGGCCAGTTTAAATTGGATGCATCGACCGCTTCGGTTTCTCATTTATCCGCGCAATCTGATTCCCATATTAGATCGCACACTCGTCCTCATCTTCGATTGGCAAATGGTTGATTAAAACCGGCGTGGCAGGGCGACCTGCCGCGTGCCTTGTTGCCTTGTCTCCATGCTAAAAATTAGCGTGAAGAAGCCCATTTCTGGCATACTCCGGTGGACTTACCCCAGAGGAGTACCTGATGAACATCGATACCATGGCCTTCACCCCCGGCGCTGCGCTGGCCGGCGGGTTGCTGATCGGCCTGGCTGCCGCTGTATTTGTTTTATTCAATGGCCGTATCGCCGGCATTAGCGGCATACTCGGCGGGCTGATCAAACCACGTAGCGGCGATATCGGTTGGCGCCTGGCGTTTACTGGCGGCCTGATTGGCGCGCCGGTGATTTACAGCTTATTCTGGCGACTGCCAGATATTCACATTGAAGCAAATCCCGTTACGCTGATCATTGCCGGTTTGATTGTCGGCTTTGGCACACGAATTGGTTCAGGCTGTACCAGCGGCCATGGCGTATGTGGCATATCCAGATTATCGCCACGATCAATTGTCGCTACCTTGACGTTTATGGCGATGGGCTTTGTCACTGTGTTTTTGGTGCGCCATCTATGATTATTATTTCTTTCCTGGCTGGCCTGATATTCGGCATCGGCCTGATTATTTCCGGCATGGCGGACCCTGCCAAGGTATTGGCGTTTCTGGACGTGGCGGGATTATGGAATCCATCCTTGATATTCGTGATGGCCGGCGCAATCGGCGTTGGTTTCTTCGCTTTTCTATGGGCGAAGTCGCGCAAAACCACGCTGTTGGGTGGGGACATGAAATTACCTTCCGCCACTAAGATTGATAGGCGGCTGATTATCGGCGCGGTGATGTTTGGAATAGGTTGGGGCATTGCCGGATTTTGTCCCGGCCCGGCTTTGGTCGGTCTCGGCATGGGTTTGCCGAAGGCGCTGATCTTCGTCGCCGCCATGCTGGCAGGCATGGCGCTGTACGAATTGCTCGATTGACCGCGCGGTGGATAACTTTTACTGCGAAAAAATTACGCAGTAAACATTTGTTCTTTTAAAACAAGCACTTGTTTGTGCCACCTGTGGCTTGTTAACAGGCTTATCCACAGAATTTGTTAACAACCGCTGGCGACACAACCTTAGCCAAACATGGGCGTGAACATTTTGCGCTGCAGGGGACTGATTTCCTTGCGCCACAAGCGCGGCAGCAGGGGATCGGGCACGAAAGCCTGGGACTTGTAGAAATCGTCGGTGCCTTCCGCAGCCTCCAGCACCAGTCGCTGGATACCGGTGCCCAGGCAGTATTGCTCGATCCGCTTGACCAGCCAGTGACCAACACCTCGGCCGCGATACTGGCTCATGATCATGAGTTCCGACACAAAGCAGAACATCGGCGGCGCCATTTCCAGCCGGGCGATACCGATCTGCTTGTTCTTCAGTTCGACCGCCACCCATTGGATGGTGCCGCGCGGGTCCGCTGCCTTTGGGGGCGGTGTTCCACCCTTGAAGCCGGCGTCTTTGCGGAAGGCCAGCAAGACCTTGTCAGTCGGGGGCGCCTTCATGGGGCGAAATTGTACGTCGAGATCCATATACGCGCTTTTTACTAAGTAATACACTTAGCCTACGGCGCGCACTGTAGGAGCGCAAGCCCCGATTTGTATAAATTGTTGTAAAGAAACGTATGCGACAATACAGTATGAGCGACCAATACTTCTATGAACCGGCGCAAGGCCACGGCCTGCCGCATGATCCCTTCAACGCCATCGTCGGCCCACGCCCGATCGGCTGGATTTCCACCCGCGCCGCCAGCGGAAATCTCAACCTGGCGCCGTACAGCTTCTTCAACGCCTTCAATTACACACCGCCGCTGATCGGCTTTGCCAGCCTGGGCCGCAAGGACACGCTGCGCAATATCGAGGAAACCGGGGAGTTTGTATGGAACCTGGCAACCCGGCCACTGGCCGAGGCCATGAACGCCAGCTGCGCCGCCGCGCCGCCGGAGGTGGACGAGTTCCAGCTGGCCGGCCTGACGCCGCAGGCATCCACTATCGTCAGCGTGCCGCGCGTGGCGGAAAGTCCGGTGTCGTTCGAGTGCAAGTGCAGCCAGATCATCCGCCTGCAAGGCGCGTCCGGCGCGGAGACCAATAGCTGGCTGATACTTGGGGAGGTAGTGGGGGTGCATATCGCGCGCGAACTGCTGCGCGACGGCGTTTATGATACGGCCGGCTCGCGCACCATCCTGCGTGGCGGCGGCCCGGCCGATTACTTCGAAATCACACCGGAGCAGTTGTTCCGCATGACGCGGCCCAGCTATCCGTAAAGCTTAGTAGGTGTAGAACATGCGTTGAATCTGCTTGCTGTCGCTGGTCTTGGTCAGCGCCAGCATCAGCAGGATGCGGGCTTTCTGCGGGTTCAGCGTGTCGGACGCGACGAAGTCCAGCTCATCGTCATTGGCTTCGCCGTTGCGTGCCACGATACCCTGGCCAACGCGGCTGGAACGCACGATCAGCACGCCTTGCTTGCGGGCCGCGATCAGGCCGGCCTTGACCGGCGTGGCCAGGCTGCCGTCGCCCACGCCGGCGTGGATGATGCCCTTGGCGCCAGCCGCCACCAGCGCGTTCAGCGCCACTGGGCTAACATTCGCATAGCCGTAGACGATGTCGACCTGCGGCAATGCGTCCAGCTTGCTGACGTCGAACTCGGTATCGGCCGTGTGCTTGCGGGCCGACACGTGATAGAAGTATGGCTTGTTGCCCTGGATGTAGCCCAGCATGCCCAGTTCCGGCGTCTTGAAGCTGTCCGGGGTCGAGGTGTTGGTCTTGGTGACATCGCGGGCGGCGTGGATCTGGTCGTTCATTGCCACCAGCACGCCCTTGCCGACGGCCTCTTTGCTGGCCGCCAGCAGCACGGCGTTGTACAGGTTGATCGGGCCGTCGGCCGACAGTGCGGTGCCCGGACGCATGGCGCCGACCAGCACCACCGGCTTGTGGCTCTTGACGGTCAGGTCCAGGAAGTAGGCGGTTTCTTCCAGCGTGTCGGTGCCGTGCGTAATGACGATACCGTCAACCGCCGGATCGGCCAAAAGGGTGTTGACGCGCTTGGCCAGTTTGAGCCAATGTTCATTGCTCATGTTTTCGCTGGCGATCTGGAACACTTGTTCGCCCTTGACGTCGGCGACCTTAGCCAGTTCCGGCACTGCGGCGATCAGGCTGTCGACGCCGACGGTGGCGGCGGTGTAGCCGACCGTGGTGGTGCTGGTGGCGCCGCTGCCGGCAATGGTGCCGCCGGTGGCCAGAATGGTCACGTGGGCCAGTTTGTCAGCTGCCCCGGCATAGGAACTGAGCAACATTGCGCAGATCAGCAGGGCGGTGTACCAGCGGGCGGTTTGAGGGTAAGGCATGCGATCTCCTGATCGGGCAGTAAAGCTTGGGATAGTAACAAAAGCTTCGCATGTCAACAATGCGGGGCGTTGCCGCGTTAAGTCAGGGTCGCGGCAAAAATATAATAGAGAAAATATATGAGATTGGCTATCACGATGGCATTAATGCTTGCGCTGGCCGCTTGCGGTAAGACGGCGGCACAGAAACAGCAAGAGGAAGCAGCAACGCTGACCCAGCTGGGCGAAAAATATGTCAAGGAAAAGATCCTGGAGCCGAACAAGGCGCAGTTTCGCAACCAGTTCGTCGGCAAGGGCGGGGCGCCGTGCGGCGAGGTCAACGCCAAGGATGCGTTCGGCGGCTACATCGGCTTCCAGCGCTATATTTCGGTGGCGCGCGACCTGACCTTGTTGGCGCAGGATGTCTCGCCGGCCGAGTTTGAGGCGCAGTGGCAGCAGCTCTGCCGGTAAAAGTAGCGGCTTCGGCGGCCTGCCGGAAGGGAGGCTGCCGGCATGGGCAATTAGCGCTATCATGACCGTATCACATCGCGAGGATACGGTATGGAAAAGCAATCCGGGACTGGCAAGAACATCGCTCCCCATCTGGCGTCGTCCGACATCGGCAACCGCCGCCACCAGATTTTCCCCACCCTGAGCGAAGACCAGTTCGACGTGATCCTGCGCTACGGCGAGCGCCAGCGCTTTATTGCTGGCACGGTGCTGTTCCGCCAGGGCGAGCGCCATAACTCGATGTACGTGATTGTCTCCGGCGCGATCGAGATCGAACGCGGCTCGGTGCTGGGATCGACCGTGCTGGGCGTCCATGGCCCCGGCATGTTCACCGGCGAGATGGGGGCGTTGGCGGGCCTTGCGGCCGTGGCCACCGCGCGCGTGGTGGAGGACGGCGAGCTGATCGTCATCAGCGAAGACTCGCTGCGCACGCTGGTCATTTCGGAAGCGGCGCTGAGTGAAACCATCATGCGTGCCTTCATCCTGCGGCGCGTGGCCTACATGCAGGACCAGACCGGGGGCGTGGTGCTGTTCGGCGCCCGCGATTCGCAGGAAACGCTGTTGCTACGCCAGTTCCTCAACCGGAACGGTCAGCCGACCGCCTATTTTGATTCCGAATACGCCGCCGACGAAGAGGCGCTCCAGCTGATGACGCGCTTTGCGGTGAAGCCGGAAGACATCCCGGCGGTGGTGCTGCTCAACGGTCAGGTGCTGCGCCGGCCCACGCTGCGCCAACTGGCCGACGGCCTTGGCATCAGCCCGGACGATCTCGATGGCCGCCTGTTCGATGTGGTGGTGGTCGGCGCTGGCCCGGCGGGACTGGCGGCGGCGGTGTATGCGGCGTCCGAAGGCCTGACGGTGGCGGTGCTGGATGCGAAAGCGCCCGGCGGCCAGGCCGGTTCCAGTTCCAAGATCGAAAACTACTTCGGCTTCCCGACCGGCGTGACCGGCCAGGCGCTGGCTGGTCGCGGGCTGTCGCAGGCGCGCAAGTTCGGCGCCGAGGTGGCGGTGCCGGTGAAGGTCAGCGGGGTCGA
The DNA here is from genome assembly GCF_012849375.1 of Duganella dendranthematis. Lineage (NCBI taxonomy): Bacteria > Pseudomonadati > Pseudomonadota > Betaproteobacteria > Burkholderiales > Oxalobacteraceae > Duganella > Duganella dendranthematis. The sequence continues at coordinate 4,808,094 of NZ_CP051684.1, forward strand.
TTGCTCCACTGCGGAATACGGCATTCAGGTCGACAGCGGCGAGAAGCTGCGCGCACGCTCGATCGTCATCGCCAGCGGTGCGCGCTATCGCAAGCCGGCCTTGCCGGAGCTGGAGCGCTTTGAAGGACGCGGCGTGTATTACAGCGCCTCGTTCATGGAGGCTAACTTCTGCACCGACGAGGAAGTGGTGATCGTCGGCGGCGGCAATTCGGCCGGGCAGGCGGCGGTGTTCCTCGCCTCGCACGCCAAGCATGTGCACATCGTGGTGCGCTCGGGCGGGCTGGCGGCCAGCATGTCGCGTTATCTGATTCAGCGGATCGAGGCGTCGCCGAAGATCACGCTGCACGTCCACAAGCAGATCGTCGAACTGCGCGGCGCCGAGCGGCTGGAAAGCATCCTGTGGCAAAGCGAAGGCAGCGAACCGCGCGAGGCGCCGGCGCGCCATCTGTTCCTGTTCCTCGGCGCGGACCCCAGCACCGCGTGGCTGGGCGATTGCGTGGTATTGGACGATAAAGGCTTTGTGCTCGCGGGACCGGATGTGCCGGCCGCCAGCTGGCCGCTTGAGCGGCCACGCCATCTGCTGGAGACCAGCCGGCCGCGCATCTTCGCGGTGGGCGATGTGCGCAGCGGCTCAGTCAAGCGGGTGGCGGCGGCGGTGGGCGAAGGCTCGGCCGCGGTGGCGTCACTGCACCAGGCGCTGGCTTCGGACCTGCTCTAAGGTTCGATGCTGCGCAGCGGTTTGCTGTGACGGTTGGCGCGGCGGATCGGCGGCTGTTGCAGCGCCGGCCGCGCCAGCGCTTCGCGCGCGCGGTCGTAGCCATACTGCCACTGATCGTTCATGTGCTGCACGAAGATTTCGTAAGACGGCGGCATTTGTAGCTCGATGCGGTTGCGCCGCCAGTCCAGCTTTTGCTGTAGCTGCTGCTTTTCCAGCACCACCGAGACGTCCGACGAATCGATGCGCATATCGGCTAGATGGCTGTTGGCGTAGCGCAGGCGCGCATTGCCATCCACGCCCAACACCGCGCGCCAGGCCGGAATCGAGAACACCTGGTCGAACGCCTCCTTGAATTCCATGATTACTTCCTGGCCCAGGCGGCGGGCGATTTCGACCGGGAACAGATCCAGCACGCCGCCGATGTATTCGTCGCCGCGATACTGCGCGCAGCGGAAGTAGATCATATCGGCGATGGAGATGCGGGCGGCTTCGGTGACCGGCACGCTGCCGTCGGTCAGCAGTTCGCGGGCGATGGCGTGCTCGCCCCAGCGGGCGTCGGCCAGTGGCGAATCCATGCCGTTGATCGCAGCGGCGGCGCGCTGGTTGCAGAAGATCGTTTCCGCATACAGCTTGCGCTGGCCGCGTGGCAGGCCGACATCTTCAGGACCGAACAGCAGCTTGCCGCCGATGATGGCTACATCCACTTGCGGCGCGCCGGCGGCGGGCGGGAAGGGCAGCTGCGGCGGAATCTCGAACAGGTAATCGTTGAACAGGTCCGGGATGAGCGGCGCGCTGGCACTGGACAGCTTGCGTTTTGCGGCGCGCAGCAAGGTGCCACGCAACGCGGCGTGTTCGGTGGAGCGCAGGCCGCACCAGAACTGGTACATGGTCTCGGAAGACAGCCACGCGCGCTGGGCGTCGGGATCGGGCAGGTTGTGGATGATGGCGGCGGCGATGGCGCCACCGCAGCTGGCCAGCAGCACATCGGGCGCTTTGCCGGCCTGTTGCAGCGCGGCGTACATGCCGATATAAATCCCGAAACGGAATCCGCCCCCACCCAGCACCATGCAACGTTGATATGGTTTATACAATTCTTGCGTCATAGACCACAACGATAGCACACGAAGTTTGATCGATTCGATATTCCATCGCTGTTTGGCTTGACGCACCGCTGTACGAGGACAATCATGGATAAATGGACAGCCAAACCACATCGACGGAAGACACCCTGCAGACTCTGCTAGTACGCACGGCTGTCATGCAGGTGCACAATGAAACAATATTGGCGGCGCTGAAAGCTTTGCAGGATGGGCAGGATACTTTGAGGAAGGAGTTTGCTGTCCTCCGCGATGGGCAAACTGAGATACAGGTATCCGTTGGCATCGTTCAAACCGAGGTGGCTGGGCTAAAAGAACGGATGAACCATTACGCCACGAAGGCCGAGGTCGAGTCCGTGCGCTCCGAACTCTACAAGGCGCTGGAGGCGCAGACCTGGCGGTTGCTGGTGTGGATGACTGCCGTGTGCTCCGGGCTTACCGGCGCAGTCTATTACATCGCCCGCAACGTGCACTGATTACAACTGCTGCTCCAGCATGATGCGCAGCGTTGGCTGCGTTGGCGTCAGACGCAGGCTGCGCGTGGTGCCGCTGACATCGGTGTAGTTATAGATCTCCGTGGCCTGCTGATGTAGCAGATTGCTGGCCGCCACCCGCAACTGCGTCTTCGCGCGCCACTTCCACACCGCGTACACATCCAGCTCCCGCTTGGCGCTGGTGCTGCTCAGCGTTTGCACCGACTCGCGCGCACGCTCACCGGCCTGATAGTTCAGATTCCCGCCCAACGTCAGCTGCGACCAGCGGTAGTCCATCCCCAGGTTGGCCGTGGCCGGCGTCTGCGACTCCAGCCGATTGTATGGCCCCGGCACATTGTCCACGCGCGACCAGTTGCGCGCCAGGTTAGCCCGCAGGTCAAGCGCTTTGGATAACGGCAGCTTGGCCTCCAGCTCCATGCCGTGCGCATTGGCGTTACCGTCGTTGAACGGCGCCGTCACCCACACACCATCCTGCTGGAACAAGCGCGATTGCGTTACATCGCGAATGCGGCGCACGTAGACGCTGGCGCTGACCAGCGCACCATCGCCGAGATAATGTTCATACGCCGCATCCATCCCCCACGTCAGCTCCGGCCGCAGCAACGGATTGCCTTGCTCGTCCGGATTGGTCGGATTATTGTTGTTGTCCTTGGTGTAGCGGCGCGGTACCAGCTTGACCAGTTCCGGCGCCTTGTAGGTGCGGCTGATCGCCAGCCGCAGCACATCCTTGTTGGCCAGTTCATAGCGCGATTGCAGCGAAGGACTCCAAACCGCAGCGCTGCTATCCAGCGCATCCGGCGCGTTGGCCGCAATCGCCCGGCTGGCCGTGTCCAGCCGCTCATGGCGCAGGCCGAGATACAGCGAATACCCTTTGGTCACCTGCCACTCATCCTGCGCAAACAGCGCCAGGCGATTGACGTTGGCGGTGTAGTCCGCATTGTTGGCGCTGGTGAGCAGACCATTGGCATCGAACAGCGTCTCGTTGCGGTCTTCGCTGCGGCGCGCATGACTGGCATCCCAGCCGACTGCCAGCGCGTGGCTGTCGCCGATCGGATGGCGATAGGTGCCGGTGCTGGTGATGCTGTTCTCCACAGGGCCGGAGTCCACGTGGTGGCGGCCCAGCGGCTTGCTGTCCGCATCCATGCCGTGAAAGTCGAAGGTGCCGGTGCGGCGGTTGGTGCTGGCGCCCAGTTTCATCTCCAGCTTGTCGCCATTGGATAGCTGATGCGTCCAATTGACATCGCTGCGCAGCATGACGAAGTTGGCGACGAAGTTGGCCGTGTTGCGTGGATATTCGCTATGCTCGCCGAGCAGCACCGTTTCGTCGGCGCGGGCCAGGTTGTCCATGCGGCGCAAATAGGCCAGGCTTTGCCAGCTGAGGGTGTCGCCGCCGTCCAGCTTCCAGTTGATGCGTGGCGTCAGCGTCAGCGCGTCGGTGCGGCCGGATTCGGTTTGCGGCGTGCGGCGCAGCAGCGTCAGGACACCATTGGGATCGCGTTGCTCCTGCCAGTCGGTGAATGGCTTTTCGCTGCGCTTGCGCGTCAAGGTGGCGGCGAGGCTGTAGGAATAAGCTTCGCTTTGATCCGACAGCTGCGCGCTCAACGCCGGCGTATTGACGCCTTGCTGGCGCGCGACGCTGGCGGTAATCGAGCGCTGGCCGCGTGTCGCCGCCTTTTTCAGGATGATGTTGATGGCGCCGGCCACCGCCTGGTTGCTCAATTCCGCCGTGGCACTGCGCAGGATTTCGATGCGCTCGATGGTCTCAGGCGAGATGGCGTCCAGTGAAAAGCCGTTCGGTACAGGCTCGCCGTTGAGCAGGATCTGCGTGTAACCGTTGCCCAGGCCGCGCATCTGGATCGCGCCGCCCTGGCCGGGGGCGCCGCTGATGCTGACGCCGGGCAGACGCTTGAGAACATCGGATAACGCCAGATCGCCTTGGCGCACGATGTCGGCGTGGTTGATGACAATGGCGGTGGTGGTCTCGCGCTGGCGCTGGTCGGCGCGGGCGCCGGTGATCACGACTTGCTGCGGGTCCGGAACGTCCGTCGCGCAGGCGCAAGCGGACACCGCCAGCAGCAAGCTGCTGGTGATGCGTGGTACTGGCATGGTTTATCCCTTTGAGGCTTGTTGCTGGCGGCGGACCTTGAGTGCGCGCGGTGTGGCGTAGGCGTCCAGGTTGGCAAACATGGGAGCCGGATCGACGATCTGGCCGTTCTGTCGCATTTCCAGGTGCAGGTGCGGACCGGTGGCGAAACCGGTCTGGCCGACGGCGCCGATCAACTGGCCGGCCTGCACCTGTTGGCCGGCTTTGACGTTGATGCTGTTCAGGTGGGCGTAGAGCGAGCGTTGCGCGCCATGGTCGATGATGACCGCGTTGCCGTATCGGCCGTCATTCTCGGCGAGGTGGCCGGCGGAGATGATGGTGCCGCCGGCGACGGCGTGCACCGGCGTGCCTTTGGTAGCGGCGAAGTCGATGCCTTTATGCGGCGTTGGCAGCACGCTGCGCATGACGCCATAGAAGCTGATGACGCGGACCTTATCAAGCGGTGCGCGCCAAGGCTCGGTAGACGGTGCGGCTGGTGACGCCGTAGTTGGTGCAGGCGTTGCTGCCGCCGATCCCGGCGTTGCTGTCACTGTTGGCGCGCTGCCAGCGCTCGGCGGAATGTTGGTGGCCAGCGCTGGTTGCAGCATTGCGCCGGCCGCCAGCAAGGCTGTCAGCGCGCCGCCGGTGAACCACGCGGCCGCGGTGCTCAACGCCGGCAGGCTGTCCTTCTGCATGTGGCGAATACGGGCGGCGATGGTGGCGCCGTTGAAGGCGGCCACGCCGATTGGCGTCATCGTCGTCCATTGCTGGAGCAGGGACGCGGCGTATTGTTTGCGCTGGTGTTGTGGGCGGCCTGCCAGCACATGCTGGTCGCAACTTAATTCCAACGCCCATTCCATCTGCTTCGCCATCCAGCGCAGCGTAGGATTGAACCAGAATACGGTCTGCAAAGCGGCTGCGATGGCGAGGCACAGCGGATCGCGCACGCGCCAGTGATGCAGTTCATGGGCGATGATCATTTGCTGCTGCGCGGTGCTCAATGTGTCCAGATGCGCAGGCAGCAGGAGGCACGGGCGGCGCGCGCCGAGCAGCATTGGTGAGATCGGGACGTCGGTGCGCAGTACGGTCAGTTTGCGTTGGGCGATTTCGCGCAGTTGGCCGGCGGTGAAGGCGCCGTGAGCTTGCAGGTCGGCCGGTGACAGGCGCTGTGCGGTGGCGCGCAGCTTGCGCCACATGCGGCGTGCTTGCCATTGGCGCGTGATGGCGACGGTCAGGCCGACGGCGTAGATCAGCAGCCAAATGGCGGCCATCAACGGGACGGCGCGACCTACGGCAGACGCTGCGTCGTCGGATGAGGCATGTTCGGACGTCGCATCTTCCGTCGTCGTCGCTGCAGCCAATGCCCACGCATTTGCAGTCGGCGCAGCGTTTGGCTGATCTGCCAGCGGGGATGGTGTGGCATCGACCATGGCGATTGTTGTTGGGGCGAGCGTGATGCTGGTTTGCGCTGGATGCGGCAGGAAGGGCAGCAGGGCGGCCGCAGCGACCACGCCTTGCGCTGCCAGCCACACGCCGCGCCGCGTCCGCAGCGCGGGCCACAGACGCGCGGCGCCGTTCAGCAGCAGCCAAGCGGCCAGTCCGACCGCCGCGCTGCCGACACAGGCCAGCAACCACTTGGCAGCCACCAGCTCTTGCAGCGCCAGCCGCTCCAGCAATTGCGGCAACTCCGGCAGATACGCGCCGCTCATCACTCGCTGTCCGCTGGCCAGTCGTTCAGCATCTGTTCCAGCTGTGTCAGCTCTTTCTGGTCGACCAGCTTACTGCCGGTGAACATGGCCACCGGCAGCGGCGCATCGAGCTCCATCACGCGGCGGCCGAAGTCGCGCGCGAAGGCGGCCAGCGTGCCGACTTTTTCCAGCACCGCACTATAAACATTGATGCCGTGCACCGTCTGCATGCCGATCATCTGCTTTTCCAGCATCCGGTCCAGCGTCTTGCGGGTGGATGAAAACGACCAGCCCAGCTCATCTGCGGCGGCATCGTGGATTTCGCGCGCGCTCAGTGGTTGCTGTTTCCACAGCACTTTCAGCAAGGTCAGCTCGCTGACGGAAGGAATCGTGACAGACATGGTTTACCCCTATGCGACTAATGGGATGATTATGCGACATGTGTCGCAATTGCGTCAACCATCAAATAGCCAAAGATGTATAAGATTTTGTAACATTGCTTTGAATAAATTCCAAATATGTTACGATGAATTAATTGCTAATTATCAATAAAGCACGGTCGTGCGCAGCAGGACGGAAGGTATCGTCAGGCGAGTATTGGCTTAACCGGCGGCGAGAAGCGGCGGGGCGCTATACAATGGTTGTGGCCGCAGCTATCCCAGCCGCAGCCACCTCTGCATTGGAAACACTATGTATTACGGAGAGCGCTTCAACAGCATCACGCACACCGTCGGCGCCGCGCTGGCCGCCATCGGCGGCACCCTGCTGATCGTGCAGGCGGCCCGCAGCGGCGATGTCTGGAAGATCGTCAGCTTCAGCGTGTACGCCGCCACCTTGCTGGCGCTGTACCTGACGTCCACGCTGTATCACAGCCTGCGTGGCCGCGCCAAGGATGTGCTGCGGCAGATGGACTATTGCGCCATCTACCTCCTGATCGCCGGCAGCTACACGCCGTTCACGCTGGTCAGCCTGCGTGGACCGTGGGGCTGGTCGCTGTTTGGCGTGGTGTGGGGACTGGCGCTGATCGGCATCTTGCAGGAATTGTGGTTTGCCAAGGGCGCGCGCGTGCTGTCGCTGCTGATTTACGTGGCGATGGGCTGGGTGGGCGTGATCGGCGCCAGCCCGCTGATCGACGCACTGGGCTGGAATGGATTCATGTGGTTGGCGATCGGCGGCCTGGTGTATACCGTGGGCATTGCCTTCTTCGTCACTGACCATAAATGGCGCTATGGACACGGCGTCTGGCATTTATTTGTACTGGGCGGCAGCGCCTGTCATTTCGGCGCTGTCATGCTCTACGTGGCGTAAGGATAGAACACCCGTGGAAATCAATTCGGACGATTTAAAAACCTTTATCACCGTGATCGACAGCGGCACCCTCAGCGCCGCTTCGGTGCACCTGGGGCAAACCACCTCCGGCGTCAGCCGCGCGCTGTCGCGGCTGGAGGACAAGCTGGCCACCTCGCTGCTGACACGCACCACGCGCCGCATGGAGCTGACCGAGGAAGGCCACCTGTTCCTGGAAAAGGCCCGCGCCATTCTCGGCGCAATGGAGGAGGCTGAAGAAACCATCCGCATCCGTCGCCAGAAGCCGGCCGGTCGTTTGTGTGTGGATGCGGCCTCGCCGTTCATGCTGCATTGCGTGGTGCCGCACGTGGCCGAATTCCGCGCCATGTACCCGGACATCCGCCTCGAACTCAGTAGCAACGACCAGATCGCCGATCTGATCGAGCACCGCACCGACATCGCCATCCGCATCGGTGCGCTAAATGATTCGACGCTGCATGCGCGGCCGCTCACTTCCAGCCCGCTTTACGTGCTGGCCAGCCCGGAATATCTGGCGCAGCACGGCACGCCGCATACGCCGGAAGACCTGGCGCAGCATTCGTTGCTGGGCTTTGTGCAGTACGAACTGGGCAACCAGTGGCCCTTGCAGCACGCCACCGGCAATAGCCTGCCAGTGACGCCATCGATCTCCGCCTCCAGCGGCGAGACGCTGCGGCAGCTGGCGCTGGCCGGCCAGGGCATCGTCTGCCTGGCCGATTTCATGACCCGCGACGACATCGCAGCCGGCCGCCTGGTCAAGGTGCTGGAGCCGAATTACACCGGCTACCGCCAGCAGATTCACGCCGTCTACTACCGCAATACGCAGCTGGCGCAGCGCATCAGCTGCTTCCTCGAGTTTTTGCAGCAAAAACTCTGAGCTATCCAGTGTGCGGGCCCGTACAGAGGCCCGCGCCAGCGACGGCTACACTGGCCTTGCGTGCCTGGAGTTCTACGCTCCGCAGCAGGTGAGCCGATAGCCTCAAGTATCGGCACCAGACAAACGATGTTGCCGCCTGATGGAGGTCATCATGACGCAAATTACCCACCCTTCCAAGCACGCTGTACGTGCTTACCTTGAGCGCCGCACCCACGAGGTGAAGCCGCCGCCTACGCCGGAAGAAATCCGTCGGCAACTGGGCTGGGGTTTGATGGGCTTTGAACAGAAGGTCGGTAACGGCCGTAGTTAAGCGCGCAATTCGCCGATTCTTCGCCGTTCACCGGGCCTTTTCCGCCGTTCGCCGAATAGCAGTTTCCCCGCCAGCCGTTCCCCGGTATTGTTACATTCATACCGACTTGGGGGACTTAACATGAACGTAGCAACCGCTTATCGCTGGCGTAAGCAGCTGGTCTGGGGCCTGGCCCTGATCATCGCCGGCACCGTCATCCTGCTGGCGCAAACCGACGTGCTGGACATCGACCTCAATCCCGCGCATTTCTGGCGCTGGTGGCCTTGGCTGGTAGTCATCAGCGGCGTCACCAAAATCATTCCTCCAACGACCTCGCGCTACTTCACCGAAGGCTGGTGGGAGATCTTCTTCGCCGGCTGGTGGTACGTCTCCTTCAATCACCTGTGGGGCCTGGGCTTCGGCCAGACCTGGCCGGCGCTGATCGTCGCCTGGGGCGTGGGCATGATGCTGCGTCCCCTGTTGGACAACATCTTCCCACCGTCGATCAAGGAGCAGGCATGAGAAACCGTCGCCGCGAGCGCAATCCCGCTACGCAAATGATCATCGGCCTGTTCGTCATCGGCGTCGGCATGCTGTTCCTGCTGGATAACCTGGGCTGGCTGGACCTGGATCTGCGCATCCACATCTTCCCGACCATCCTGATCGCCGCCGGCATCCTCAAAGTGCTGCAAACCCGCACCCAGTCCGGTGTGGTGGTGGGCGGCGGGCTGATAGCGGTGGGTGCCTTGTTGATGCTGAAGGAAATGGGCTACCTGGCGATAGACTGGCGCAACCTATGGCCGGTGTTCATGATCGCGGCCGGCGTGGCGGTGGTGATCAAGTCCAACATCAACCGCAATGCGCCGGCGGCGAATGCGCCATCGCTGGACAAGGACGCTGACGATACGGTGATCAACGCCACCGCCATCATGGGTGGCTTCAAGCGCCGCATCACGACGCAGGATTTTAAAGGCGGCGAAATCACCGCCATCATGGGCGGCTGTGAACTTGACCTGCGCCAGTCCAGCATCAACGGCGACGCCGTGCTGAATGTCTACGCGCTGTTCGGCGGCATCACCGTCAAAGTGCCGATCGACTGGACCGTGATGCTGGAAGGGACGCCGATCATGGGCGGCTTTGAGGAAAAAACCGTGCCGCCTGCCGCCGTCGGCAAGCGCCTGATTGTGCGCGGCTACGTCATCATGGGCGGCCTGGAAGTGCGTAACTGATGTTGGAGATTTCCTCCAGCCGGCGCGGACTGGCGATCTACCTGCTGGTCTGGCTATTCCTCGGCTGTGCGCTGGCCGGCGTGATTCGCGTCGCCAGCGATACGCCGCTGGTCAACGCTTTGCTGTTTGCGATTCCGCTGAACGTGCTGTACGCCTTCGCGGCGGGCTACTCGGCGTATTACGTTTGCCGCGCCTATCCGCTGGGCGGGCCGCGGCCAGGGCAGCTGGCGTTGGTGCTGACGGTGGCGGGCGTGGTGTCCGGCTTTCTGTGGCTGAGCATCGCCAACCTGTGGAATGGACTTTGCCTGCTGCTGGGAGCTACATGGAGCGGCATTGTCATCACCTCGCAGCTGTCGGTGTTGATGGTGGTGCTGGGCGTGCTGCTGTATGGCTTTGCGGCGGCGCTGCATTATCTGGTGATTGAATTCGTGCGCGCCAAGAACGCCGAGCAGCGCGAACTGGAGTCGCTGCTGATGGCGCAGGAGGCCGAGCTGCGCATGCTGCGCACGCAGATCGATCCACACTTTTTGTTCAACAGCCTGAATTCCATCAGCGCGCTGACGTCGCAAGATCCGAAGGCGGCGCGCCGCATGACATTGGAGCTGGCCAGCTTCTTCCGCCAGAGCCTAGGCATGGAGGCGCACAAGAAGGTGACGCTGGGTGAGGAAATGATCCTGATCCGTCACTTCCTGGCGATCGAGCAGGTGCGCTTTGGCGAGCGCCTGCAAGTGGTCGAGGTGATGGGTGAAGGCGCGGCGGAATGCCTGGTGCCGCCGATGATCATCCAGCCGCTGGTGGAGAACGCCGTCAAGCACGGCATCTGCAATATGCCGGAAGGCGGCACCGTGCGCATCACCGCGCGGCGGGCCGGTTCGATCTTGCAGATCAGCGTGACCAATCCGGTGGACGAGGATATGTCCTCGATCCGCAGCGAAGGCCATGGCATCGGCCTGACCAACGTGCGCCAGCGTTTGGCCGGCGCCTACAAACACGAAGCCGGCATCCATTGGGGCCGGCAGGACAACAGCTTTGGCGTGGACATCACAATGCCCGCGCAAACAAGCGAACAAGGGGAGTAGAGCAATGCGTATCATCATCGTGGACGATGAAATGCTGGCGCGCGGCGTGGTGCGCGAGTATTTGTCCGAGCATGCGGATGTGGAAATCGTGGCCGAATGCGCCAACGGTTTCGAAGCGGTGAAGGCGATAACCGAATTGTCGCCGGACCTGGTGTTCCTGGATATCCAGATGCCCAAGCTGGATGGTTTTGAAGTGGCCGAACTGGCGGGCAGCAAGACGCGCTACATCTTCGCCACCGCGTTCGACCAGTACGCGATCAAGGCGTTTGAGTTTCACGCGCTGGATTATCTGTTGAAGCCATTCAGCCAGCAGCGTTTTGACCAGGCCTTGGCGCACGCCCGCACCAACCTCGGCGCCGGCGGCGAGGCGGTCGAGAAGATGGTGCGCGAAGCCTCCGGCCGCAGCAGGCCGCTGGGCCGCGTGCTGATACGCGATGGCGCAAAGGTGCACGTTATCAATGCCGACAAAATCGAGTCGATTGAAGCGCAGGACGATTACGTGCAGATCCACTCGGAGGGTAAATCGTACCTGAAGAATCAGAGCATGACCGAGCTGGAAGGGCAGCTCGACGCCGAGCAGTTCCTGCGCATCCACCGTTCCTACATCGTCAATATTGCGCATGTCGCGCGGATCGAACAGGCAACCAAAGACAGTTATGCGGCGATCCTCAAGGATGGCAGCAAGCTCCCGATCAGCCGCACCGGCTATCAGAAAATCAAGACTGTGATGCAGTAACTACCGCCTACCAAAGGAGAAAAAATGGATTGGCTTACCTCGGTGTCCCCGATATTAATTCCGATTGTCGCGCTGATGATTCCGATCGTCGGCATCATTGCTGGCGCGGTGCTGAAGGTGCAGAAGCTCCAGCTCCTGCACGAAACCATTCGCGTCCTGAGCGCGAACGGGCAGCCGATTCCGCAGCAACTGCTGGACCAGATTATTGATAAAAAATGATGGCCTTCCGGACGGCGCGGACAAGACCATCAGCTATTGATTGGCGCGATGCCCGTAGCTCAGCGCACGGGTGACTTGCCATGCGTCGCCGCGCTGGCGCCAGATGATGGTGAATTCGGCGATGCCTTCGCATTTGCCGCTGCCTAACTGGCAGAAGGTATGCGAGCCGGTAGCGATGGCGCCGAAGTCCTTGACCGGCACAACCCTCAAAGTGCCCGGCACAAGTTGGCGCTGGTAGTGGCCGCAGACGTTCTTCGCGGTTTGCGCGATCATGACGTCGCGCGTCCAGGTGACGCCGGCGTTGTCGTGATAGAACTCGACGTTGGGATCGAAGTAGCTGGCGTATTTGTCCAGCTGTCCCGGTTTGTCGCACTGGTTGAAGGCGGTGAACATCTCGCTGTCCAGCCGCGTGATGGTGGCGGTCAGCGCCGCGTTGTCGGCTGCTTGCGCGCTGCCGGCGCATAACAGCATGCTGATGGCTAGTTTCTTCATGTCCGTCTCCTCGTGGTTGCCATGAGCGTCCATCTTAATTGAGCTGCCGCCTATGCTTCCGCGTTTTCCGACGAATCGCGGTTTGCGAGGGGCGAATGGCGTTCTATGCTCCACCAGCTGGGCATCAGCTCCTGGATCTCGGGCCGGCCGAAGCGGTCGTCGATCAGGTAGACGGTGCCACGGTCCGACGTGGTGCGGATCACGCGGCCGGCCGCCTGCACCACCTTCTGCATGCCGGGATAGGTGTAGGTGTAGTCGTAACCTGCGCCGAAGATGGTCTCCATGCGCGCCCGTATCTGTTCGTTGACCGGATTGATTTGCGGCAGGCCGAGCGTGGCGACAAAGGCGCCGATCAGGCGCGCGCCCGGCAAGTCGACGCCTTCGCCGAATGAGCCGCCCAGCACGGCGAAGCCGATGCCTTCACTATCGAGCGTAAAACGGTCGAGGAATTGCGCGCGCTCGGCTTCATCCATGCGGCGCGACTGGCGCCATACCGGCACGTGCGGATACAGTTCGCTGAACTGGTTGGCCGCCTTTTCCATGTAATCGAAACTGCTGAAGAAGGCGAGGTAGTTGCCGCGTTGCGCCGCGTACTGCTTGCCCATCAAGTCGGCGATGGGACGCAGCGATTGCTGGCGGTGCGCGTAGCGGGTGGAGATGTGCGACGCCACCTGCACCGACAACTGCTCGGCCGCGAATGGCGATTCGACATCCACCCACGCGGTGGTCTCCGGCATGCCGAGCATGTCGCCGAAGTAGTTCCATGGACTGAGCGTGGCGGAGAACAGGGCCGTGGTGTGCGTGCTTTCAAAGCGCGGTTTGAGGTATGGCGCCGGCACGATGTTGCGGATGCAGAGCACCGAGTTGCTGTTGCTTGCGCGCGCGCCGGGGGACTTTTCGATGTCGAACAATGCGTGATCGCCAAAGCTCTCAGCCAGCTTTGCGAACATCAGTGCGTTGAAGTAGAAGCTTTGCAGGTCCGGCTCCACATAGCCGGGATGGTCGGCCATGTAGTCGGAGATGGCGGTGGCCGCGGTCTGCAAGGCGCCCATGAATTTTTCCGGCAGCGCGGCATAAGACTGGTACTCGGACGATTGGTCCTTTTCCAGCTGGTTCCACTGCTTGTGCACGCGTTCCAGCGGCTTTTTCAATTCCTCGGGGACGATCTTGCGCAGCAGGCGCACGCTGTCGTGCTCCATATCGGCCGAATACATCTTGCGCGCGCGCGACACCATGTTATGCGCCTCGTCCACCAGCACGTTGACCTTCCAGTCGTTGAGCTGCGTGAGACTATGCAGCATGGCGCTGCTGTCGAAGTAGTAGTTGTAATCGCCGATGACGATGTCGCACCAGCGCGCCATTTCGCTGCTCAGGTAATACGGGCAGACGTTGTGGGCGAGGGCGATGGCGCGCAGCGTGTCGCGGTCCAGCGCCGGTGGTGCGCTGCCTGTACCCTCGCTGCCTGATGGCGCCATTAACGCCAGCGCCGATGCGCGCGCGTCCGGCAGTCGGTCGTAAAAGCCTTTGGCCAGCGGGCAGGAATCGCCGTGGCAGGCCTTGTCCGGATTGACGCAGGCGGTGCTCTTGGCCGCCAGTTCCAGCGTGCGCAGTGGCAGCAGCGGCGCGCCTTCGCGGATCAGGTCCACCGCATCGAGCGCCATCTGCCGGCCGGAGGTTTTCGCGGCCAAAAAGAAGATCTTGTCGACGCCATGATCGGCGCTGGCCTTCAGCATCGGGAACAGGCTGCCCACGCTCTTGCCGATGCCGGTCGGTGCTTGCGCCAGCAGGCACACCTTGCGGTTGCTGGCGCGGTACATGGCTTCCGCCAACTGGCGCTGGCCGGGACGGAAGTCGCTATAAGGGAAACGCATCGCCTTCAGTTGCAGGTCGCGTTCCGCGCGGTGCACCATTTCCTGCTCCGCCCACCTGATGAACAGGCCGCACTGCTGCTCAAACCAGGCTTGCAGATCGGCGGCCGTGTGATCTTCATGCAGCACGGTTTCCTTCTGGCTGCCGATGTCGAAGTAGACCAGCGCCAGGCGGATTTTTTCCAGTCCGCGATCCTTGCACAGCAGGTGGCCGTAGACTTTGACCTGTGCCCAGTGCAGCGCGCGCTGGTTGTCCGGCATTTTCTTCAAGTCGCCGCGATAGGTTTTGATTTCTTCCAGGCGGTTGCCGCGGCCGTCGTAGCCATCGGCGCGGCCGCGCACGTGCAGCGGGCCGAAGTCGCCGGACAGCGATATCTCGGTCTCGTAATCGTCATCGCGGCGCGAGGTCACCACGCCATGGCCGGCGATGCCTTCCTGCGCGGTGGGCGAGGGCGTGAAGCGCAGATCGAGGTCGCCGGTCTTGGCGGTGAACTCGCACAGCGCGCGCACGGCGACAGTGTAGCGGGCCGGCGTCATGCCGCCCATTGCAGGTAACAGACCGAGATCGGCATCGCGTGCGCGGCGCAGTATTCGATCCAGCGCAGCTGATTGTCCTGCAGGCGGTCACCCGGACCTTTTACTTCGATCATGTTGTAGCGACGCTCGGCCGGCCAGAACTGAATCAGGTCCGGGAAGCCGCTGCGGTTGGATTTCACATCCAGCAGGATGCGCTCGAAGGCGCGCTTCAGGTGCTGCGGGGGAATGCAGTCCAGCGCCAGGTCCAGCAGCTCTGCGTCCACCGCCTCCCAGAACACGAACGGCGACTGGATGCCGTACTTGGCGGCGAAGTTGGCGCGGATGGTGGCGCGATACTGCTCGCCATCCAGCTGCGATAACGCGTCACCAAATTGCAGCGCGCGGCGGCGCTGGAAATCGGCGCTGTGCAGGTCGGCCGGGCCGCGGTGATACGGATGGAAGAAGGCGCCGGGAATCGGCGAAAACACCGCGTCCCAGCACAACAGGCCGAACAGGGAATTGATCAGCGAATTCTCGACGTAGTAGACCGGCGCGTCTTCCTTACTCAGGTGATCGCGGACGACGAATTCGACGTAGCTGGCTTGCTCCGGCGGCGGCAGGCTCAGGTCGATGCGCTCGGCCTGCGCCAGCACCACCGGCGGCGGCTTGGCGTGACCCAGCTTGCGCGCCAGGCGCGGCGCCATGCGCAGCAGCTGCTGGCGTTCGGCCTCGCTCTCGGGCGCTAGCAGCGCGGTTTGCAGCAGGTCGAACGCTTCGCGCGGCTGCTCGTTTTTTTCCAGCACGCGGATGGCGCGGGCGCGCGCGCCGGGATAATCGCAATCGGCGTACATCGCGTGCGCGGCGGGCCAGTCGCGCAGCTTTTCCACGTGCTGGGCGATGGCGAACAGCAGCTTGTTGCGGCGGCTGCGCAGCCATTCGTTGTCCGGCGCGCAGGGCGGCAGGTCGGCGATGATGGCGGCCGGATCCTCACCCTCGGCAAAGCGCTCGTGGCATTGGTGGATGGCGAGGAAATCGTCGATGTCGCGGCGGCTGCGGAAACCGCGCGCGGCCGGCGAGAACTCGACTTTTTCGTACTGATAAATGCCCAGGTCGGACAGCACGAAATCGGTCCAGTCCTGGTGGTAATTGCCGAAGAAGATCAGGCGCAGGCGATCGCACAGTTGCTGCGTCAGGTTGCGATAGGCGTGGTCGCCGGAGTTGGCGTACCAGCCGGAAAAGCGGTGCGCGCAATCGTACTGTTCGCGCAGCGCTTCCAGCTGATCGGCCTTGCGCAGGTGCTTGACGTGCGCGCCCAGCTGAAACACTTTGACGATTTCCGGCTTTTGCAACAGGTCGAACAGCGCGTCCAGCTCCAGCTGCGGATCTTCCTCGATCAGGCCGGCTTGAGCCAGCGGGCGGGCCGCCTCATGCGTGCTGCCGATTTCCGCGTAGACGAGCTTGCTGGCGCGGAATACCGTGCCCTTGCGCATCACCATGCGCACGAACAGCGCCCGCGACGATTGCGGCAGGGTGGAAAAGGTGGCGAGGAAATGGCGTTCGTCGGCGGTCAGCAGATCGTCGTAGCGTTCGCCGATCCACGCCAATACCTGGTGAAAATTCTCCAGATAGTAGAACGGATTTTCCAGGACTTTGATCATTGCAGCGGGGAGGCGATAAGACGATGATAACTGTATTTATGTACAGTGTACCGCCTTCCTCCCCGCTTGCCCAGTTATTTCTTGGCGGCGCCCGGGGTCACCATGGCGTTGGCCTTGGCGATTTCCGTTTCCACGGCCTGCACTGCCTGCTTGGTGGCCTTGGTCACCTGCTCATAGCCGGCAAAGGCGTTGTCGATCGCAGTCTTGACGATCTGCACGGCGTTCTCCGAACCGGGGCGGACGTTCTTGGTGACGTCGTAGATCAGCGCGCTGAGGTTGCTCTTGGCTTCGGCCACGTGGGCGTCGGCGGCGCGGGTGAATTCCTGGCGGATCTCGGCAATGATGTCGCCCAGCTGCTGGTTGTAGGCGGCCGCGCTGGCGACGCCGGGCTGGATCTTGTCGGCCGCCACTTGCATCGCGGCCTTGGCGTCGCTGGCCTGGCTGATTTCCTTGCCGGCGGCGAGGCCATCTTCCAGATGCGACTTGGCGGTCGACATATTCAGCGCGATGACTTGCTCGACGCCTTGCACGGTCTTGCTGGTCAGCGTGTTGAAGGTTTCAAGCTGGAACTCAAACAACGCTTTGGTGGCGTTGGCAAATTGCTCGGGATTCGTGAACATACAGTCTCCTCATAAGAAATGTGGGATGCAGCTTGCAGCGATTTCCGGTTTTACCGTGTTGTTGTGATTTGATTATCTAGTAACAATTAATTTTTCGCAACGAGCATCGCGGAACGGGCCATAGGCTTTTTCCCAGCCTTCGCCCAACGGCGTCTGCGAACAGGCCAGCGCGCCGTCAATCTTGCTGCGCCACTTCCACCACGGCGCGGGTGCCGCCGTCAGCGTGCCGCAGCCCAGCAGCAGGGCCAGCAGCAGTGTCGTCTTGGTTTTGAATCGGTTCATACCTTACACCAGTTGTTGGGCGCAGACGCGATTGCGGCCGCTGTTTTTCGCAGCGTACAGCAAATTGTCGGCGGCTGCGATCATGTTGACATGGGCATCGGGGGCGGAGGCGGCGAAATCCACGCTGGCGACGCCAAAGCTGGCGGTCACGGCGATCTGCTGGCCGGCGTGTTCGACCGGCATGGCGGCCAGCGTCTGGCGCAGCCGTTCGGCCAGCAGTTCGCCGCCGGCCAGGTCGGTTTCCGGCAGGATCAACAGGAACTCCTCGCCGCCGTAGCGCACCACGCTGTCGATGCTGTCGCGCGTCATCGATTGCAGCAGGAAGGCAAAGCGTTGCAGCACGGCGTCGCCGCCGTAGTGGCCGTAGGTGTCGTTGACCGCCTTGAAGTGGTCGAGGTCGCTCATGATGACGGTCAGGCTGAGCTTGTAGCGCTGGGCACGCGAGATTTCCGTTTCCAGCAATTGCTCGTGCAGGTGGCGCCGGTTGTAGCAGCCGGTCAGCGGGTCGCGCACCGACAGGTTTTTCAGCACCATCTGCGCGCTGTATTCCTCGCGCGACAGGATTTCATAACGCCGCGCCGCCACGTAGCAGAACACATTACACAGCGTCAGCAGCGCCGCCATGGTGCCCAGCTGCATGCCGTGCACGTCGCCCAGTCGCCACGCCAGGAACATGAACAGCGCGGTGGCCGCCGCCGCGATCTCCACCGCGTACAGCAGCCGGTTGGGAATGTAGATGTAGATGACGATGATGACGATCGACATCGAGATCGCGTGCAGCGAGAATTCGTTCGGGCGCAGCGCTGCGATCAGCAGGAAGCCGGCCGCACCAGCCACTTCGACAATGGTGGCGGCCAGGCGGGTGATGGGGATGGCGTCTGGCCGCCGCTTCACCAGCGCCAGGCAGGCCAGCACCGTGGCGGCGACGGCAATCCGCGCACCGACCAGCAGACAGGTTTTCAGTTCGTAGCCCACCCAGATCAGGTCGGTGACGGCAAAGCACAGGTAGAACAGCGCGCAAAACAGAAAAGTTACGCGCAACTGCGCTTGAGTCGTGGCCAGGTGATGGCGCAGGAAATCGTTTTCCGTCGTGGCGTCGCAAAATTCGCACTTGAGCGGTGCGACTTTGATTGTCCTGGACGGAACAGGATTTGAGGGCATGGCTGCAGGTCTCCGCTTGCGGCCGGCTGCTTGCCGGTCTGTCAGCTCAGATTATACGGCTGCAACAGTTGCGGAGCGGAAAAATCTTCGCAGAGTGGCTACAGCGGCGCGCTCTTAGGAAGGCGCAACATGAAGCTGGCGCCGTGTCCTGGCGTGCTGGCGGCGTCGATCCGGCCGCCCAGCACGCCGGTGACGATGTTGTGTGTTATATACAAACCGAGGCCGGAACCGCCGGCGCCCATGCGTGTGGTGAAGAACGGGTCGTAGATGCGCGGCAGGTTTTCCGGCGTAATGCCGGCGCCGGTATCGCTCAGGGTGATGGTAATTTCGCCATTATTGCTGTCGTGCGCGGACAGGGTGATACTGCCGTGGTCGTTAGCCTGATGCCGGCTGCTGAAACCGTGTACCAGGCTGTTGTCGATCAGGTGACGCAGCGCCTGCACCAGCAGGCCGGGGTAGCTGTCCATCTCCAGCCAGTGGTCGACGTCCTCGATCAGTTCCAGTTCGCGCTGGCGCACTTCGCCTTGTACCGACTGCATTAGCTCGGCCACCACGTCGCCCAGCATGAAGCGGCTGCGCTGGCTGCCGGCGCCGTCCACCGCAATCCGCTTGAAGCTGTCGACCAGCGCGGCGGCGCGGTTCAGGTTGCGCAGCACCACCTCGTCGGCGCTGGCGGCCTCGTCCAGGTAGGCGGCCAGCACCGACTTGCGCAGACCGCTTTCCAGATCGTGGCGCAGCGCGGCGGTGCGTTCGCTCATGCTGCTGGCCATGGTCAGGCTGTTGCCGATCGGCGTGTTCAATTCGTGTGCGAGGCCGGCCACCAGCGCGCCCAGCGCGGCCAGCTTGTCGCGCCGCACCAGTTCTTCCTGCGTCAGGCTGAGGTTGTCCAGCGCGGTGCTCAGTTCTTCGTTGACGTGTTCGGCGTCCTCCTTGGCCTGGCGCAGCTCGGCCGTGCGGGCCGCCACCAGTTCTTCGAGGTGTTCTCGGTGGCGTTGCAGCTCTTCCTCGCGCTTGGTGCGGGCGATGGCGATGCCGGCCAGGTGGGTGGCGGTGTGGATCAGGCGCCGGTCGTCCTCGTTGGGTTCGCGCACCTCGTGGTAGTACATGGCAAACGAGCCCAGCACCGTGTCCTGGTCCAGCAGGATCGGCATCGACCAGCAGGCGCGCAGGCCGAAGTGGACGGCGGCGTTGCGGTAGGGTGCCCACAGCGGATCGGCGAGGATATCGGTGACGATCACCGTCTGCTTGCGGAACATGGCGGTGCCGCAGGAACCGGCCGCCGGGCCGATCGGCAAGCCGTTGAGCGCGGCCAGGTAGTCGGGCGGCATGCTGGGGCCGGCGGCGCTGGTCACCGTCACGCCATCCGGATTGAGCAGCATGACGGTGCAGTGGCCGTGATCCAGCTGGGCTTCGATCAGGCGCACCAGCTTGTCCAGCGTGTCCGGCAGCGGGGCGCCGCCGGCGATCATTTCCAGCAGCGCGTTCTTGCCGTCGCGCAGGGCGTTGGCCAGCTGGCGCGGCGTGACGTCGACGATGCGCACATGCATCAGCCGGTGCTCGGCGGTGGTCAGCGGCACCATCCGCAGTTCGCAGGCGATAGCGCGGCCGGAGCTGTGGCGCAGTTCCATCTCGACCATCTGGATATCGCCCGACATGATCTGTTCGATGGCTGTGTTGAATACGTGCGCGCTGGGCTGGCCGTCCGGCTGCAAGGGCGGACACAGCGCCAGCAGGTCGGTCTGCACCAGTTCGGTTTCGGTCATGCCGAACAGCTGGCGCGTGCGGCGGTTGACATCCAGGATGCGGTAGCTGCCGCGCTGCAGCAGCAGGATGGCGTCTGGCGAACTGGCCAGCATGTTGTGGTAGTTGACTTCCAGCGTGGCCATGGTCGGCATGCCGGCCAGCATCGGCGCCGGCGCGATCAGTTGCAAATGCAGCAGGATTTTCTCGGCCAGCTCGTCCGTCTGGAAGCTCAGCGGCAGGTAGGCGGCGGCGCCGGCCTCGTCGGCGCGCAGGCGTTCTTCCGCGCTGGTATGGGCCGATAGCAGGAACACCGGCAGCGGCGTCTGGCTGGCTTGTTGCAGGCGTGGACACAGCTCCAGGTCGGCGCTGCCGGCCAGTGCCACGTCCAGCAGGGCCAGCGCGACGTGGCCGCCGCGCACGGCCGCCAGCGCTTCGTCGCCGCGGCTGACAGCTTGCACGGTCAGATGGTGGCGCGCCAACATGCGTTGCAGCGCGGCCGTGTCATAGGCGGTGCTGGCGGCTATCAGGATGGTGTGCGGCTGATCGGATGAGAACGGCGGCATCATGTGTGGCTGGTGCGGCTCCGCAGTGCGGCGTGAGGCCAGTGTATTACAAGATCGGCTTGCGTGGGCGGCATCATGCGGCTTGCAGCGCGGCAGCTTCTTGTGCCTGCTGGATCAATGGGAAATTGTCTTCGATCCAGTCGACCAGCACTTCCAGGCGGGTGGCGGCTTCGCGGCCGAGGGGCGTCAGGCTGTATTCCACGTGCGGCGGCACCACTTGCAGGGCGACCCGCAATACCAGGCCGTCGTGGGCGAGGGCGTCCAGCGTCTGCGCCAGCATTTTTTCGCTGACGCCGCCCACTGCGCGGCGCAGCTCGCTGAAGCGGTGGGTGCGTTCCACCAGCATCACCAGCACCAGCACGCCCCAGCGGCTGGTGATATGGCCGAGCACCGCGCGTGACGGGCAGTCGGCCGCCATCACCTGGGCCCGCTGCGGGTCCTGTTGCATTTGCTGGATGGTCTTGCGCAGGGATTTGCTGGTCATCGGAAGCTCCTAGGGTACTTACTAAAATGTGCGTACTTACAATTCGTAAGTATAGCCGATATGATGGTCTCATTCACTTTTTAGGAGAGACCTGATGATTATCGTTACTGCTGCAAGCGGCCAACTGGGCCGTCTGGTGATTGCTGAACTGCTCAAGCGCGTGCCTGCCGAAAACATCGTCGCCGCCGTGCGCGACCCGGCCAAGGCGGTCGACCTGGCCGACCAGGGCGTGCTGGTGCGCCATGCCGACTACAACGATCCCGCCACGCTGGATGCAGCGTTGGAAGGCGCCACCAAGGTGCTGCTGATCTCGTCCAATGACCTGGGCAAGCGTGTGTCGCAGCACCGCAACGTGATCGATGCCGCTGCCCGTGCCAAGGTCGGTCTGCTGGCCTACACCAGCGTGCTCCACGCCGACAGCTCGACGTTGAGCCTGGCAGGCGAACACCGCGCCACCGAAGAGGCGGTACGCGCTTCGGGCCTGTCGTACAGTCTGCTGCGCAATGGCTGGTATGTGGAGAACTACACGGTCAGTCTGGGCGGCGCGATTGCGCACGGTGCGCTGGCCGGAGGCGCCGGCGAGGGCCGCATCTCGGCCGCCGCGCGCGCCGACTATGCCGAAGCGGCAGCCGTGGTGCTGGCCAGCAGCGGCGCGGTGGAGCAGGTCTATGAACTGGCGGGCGACACCGCCTTTACGCTGGCCGAACTGGCAGCCGAAGTCTCGCGCCAGAGCGGCAAAACCATCCCGTTCCACAATCTGCCGCAGAAGGACTACGCTGAGTTGCTGGTGAATGTGGGTCTGCCAGCCCCGCTGGCCGACCTGATCGCCGACTCCGACACCCAAGCCGCACAAGGCGCACTGTTCGACGACAGCCGCACCCTGGGCAAACTGATCGGCCGTCCCACCATCTCGCTGGCTGACGCAGTGAAAGCAGCGCTGTAACCAGACGCTGGAATGAAAAAAGCCTCCATCTGCTTGACGCCGATGGAGGCTTTTTTGCGGAATTTTTGGTGCCCACGGAGGGACTCGAACCCCCACACCTTGCGGCACATGGACCTGAACCATGCGCGTCTACCAATTCCGCCACGTGGGCATTGTAGTTTCAACAGTCATCAGCGCTTGGTGCCCACGGAGGGACTCGAACCCCCACACCTTGCGGCACATGGACCTGAACCATGCGCGTCTACCAATTCCGCCACGTGGGCGCTGAATCTGTCTTAGCTACTTTCTGCTGCTTGCTCTGCAACAGAAGGCATGCATCTTAAGGGGCGACCGCGCACCCGTCAATAGCAATTTGCTGCTTTTGTGAAATTATTTCAATGGCCACATCAAACCATTGCGTGGAAATGAAAAAAGCCGCAGACACATGAAATATGTCTGCGGCTTTTCTACGGAATTCTATGGTGCCCACGGAGGGACTCGAACCCCCACACCTTGCGGCACATGGACCTGAACCATGCGCGTCTACCAATTCCGCCACGTGGGCATTTTGCTGCTTGCTCTGCTGCGTAGAACGCGTCAGAGGCCAGCACTATACGGCAACAACTCCTTTTCTGCAAGTGTTTTTGTGCTTGCCAGTTGTTATGCGCTTTCGTAAGCTGGGTGCTGTCATTGCGATACCGCCGGGGAGTGCGATGAATATCATCAGCAACTGGTTCGACAGCCAGAATTTCATGCCGCATGGGCATTGCTTCCTGTGGATGCCGTCCATCCTGTGGGCTAGTGTGATTTCCGACGCCTTGATCGCGCTGGCTTATCTCACCATCCCCATCAGCCTGGTGTACTTCATCCGCAAGCGGCGCGACATGCCGTTTGACTGGATGTTCATCGCCTTTGGTGTATTTATTCTCGCTTGCGGCGCCACGCACGTGATGGATGTGTGGGTGATCTGGCGGCCGGACTATGTGGTGGCGGTGGGTTTGAAAGCGATCACCGCCGTCGCCTCGGTCGTGACGGCCATCGCCATGGTGCGCCTGATTCCGATCGCGCTACGCATCCCGAGTCCGGCGCAACTGGCGGCGGTCAACGCCGAGCTGCAAAAAGCCAACGACGACCTGCGTACCGCCATGGAGCGCGCCGAGGTGGCCAACCGCGCCAAGAGCGCCTTCCTGGCGTCAATGAGCCACGAGTTGCGCACACCGCTCAACGCCATTCTCGGCTATGCCCAGATCCTCAAGCGTGACAAGGGCTTGACCGTGCCGCAGCAGACCGGCATCAGCACCATCCAGCAGGGCGGGCAGCATCTGCTGGCGCTGATCAACGACGTGCTCGACCTGTCGCGCGTCGATGCCGGCAAGATGGAATTCCATCCACGCCCGGTGCGGCTGGGCGATCTGCTGTCGGTGGTGGCCGACATCATGCGCGTGCGTGCCGAGCAAAAACATCTGTACTTTGAACTGGAGTTGATGGGCGCCTTGCCGCTGGCGGTCAGTGTGGATGAGACGCGGCTGCGCCAGGTGTTGTTGAACCTGCTTGGCAATGCCGTCAAATTTACCGATCGCGGCGCGGTGCGGCTGCGCGTGTCGCCGCTGCCGCCAGCGCCGGATCAGTCGGCCGGCGTGGCGCGCCTGTGCTTTGAGGTGGTAGATGAGGGCATCGGCATCGCCGCCGATCAGCAGGAGGCCATCTTCCGGCCGTTCGAGCAGGTAGGTGATGCATCGCGGCGCGCCGGCGGTACCGGTCTCGGGCTGGCGATCAGCCGGCAACTGGTGCAGTTGATGGGCGGCGCTTTGCAGGTGGAAAGCACGCAGGGCAAGGGCAGCCGTTTCTGGTTTGACGTGGCGCTGAAAGTGGTGGATGCCCCCGGTGTGCTGATGAGTGGCGAGCGCATCGCCACCGGTTACGTCGGCCCGCGCAAGACGATTCTGGTGGTAGACGATGTGGCCGCCAACCGCGCGCTGCTGCGCGACCTGCTGGGTGCGCTCGGCTTCCGCACCTTCGAGGCGGAAAACGGCATGTCGGCGCTGGCGCAAACCCAGTCGGTGCGGCCGGACATGGTGCTGCTGGATATGATCATGCCCGGCATGGATGGTCTGGAAATCATGCGCCGCTTGCGCGGTGATGTGCGTACCGCCGATACGCCGGTGCTGATGATTTCCGCCAGCTCTACGCCGGAAGAGGAGGAGCGCTCGCTGAAGGTGGGTGCCAACGCCTTCCTGGCCAAGCCGGTCAACGAGCACGACCTGTTGCGCGAGATCGGCGCGCACCTGAAACTGGAATGGACGGAGTAGAAATGAAAAAAGCCTCCCGAAGGAGGCTTTTAACACGGAATTCTGTGGTGCCCACGGAGGGACTCGAACCCCCACACCTTGCGGCACATGGACCTGAACCATGCGCGTCTACCAATTCCGCCACGTGGGCACTGATACTGCTCAACAACTCTGCTATTATATCGACCGGGAGAGTTTTGCGCCAGATGAACTTTTACATTCCTTACTGCACATCAACCCGTCTTGCAGATCCCGCCGCTTGCGCTGCGAGAGACCAGAATTATAGAGCAATCCCCGGCGATGTCAAATACCTCCCAAGAATATTTTTTGAGACACCCTCGATCCGGCATGAATTAGTCAAGCAAGGCGATTCCAAGTACACTACGCCTGTCGTCGTGCCATATATATGCTAACACTGTAAAAATAAGAAAACTTTTGAGCCAATCTACACACACCATTCCCAGCCGTGAGGAAATTCTCGGCATCTTCCGCAGCGTCGACGGTCCACTGGACCTGCGCGCCTTGTCGAAATCGCTGAAAGTCGGCACCGACGCCCAGGCCATCCTGTCGCGTCGCCTGAACGCGATGCAGCGTGACGGCCAGATCCTGATCGATGATGCCGGCCACTACACGCTGGCCGCGCAGACCGGCTTCGTTGCCGGCCGCGTCAGCAGTCACCGCGACGGCTTCGGCTTTGTGATCCCGGACGAGCCGGGCGAAGACCTGTTCCTGCCCGAGAAGGAAATGCAGAAAGTCCTGCATGGCGACCGCGTGCTGGCCAAGGTCATCGGCGTGGACCGCCGTGGCCGCCCGGAAGGCACGATCGTCGAAGTCACCCAGCGTGCCAATACCCACATCATCGGCCGCCTGCTGAACGAGAGCGGCGTGTGGGTGGTGGCGCCGGAAGACCAGCGGATTTCGCAGGACGTGCTGGTCGAAGGTTCGATCGGCAAGGCCAAGGCTGGCCAGGTGGTCAGCGTTGAACTGACCGAGCAGCCGATGCGCTTCAAGCAGCCGGTCGGCAAAATTGTCGAAGTGCTGGGTTCGCTGGACGATCCCGGCATGGAAATCGAAATCGCCGTGCGCAAGTTCGGCGTGCCGCACATCTTCTCGGACGCCGCGCTGAAACAAGCCGCCAAGCTGCCGGACCATGTGCGTGAAGCCGACTGGGGCGAGCGCGTCGATTTGCGCGACGTGCCGCTGGTCACCATCGACGGCGAAGACGCGCGCGACTTCGACGATGCGGTCTACTGCGAACCGGTCAAGATCGGCCGCAGCAACGGCTACCGTCTGATCGTCGCGATTGCCGACGTCAGCCACTACGTCAAGCCGAACGACGCGCTCGATGCCGACGCGCTGGAACGCAGCACCTCGGTCTATTTCCCGCGCCGCGTGATTCCCATGCTGCCGGAAAAACTGTCCAACGGCCTGTGTTCGCTGAACCCGGCAGTCGACCGTCTGACGCTGGTGTGCGACGCCGTGATCACCGCCAAGGGCGAGATCAAGGCCTACCAGTTCTATCCGGCCGTGATTCACTCGGCCGCGCGCCTGACCTACACCGAAGTGGCCGACATCCTGGGTAACACCAAGGGTCCGGAAGCCGCGCGCCGTCCAGGCATCGTGCCGCACCTGCTGAATCTGTACGACGTGTTCCAGGCGCTGCTGAAAGCGCGCGCGGAACGTGGCGCCATCGATTTCGAGACCACCGAAACCTATATCGTCTGCAATCCGAACGGCAAGATCGAGAAGATCATCCCGCGCACCCGCAATGATGCGCACCGTCTGATTGAAGAGTGCATGTTGACCGCCAACGTTTGCGCGGCCGATCTGCTGATTCGCAACAAGCATCCGGGCACCTACCGCATTCACGCCACGCCGAGCGGTGAAAAGCTCAAGCAAGTGCGCAGCTTCCTCAAGCAGGTCAACCTGAACCTGGGTGGCGGCGACAAGCCGGCTGCGGGCGACTATGCCGCGCTGATGCGCGAGATCAAGGGGCGTCCGGATGCGTCGCTGCTGCAGACCATGCTGTTGCGCTCGATGCAGCAGGCGGTCTACTCACCGGACAACATCGGCCACTTCGGCCTGGCGTATGAGGCGTATGCCCACTTCACCAGCCCGATTCGCCGCTATCCGGACTTGCTGACGCACCGCGCCATCAAGGCCATCCTGCTGGGCAAGAAATACGAGCCGAAGATCGCCAGCACCAGCGTGCTGAACACCAACGTCTCGAACGCCACCCGCAAGCAGCAAGCCAAGGACAAGGCCGAGGGCAAAGAGAAAAAAGCCGGCGACCTGACCGTGTGGGACGCGCTGGGCGTGCACTGCTCGGCCAACGAACGCCGCGCCGACGAAGCGTCGCGCGATGTCGAGAACTGGCTGAAGTGCTACTTCATGCAGGACAAGCTGGGCGAGGAATACACCGGCGTCATCACCGGCGTGGCCACCTTCGGCATCTTCGTGCAGCTGGACCAGTTGTTTGTCGAAGGCATGGTGCACATCACCGACCTGGGCCAGGATTACTTCCAGTACGACGATGCGCGTCACGAGCTGAAAGGCGAACGCTCCGGCAAGACCTTCCAGCTGACCGACCATGTCAGCGTGCAGGTGGTGCGCGTGGACCTGGAGTCGCGCAAGATCGACCTGCGCCTGGCCGGGGCCGATGCGCCGCCGCCACGTCCGGACAAGGGCGAGCGTCAGGCCAAAGACCGCAAGACCAATCTCAAGCCTGTTCCGTCGATGCCGGCGCCGGCACCGGCCGCCCAACCTGCCAAATCCGGCAAGCCTTCGCGCAAGCCGGCGGCTTCCGCCAAGCCTGCCGTGGCCAAGACCAAGGCTGCACCCGCAGCCAAACCCAGAGCAGCCAAAGCTGCCTCTAATAGTAAGAAGAAGCGATAAATGAGTAAGAACAAAATGATTTTCGGTTTTCACGCGGTGACCTCGCGTTTGCGTCACGAGGCCGCCTCTGTGGAAGAAATTTTCGTCGATGCCGGTCGTGACGACCGCCGCATGAAGGATTTGATCGCCAACGCCAAAGCGGCTGGCGTGCGCGTGATGCCGGTCGATTCGGCACGTCTGGACAAAATTGTTGGCACCCGTCGTCACCAGGGCGTGATTGCGTTTGCGTCGCAGCTGGCGCTGGCGCGCAATCTGGATGAACTGCTGGATGCGATTGACGGTCCGCCGCTGCTGCTGGTGCTGGATGGCATTACCGATCCGCATAACCTGGGCGCTTGCCTGCGCGTCGCCGATGGCGTGGGCGCGCATGCGGTGATTGTGCCGAAGGACCGCGCGGTTGGCTTAAATGCGACGGCGGCCAAGGTAGCGTCGGGCGCGGCGGAAACCGTGCCTTATATCACCGTGACCAATCTGGCGCGCACCCTGCGTGACCTGAAGGATCGCGATATCTGGCTGATCGGTACCTCGGATGACGGCGAAAAAGGCCTGTACGAAGCCGACTTCACCGGCCCGACCGCGCTGGTGATGGGTTCGGAAGGCGAGGGCATGCGCCGCCTGACGCGCGAGACCTGCGACATGCTGGTCAGCATTCCGATGTTCGGCTCGGTTGAGAGTCTGAACGTGTCGGTGGCGTCGGGCGTGTGCCTGTACGAAGCGCGCCGTCAGCGTATCGCCAAAGAAGGCTGAGTCGACTCAGCACGGATTCCCGCCTGCGCGGGAATGACGCCCGTCCCGCGCAGGTGCCGGGCGCCCCGTCGTCCCCGCGCAGGCGGGGGTCCATCACCCGGCTCATCGGGCCGAACTCCCCCTCAGCAACGTCCGATCGAATGCGCTAACATGGGCGTTCCGGTTGTCATTCCGCTCACATCATGTTCCACCGTCTCCGTCAGGACATCAACAGCATCATCGAACGCGATCCCGCCGCCCGCAACGCCTGGGAGGTGCTGACCTGCTATCCCGGGTTGCAAGCCATCGTGCTGCACCGCTGGGCGCACTGGTACTGGACCCACAAGCTGAAATGGCTGGGCCGCTTCGTCTCCTACCTGGCCCGCATCCTCACCGGCATTGAAATCCACCCTGGCGCCAGCATCGGCCGCCGCGTCTTCATCGATCACGGCTTCGGCGTGGTGATCGGCGAAACCGCCGAAGTCGGCGACGATTGCACCATCTACCAGGGCGTGACGCTGGGCGGCACCTCGCTGCATACCGGCGCCAAGCGCCATCCCACCTTGGGCCGCGGCGTCATCATCGGCGCCGGCGCCAAGGTGCTGGGCGGCTTTACGGTCGGCGATTACGCCAAGGTCGGCTCCAACGCCGTGCTGCTGAAGCCGGTGCCGCCGGGCGCGACCGCCGTCGGCAATCCGGCCCACATCGTCCAAAAGGATTTACTCAACGCCGCCGGCAACCCGTTCGCCGCCTACGGCGTCACGCCCAACGGCGACGATCCGCTGTCGAAGGCGCTGCGCGGACTGATCGAACATGCCGCCAAGCAGGAGCAGCGCATCGAACAACTGGCGGCGACTCTGCGGGCGGCCGGGCTGGAGTGCCAGAGCGTGCCCGAGTGTGATAAATTGAATTCTGACCAACTGAACAAGCTCGTCGAATAAGGAAGCAAGTCATGGAAGATACGCCCGATGGCGCAGAAGTGCTGGACCCGTTTGAAATCCGCGTGCTGGCCGTGCTGGCCGAGAAGGAAGCGCTAACGCCCGATAACTATCCGCTGTCGCTGAACGCGCTGGTCAACGGCTGCAACCAGCTGTCCAGCCGCGATCCGGTGATGGCGCTGTCGGAAGAAGCGGTGTCCGAAGTGCTGCAGCGGCTGATGCAGCGCAAGTACGTCAACGGCATCACCCAGGCTGGCGCCCGCGTCACCAAGTACGAGCATCGCATGCGCATCAAGTGGTCGCTGGAGCAGGACAAGGTGGCCGTGCTGAGCATCCTGATGCTGCGCGGCCTGCAAACCGCCGGCGAGATCCGCACCCGCAGCGGCCGCCTGCATGATTTCAAATCGGTGGCCGATGTTGAACAGGCGCTGCAATTCCTGATCGACAAATACCCGCCGCTGGTGTCCAAACTGCCGCTGGCGCCCGGCACCAAGGAGCCGCGCTACGGCCAGTTGCTGGGTGGCGAAGAGGCATTGGCGCGCGAGGAAACCGCCGCCAGCCTGGGCGGTTCGGTCGCGCAGGGCAGCCGCGTCGGCGCGCTGGAACAGGAAGTGCAGCAGCTGCGCCGCCAGGTGGAAGACCTGAGCGCGCAGTTTGCCGAGTTCCGCAAGCAGTTCGAATAAGCCGCCAGCGGGCTTACTTGCCGCCAGTGGCGTCGACGAAGGTGCCCGTGACGAAGGACGCCTCGCCACTGGCCAGCCAGAGTATCGCGCGCGCGACTTCCTCCGGTTGGCCGCCTCTGCCCATCGGAATCGAGTCTTTCAGCCGGTCCACGCGTCCCGGCTCGCCGCCGCTGGCGTGCATCTCGGTGTAGATGTGGCCGGGGCGCACGCAGTTCACCCGTATCCCTTCGCGCGCGACTTCCCTGGCCAAACCGGTGGTGAAGGTCTCCAGCGCGCCTTTCGACGCCGCATAGTCGACGTATTCATTAGGGCTGCCCAGCCGCGCCGCCGCCGATGATACGTTGACAATCGCGCCACCCGGCCCGTTGTGGCGATGGGACATGCGCTTCACCGCCTCCTGCGCGCAGAGCATCGGGCCGATCGTGTTGACGGCGAAAATGCGCTGCATGCGCTCGAACGTCAGACTTTCCAGCCGGGACTGGGGCGCGATGATGGCGGCATTGTTGACCAGGACATCGATGCGGCCGAACTTGCGGTCTATCGCGTTGAACAATTCCGCTACCTGTTGCGGGTCGGCGCTGTCGGCGCGCCGCACCAGGGCTCGGCGGCCGGCTGCTTCGATATCGGACGCGACCGCCAGCGCGCCGGCTTCGTCGGCGGCGAAGCTGATCGCCACGTCGTAGCCTCGGGCGGCGGCCAGGCGCGCGGTGGCGGCGCCGATGCCGCGGCTGCCGCCGGTAATCAGTATCACGGGAGAGGGGTTCATGACGGCGTGCTCCGTTGTTCAATGGCGGACTGGCGCAGGTGCGCGCGCAGCATCAGTGCCAGCGGGACGATCAGGAAGGCGGTGGCCGCCGAAGTCAGCACACCGACGGTTTTGTTGCTGTGGTCGGCGACCATGCCGTACACAATCGGCGCGATGCCGCCTGCGCCTATCACACTGGTGTAGAACTCGGCAAAGGCGCGGCCGGTATCTCCGGCCGACAGTTCCGGCACGGTGCCATATAAAACCGACGAGGTGCCGTTCAATACGACGCCCAGCAGTGGTAGCAGGAACAAGGTCGGCACCAGCGCAGTGGACAGCGTCGTCACGATCAGTAACGCGGTGGCGGCTTCCGTCGCCATGACGCAGCCGACCACGCCCAGCTGTTCGCCCAGCCAGCCGCAGCTCGCCTTGCCGAAAGCGCCGCCGATGAACAGCAGGGCGAGCGCGATGCCCACCGTCGGCGAGCCGCCGCCCTTGTCGTGGATGAGGAAAGGCAGGAACAACAGGTAGCCCATTCGGGTTGCCGTGTCGAGCGCGCCGATGCTCATGAGGATGCGGAAGCCGCCGCGTCCGTGCCGCCCGCCATGCTCCGCAGCGCCCGCCTTGTCGGCAAGGGCGGCGCCGCTGGTGGCCGGCGTCAGCATCGGTAGCGCAGCCGCCAGCACGATGCCCGGCAGCGCCATCAGCGCCAGCACCGGTCGCCAGGCCAGTATCGGCAGCAGCAGGGCAACCAGCGCGGGCAGCGTGGCCTTGCCGATATCGCCGGCAAAATTATATGTCCCCAGTGCGCGCCGTGACGCCTTGCCGTAGGTATCAGCGACCAGCATCGACCCGCGTGGATGCTGAATGCTCGACCCCATGCCGGCGACCACCAGGCCGACGCACAGCCCGGCAAAGCCAAGTGGCAGCGCCATGATCAGCAGACCGGCCGCCGCCAGCAGGGTCGACAACACCAGCGCGGCGCGCGGCGGCCAGCCGCGCAGGGCCCGGTCGGCCGGAATCTGCAGCCCGCCCATGGTGCCGTAGTACAGCGCGCGGACCACCGCCAGCGCGGCGTAGGAGAGGCCGAACTGCGCCTGCCAGACCGGCAGAAAGGCATACAGGCCATCGGTATAGCCGTCGTGCAGCGCGTGCGTCAGGCAGGCGCCGAGCAGGCTGCGTTTCTGCGCGGTCCAGCGGTTTTTGAATGTCGTCATCATGGCAACATGGTATACACGTGAATGATTCTCGACTAGTGGGGGTAAAATCACGGTTACTGTGCATTTTTCTCACGGATCATTATGCGACATCTTCCTCCCTTGAACGCGTTGCGGATTTTTGAAGTGGCTGCCCGCACCAGCAGCTATGCCGAAGCTGGCGCAGAACTCGGACTTACGCATGGGGCAGTGAGCCGGCAGATCGCCACGCTGGAAAGCTGGCTGGGCCAGCGGCTGTTCACCCGGCAGGGCCGGCGCATGGTGGCGACGCCGGCGGCGCAAGCGTTCGCGGCCGAGGTCGGCCTGTCGTTCGACCGGCTGATGCTGGCGGCGGAAGCGTGCGGCCGCCCGGGCGCGCGGCGCATTCTGCGGGTCAGCGCGCCGACCAGTTTCGCTATGCGCTGGCTGATACCCCGGCTGGGCGGCTACCATGCCGATCATCCGCAGGTGGAGGTGGTGGTCACCACTGTCAGCACGGTGCTGGAGGAGTTGCGCGGCGGCGTCGATGTGGCGATCCGGCGCGGAGTGGCGCATGCGGATGCCTGGTCCCAGCATCATGTGGTGCCGGTGCTAGACAATGTGGATACGCTCATCATGAGTCCGGCACTGTTCCGGCAACGGCCGATATTGGCGCCCGCCGACATCGCGGCGCACACGCTGCTGGCGAGCGAAACCCGCGCCGGTGATTGGTCGCGCTGGCTGGAGGCGGCCGGGGTGCCGCACCTGGCCGGACTACCGCGCCAGCGGTTCGATCACTTTTTCGTGACGCGGCAGGCGGTCGAGGACGGCCTGGGTATCGGCATCGGTCCGCTGCCGATGCTGGCGCTTGATATCGCGAATAACCGGCTCATGGCGCCGCTGCCCGAGATCCAGGTGCAGAGAACCGGGTATGTGGCGATCTTTCCGCAGCAGGCCGATGGCGGCAATCTGCTGCATGGTTTCGTCGACTGGCTGGCCGCCCAGCGGGATCTCAGTTGAATTCGATCAGCGCGTCGTTGGCATATTCCTTTTTGCCGATCGGTACCGAATAGCTTTTGCCATCCTTGCTGACTTGCAGCTCGACGCGGTTGACGCCGTCGATCAGTGTGGCGCTGGTGATGTCGCGGTCGGCGTGCACGCTCAGCTTGAAGTCCTTGAACGAGCACCAGTCGGTCGTCAGCGTCAGCGTGTTGATCAGGGCGCGCACGAAGAACGGGATGTGGTTTTTCGCGACCCCCACCAGCACCCGGCATTCGAGCCGGATGTCGCCCAGCCGGCGCATACCGGCCGGAACGCCGGCGCTGCGCACGTCCGGCATCCAGCTGTAGTAGCTCTTTTTTTGGTTCAGCACCACGTCCGCATTGTCGTCTTCCGCCGCGCGGTTGCGGGGCAGGGAGAAGCCGTGGTCTTCCGCCAGCGGCAGCGGGATTTCGGTCTGGTCACCCGACAGCCGTACCGTCAGGCTGTCGAACGCGTCGGCCGGCGCCTTGCTGCTTTTATACAGGCGGAAGCGGACCAGCGATGCGTTCGGCGCCAGCTCATGGTTGTTGTCGAAGGCGTCCAGGCCGGACAGCATGTAGCGGTACGGTTGCAGCTCCGGGCTGCGGGTGCCGTTGATGACCACCAGCTGTCCGGCATCGTCCTCGGCCAGGGCCTGCTGCTGCCACAGCAGTAGCAGCAGTAGCAGCAGGGTGGCGATGGTAGCGTAGCGGCTCCATGTCATGGCCCTCATGCGGTCAGACTTCCTCGCGGCGGCGGCGCATGTAAATGGCGACCGCAATCATGGCCACGCCGGCGGCGGCGCCGATCCATACGCTGGCGTTGCCCAGCGTGCTCCACGACGCCTCGAAGATAATGGTCGACACCGATACGCCCGGTGTCTCCGGCGAGACGCTCAGCGGCGGCTGGTCGAACCCGATCCACGCGCCCGGCACCACGCCCAGCAGGATACGGCTGGAGATGTGGCTGGCGAACCAGACCGCATCAACCCCGAAGTGCAGTGCTTTTTGCGCCCACACCAGCAGCAGCGTGGTGATGATCGGCGTGCCGACCGCCCACAGGAACACCTTGGAGCGCGCGATGCTCGACACCATCAGCAGCCAGCCCACGGTCGGCAAGGCCCACAGGATGTACACCGGCAGCAGGGCGACCAGGCGCAGCGGCGTCAGGTAGAACTGCGGCGTCATCAGCAGCGCGCCGAACAGATTGGTGCCATGCATCGCCGCCAGGCCGCACAGGGCCAGCACCATCAGCAGCCCGACCGCGATGGCCACGCCCAGCGTGATCAGCGGCGCGACGACCAACGCCGTCACCAGCTTGGACAGCACGGTCATGCTGTCCGACACCGGCAGCGATTTCCAGAACAGCAGGCTGCGGTCGCGGCGCTCGTCGTGCAGCGCGCCGAGGCAGTAGAAGAACACCAGCAGGCCCAGGATCATCAGGATCGGCATGCCGGCCGTGACGTACATCTCGCCCATGGTTTCGACGATGCGGGTGCGCGCCGTGCCTTCGATGGTGACGCTGAGCGGCTGGTTGTATAGCCGGATGGTATCCAGGTTGCCGAAGATCAGGCCGGTGAGGATCAGGGTGACGACGGCGCCGGCGATGACGATGGGCGTCCACAGCAGCATGCCCTTGTTTTCCCACATCTCGCGCTTGATCAGCCATTTCATGGTTTTCATGCGTAGCTTCCTTTCATGGTCGCAACGAACAGGTCGGCCACGCTGGGCGTGCGCAGTTCGCCAAAATTGGACAGTTGTGCGCGGTTGGCGCCGTCAAACAGCATTACCGGCTTGCCGAACACGGTGCGCTGGCTCAGCGGTTGCAGCGCATTGGCGGCGGCGATGAATTGCGGCTCGACCATCACCTCGGTAAAGCGCTCGCCCACTTCATCCATGGACGCCGACAGCGCGATCTTGCCGTTTTCGATGAACAGCAGGTCGGTGAGGATGTGCTCGACTTCCTCGATCTGGTGGGTAGTGATCAGGATAGTCTTGTTTTCGTCGAAGTAGTCTTCCAGCAGGTTCTGGTAGAACTGCTTGCGGTACAGGATGTCCAGCCCCAGCGTCGGCTCGTCCAGCACCAGCAGTTTGGCGTCGATCGCCATCACCAGCGCCAGGTGCAGTTGCACCACCATGCCCTTGGACATGGCCTTGACCTTCATGTTCGGCGTCAGCTTGGTGTTGGCGAGGTATTTCTCGGCCTTGGCGCGGTTGAAGCGCGGATGCACGCCCTCGACAAAATCGATGGCGTCCTTGACCTTGAGCCAGCGCGGCAGGATGGCGACGTCGGCAATGAAGCAGACCTCGTTCATCAGCGCCTCGCGCTGCTGGCGCGGGTCCATGCCCAGCACCGACAGCTGGCCCTCGAACGGGGTCAGGCCGAGGATGGCCTTGAGGGTGGTGGTCTTGCCGGAACCGTTGGGGCCGATCAGGCCGACGATGCGGCCGGACTCCACCGTGAAGCTGACGTCGTCCAGCGCGGCCTGTTTGCCGTAGCGCTTGTTCAGGCCGCCGGCGGTGATGACGGCGCTCATGCCGCACCTCCGGCCGCCGGGGTCAACAGCGATTCGAGGTCCAGGCCCAGGCGGCGGATGCGTTCCAGCACCACGGGCCAGTCTTCGCGCAGGAAGCGTTCGCGTTCGGTGGCCAGCAGTTTGTCGCGGGCGCCATCAGTCACATACATACCTATTCCCCTCCGTTTTTCGACCAGCGTTTCGTCCACCAGCTCCTGGTAGGCGCGCGAGACTGTGATTGGGTTGAGTTGATACTCGGCGGCGATCTGCCGCACCGAGGGCAGGGCATCGCCGGGCTTGAGCAAGCCGTCCAGCACCATGCCGACGACTTTGTCCTTGAGCTGCCGATAGATCGGCGCGTTGTCATTCCACATACATAGTTACCCCTTACGTGTGTTAATGAAGTGGTGTTGTAGTGAACTATAACACTACGAATCAAAAAAGCAAACATTTTTGCCTGTCGCGCACGATTGACCGTCGTGATTATTGCGGCAATGTTATATAGTCTGATAGTTACCTCAATAAACAATCCTAGGGGATTCGATGACTGCAAATAATATCGATCAGCGCCTCGGCAATCTGATCACCCAACACGAAAGCGACATCCTGGCCATTTGGGCAGCCGATCTGGCGGGCAAGAGCTTCCGCAGCGACGAAGCGACCATGCAGCGCCACACGCGCCAGTTCCTGGCGCTGTTGCCGGCCGCCATCACCACCGGCGGCACCGCCGACACCAATCAGCGCCAGTGGGACGAAGTCCGCAACCTGCTGAGCGAAGTGTCGATCCAGCGCGCCAAGCAGGGGTCGACCCCGAACGACACCGCCACCTTCGTGTTTTCACTGAAGCAGCCAATGTTCACCATGTTGCGGCGCGAACTGGGCGCCGAATCGGTCGAGCTGGCCGACGCCTCGTGGGCGGTCAGCACCTTGCTCGACCAGCTGGGCCTGTACACGCTGGAAGTGTTCCAGAAAAGTCGCGACCAGATCATTGTGCGCCAGCAGCATGAGCTGATGGAACTGTCGACGCCGGTCGTCAAGCTGTGGCAGGACATCCTGGCGTTGCCGCTGATCGGCACGCTCGACAGCGCGCGCAGCCAAGTGGTGATGGAAAGCCTGCTGGAGAAAATCGTCGAAACCGGCGCCGCCATCGCCATCATCGACATCACCGGCGTGCCGACCGTCGACACGCTGGTGGCGCAGCATCTGATGAAGACGATTGCCGCCGCGCGCCTGATGGGCGCCGACTGCATCATCAGCGGCATCCGTCCGCAGATCGCCCAGACCATCGTGCACCTTGGCGTCAATCTGGAGGACGTGGTGACCAAGGCGACGCTGGCCGACGCCTTTGTTGTGGCCCTGGCGCGCGTGGGCGCGACCATCACTCGCAAGGCGTGAGCGCAGCATGGAACGGATTCCTATTTTGCGGATTGGCGATCTGCTGCTGGTGACCATCCAGGTGGACATGCATGACAGCCTGGCCCTGACCTTGCAGGATGACCTGACCGAACGTATCGTCCGCGACAACGCCAAGGGCGTGCTGATCGACATTTCCGCGCTGGACCTGGTGGACTCGTTCATCGGCCGCATGATCAGCAACACCGCCGCCATGGCGCGCGTGCTGGACGCCCAGACGGTGCTGGTCGGCATGCAGCCGGCGGTGGCGATTACGCTGGTGGAACTTGGCCTGACGCTGCCCGGCGTGAAAACTGCATTGAATGTTGAAAAAGGCATGCAGTTGTTAGGAAAGAACTACGCGTGATGAGCCTCGCCTCGCCCGACATCAGCCGCTACCCCTCGCCGTTGCTGACCAAGTACGCCAGCCAGGCCAGGCTGCACCAGGTGCTGCCGCTGGAAACCGACGAGCACGTGGTGGCGGTGCGCAAGGCGGTGCGCGAGCACGCCCTGGAATTAAAACTCAGCCTGGTGGAGCAGACCAAGCTGGTGACCGCCGCCAGCGAGCTGGCACGCAATACCATCAAGTACGGCGGTGGTGGCGTGGTGGTGCTGGAACGCCTGATCGACGGCCTGCGCAACGGGCTGCGGCTGGTGTTTGCCGACACCGGCCCCGGCATCGCCGACATCGAACTGGCGCTGCGCGACGGCTACACCAGCGGCGGCGGCCTTGGTCTTGGACTGGGCGGCACCAAGCGCCTGGTTGATGATTTTCTGATTGATTCACGCCCCAGCGAGGGCACTGCAGTAGCGATTATTAAATGGAAAATCTAAGTAGTTCGCTGGCGCCCGCTGAATGGATCACCATCAGCCACGTCAGCGATGTCGGCGCCGCCCGGCGCAGCGGTCAGACCCTGGCCGAACAACTGGGCATGGGGGAGACGCGCGCCGGCCAGCTGGCGATCATCATTACTGAGGCCGCCAGCAACATCATCAAGCACGCCGGCGAGGGCCGGGTGCGAGTGAACATGGCCGCGCATGGCGGCCAGCGCTGTATCGAGGTGCTGGCGCTGGATAACGGTCCCGGCATCGGCAATCTGGCGCAGTCGATGCTGGACGGCGTGTCCAGCGCCGGCACCGCCGGCACCGGCCTGGGCGCGATGCGCCGGCTGGCCGATCAACTGGACGTGTACGCGCCCGCCGGCAAGGGCACGGCGTTGTTCGCGCGCCTGTGGCTGGACCCGGCCGACGCCGCGCAGCCGGTCCGTTACGGCGGCGTTTGCCTGCCGCTGGCCGGTGAAACGGCCTGCGGCGACGCCTGGGCGGTGGCAGAACAACAAGGCCGCGTGGTGCTGTTGATGGCCGACGGCCTCGGTCACGGACCGGAAGCGGCCAAGGCCTCGGCGGCGGCAGTGCAGACGCTGACGGCCGAGCCCGGCTACGCGCCGCAGCGGCTGATGGAAGACTGCCACCAGGCGCTGCGGCCGACGCGCGGCGCCGCCATGGCAATTGGTGAGCTGGACCTGGCGGCGCGGCAGTTGCGTTTTGCCGGCGTCGGCAACATCGGCGCCAGCATCATCGACGACGCCGCGCGGCGGCAACTGATGTCGCATAACGGCATCGTCGGCCACAATATGCGCAAGGTCAATGAGCTGGTGTTTGAGTGTCCGGCCGGCGCACTGGTGGTGCTGGCCAGCGACGGCATCACCACCCAGTGGGACCTCGCAGCCTATCCCGGCCTGGCGACACGCGAACCGGCGCTGATCGCCGGCGTGCTGCTGCGCGACCACAGCCGCGGGCGCGACGACGCCAGCGTACTGGTAGTCAAGACCCTGGAGAACGTGTGATGTCGTTTGTGCGCATATTGCAGGTCAACATAGGCAGCACGCCGGACCTGGTGGCGGTGCGCCAGCGCGCGCGCCAGGTGGCCGGCCTGCTCAATTTCGGCGTGCAGGACCAGGTGCGGATTGCCACGGCGGTGTCGGAAGTGGCGCGCTGCGCCTACGGCCGGCTGGAGGGCGGCCGCGCCACCTTCGCCGTCAATGTGCGGGAACAACCGCCGCAGCTCAAGGTCATCATCAGCGCCGAAGGCGCCGAGCGTCCGCACGCCACCGTTGATGGCGAGGCGGCTACGCCGCAGCTGGCCGGCGCGCAGCTGACGGCGCAACGGCTGATGGACAACTGCACCATCGTCAGCGCCACGGCGCTGGAGTTGAAGGTGGAGATGAACAAGAGCTTGCCGGCGCAGCCGGGCCGCGCCGCGGTGGATCTGGCGCAGGTCGGCGCGCAACTGGTGGCCACGCCGATCCAGAGCACGTATTCGGAAATCGAACAGCAAAACCGTGAGCTGGCGCAGGCGCTGGCCGAACTGCGCGAGCGCCAGGACGACTTGCTGGCGCTGACGCGCGAACTGGAAGACACCAACCGCGGCGTGGTGGCGCTGTACGCCGAGATCGAGGAAAAGGCCGAGCGCCTGCGCAAGGCCGACGAAATGAAATCGCGCTTCCTGTCCAACACCAGCCACGAGCTGCGCACGCCGCTGAGCTCGATCCGCGCGCTGAGCAAGCTGCTGCTGGACCGCATGGACGGCCCGCTGACCGAGGAGCAGGAGCGCCAGGTGGCGTTTATCGCCAGCGCCGCCGGCGACCTGTCGGAACTGGTAAACGACCTGCTGGACCTGGCCAAGATCGAGGCCGGCAAGGTGGACGTGACGCTGTCGCCGGTTGAGGTCGGCGCGATGTTCAGCGCGCTCAAGGGCATGCTGCGGCCGTTGACGCGTGATGCGCCGGTCGAGCTGGTGTTCGTCGAGCCGCCGCCGCTGACCTTGATGTCGGACGAAGGTAAGGTCACGCAAATCCTGCGCAACTTCATCTCCAATGCGCTCAAGTTTACCGAGGAAGGTCAGGTGGTGGTGCAGCTGCTGGACGAGGGCGAAGACCACGTGACATTCGCCGTCACCGACAGCGGCATCGGCATCAGTGCCGACAACCAGCAATTGATTTTTGAAGAATTCAGCCAGATTGCGCACCCGCTTCAACGGCGCGCCAAAGGCACCGGACTGGGCCTGCCGCTGTGCCGCAAGCTGGCCACGTTGCTCGGCGGCACGGTGGATGTGTCCAGTGCCGAGGGCAGCGGTTCGACGTTTTATCTGCGGCTGCCGGCCGCCTCCCCATGAACAAGGATACCGTCATGGACAACAGCTCTATTCTGATACTGAATGTGGACGACAACGATGGCGCGCGTTACGTCAAGACGCGCATCCTGCTGAGCGCCGGCTTCCGCGTGATCGAAGCCGCCAATGGCACCGACGCGCTGGAGATGGCGCGCAAGGAGGCGCCTGCGCTGGTGCTGCTGGACGTTAAGCTGCCCGACATCAGCGGCATCGAAGTGTGCCGCCGCATCAAGTCCGACGTCGCCACCTGCACGGTGCTGGTACTGCAAACCTCGGCCGCGCTGATCGGCCGCGACGACAAGATCCGCGGCCTGGACGGTGGCGCCGACAATTACCTGGCGGCGCCGATCGAGGCCGACGAACTGATCGCCAACGTCAACGCCTTGCTGCGGCTGCAACGCACCCAGGCGGACCTGCGCAACAGCGAGGAACGCTTCCGCCAGCTGGCCGAAAACATCGAGGACGTGTTCTGGATGTTCAATATCAGCGACCAGCGATTGCTGTACGCCAGTCCGGCCTACGAGCGCCTGTTCGGCCGCCCGCTGGCGCAGCTGCAGCAGACGCCGGACGACTGGCTGGAAGCGGTCCATCCGGAGGACCGCCAGTTGGTGCAGGCCGACTGGCAAGCCTTCCTGAGCGAGGGCCATTACGACCAGGAATTCCGGCTCGGCGAGGAAGGTTCGGTGCGCTGGGTGCGCGACCGCGCTTTCCTGGTGCGCGACGACCAGCAGCAGCCGTACCGCGTGGCCCGCATCAGCAGCGACATCAGCGAACGCAAGAACATGGAGGCGCTGCTGCGCCAGGCGGACGAGCACAAGAACGATTTCCTGGCCACGCTGGCGCACGAGCTGCGTAATCCGCTCAGTCCGATCCGCAACGCGGTCACGCTGATGAACACGGTGCCGGCCACGCAGGCCGAGGTGCACCAGCGCGCGCGTGACGTGATCCTGCGCCAGGTCGGTCACCTGACCCATCTGGTGGATGATTTGCTGGACGTGGCGCGCATCTCGCAAGGCAAGCTGACCTTGCGGCAGCAGGATGTGGAGCTGCATGCGGTGATCGAGCCGGCCGTCGAGACCGTGAAGGCGCTGATTGAATCGCGCGGCCACCGGCTGCGCGTCGATGTGCCGCCGCAGCCGGTGTGGCTGCATGGCGATCCGGTGCGGCTGTCGCAGATCCTTGGCAACCTGCTGCACAACGCCGCCAAGTTCACCGACCCCGGTGGCGAAATTTCGCTGAACGTCACGCTGCCGCAGACCGACCGCATCCGCATCGCGGTAGGGGACAACGGCATCGGCATCACCTCGTACAACCTGGCGCGCATCTTTGGCATGTTCACGCAAGGCGCCTCGACGCGCGACCGCATGCACGACGGCCTCGGCATCGGCTTGTCGCTGGTGTCCAAGCTGGTGGACATGCATGGCGGCCGAGTGGAAGCCTATAGCGACGGTATCGGCAAAGGCAGCACCTTTGTGCTGGAATTCCCGTTGCAGCTGCCGGCGGTGGTGGTGCCTGCTGCCGTTGTGGAACCGGCCGTGCCGGGCAGCCTGCGCCTGCTGCTGGTGGACGATAACGTCGACTCGGTCAGCGTGATGGCGGAGTTGTTGAAGATGATGGGGCACGACGTGGTCACCGCCAACAACGCCGAGGACGCACTGACGCTGGCCCGCGCGCACCAGCCGGAAACCATCGTGCTCGACCTCGGCCTGCCGGGCATCGACGGCTACACGCTGGCGCGCATGCTGCGGGCCGAGCCGGCTTTCGCGCATACGCGGCTGATCGCTCACACCGGCTACGGCTCCGACCAGGACCGTGAACGCAGCCGCGCGGCCGGCTTCGACTATCACCTGGTCAAGCCGGCCAGGTTCGACGACCTGGAGCAGGCGCTACAGCCCCAGCGCTGAGCGCAGCTGCAAGGCGTTGCCGATGGCGGCGCCGGACGCGGTATTGTCGAAGATGCACCAGGCGTCGCGTTCGGCCAGCCATTTGGCGACGCTGGTCAGATAGGCCTCGTCATACGATGAATAATAGATGCGTGGGCTGCCGTGCAGGCGCACGTAGCCGTCGTCGGTGGTCGGCACGTACGGCCCCGGCTTGCCGGCCGGCGGATCGGCGATCACGCGGGTAATGCGGTGGCGCTGCAGCAGCGCGCTGGCGTCGTCGCTGAACCAGCTGGCGTGGCGCGCCTCGCAGGCCAGCATGCCGTTGAAGTGGCCACGCAGGCGGTGCAGGAAATCGTCAGCGGTGGCCGCATCCAGCGCCAAGCTGGGCGGCAGCTGCACCAGCACGCAACCGAGCTTGTCGCCCAGCGTGCCGGCTTCGGCGGCGAACTGGGCCAGCGGAGCGTCAATGTCTTTTAGCCGGCGCTCGTGCGTGATGCTGCGCGGCAGCTTGACGGCGAAGCGAAAATCGGCCGGCACGCTGTCGGCCCAGCGCGCATAAGTCTGCGGCTGGTGCGGCCGGTAAAACGAGGAATTGATTTCCACCGCGTTGAACACGGCGGCATAGCGTTCCAGATGGCTGCCGGAGCCGGTGAAAGAGGGCGCTGCTTCGCGGCTGATGCTCCAACCGGCACAACCCAATCGCGTGAGAGTCATATAATGCGTAGATTCCGTATATTTGAAAGATGTCCCGATGGATCTTAAACGCATCGCCAAATTCGCCGCGCCACTGTTGTTGGCCGGCCTGGTGACCGCCTGCGCTACGCTGATTGGTCCGCGCGAGGTCGAGTTGCCGCAAGAGCGCCTGCAAACCAGCCTGGATCGTAAATTCCCCATGCATCAGCGTGTGCTGGGCGTGTTCGAGGTGGAGTTGAGCCATCCGCGTCTGGCGGTGCTGGCGGAAAACGACCGGGTATCGCTGTCGGTCGACCTGGGCGTGTCGCCGCTGCTGGCGCGCCAGTCCTGGCATGGCAGCATGCTGATCTCCGGCCGCCTGCGGGTGGATAGTCCGCACAACGCGATTTACATTGCCGACGCCCATGTCGACCGCTTCATTGTCGATAACATGGACGAGGGCAAGCAGGCGCAACTCGCCAGCGTGGCCAACCTGCTCAGCGACAAGGTCATCCGCGACGTGCCGCTGCACACTTTCCGCCCGGAAGACTTGCGCTACGCCGGCGTGCAGTTCGTGCTGACCGGCATCGATACCCGTCCCGGCGGCCTGGTGGCAAGGCTGCAGCCGGCGCAGTAGCGGGTATTTCGCGCCGGCCGGCTGCATTTCGCGCCGGTGCGGCGCATTTCGTCGCATGGCGATCCGTGGCGCTGAGCTTCAGCGCATAGTGGCTACATCAACCCAGCCACTTAACTTACTTCACGGAGCACACCATGATTCAGCAAATCGTTTCCCACACCCCTGTCTACGTCTGGGCCCTGCTGGCCTTCCTGATCTACCGCGGCTGGCTGGCCAGCCAGGACCGCGAAACCTCGTTGCGCAAAGTGGCGCTGATTCCGCTGGTGATGGTGGGGCTGTCGGTGACCAGCATCAACGGTCACGGCCCGCTGGGCGATGGCGTCTGGGCGCTGTGGGCCTTGGGCGCGGTAGCGTCGGCAGCGGCGATCTGGCAGCTTTCTCCTCGCGAGATCGTGGTTAATCGCGCCGCCGGCACCATCGTGCAGCGTGGCAGCTGGATGCCGCTGGTGCTGATGATTGCGATTTTTGCCACAAAATACGCCGTGGCTGTGATGTCGGCCATGCACCCTGAATTGCCGCATAGCGTGCCGTTTGCCGCCTCCGTCGCTCTGCTGTATGGCGTGTTTAACGGCCTGTTCCTGGGGCGCCTGGCCCGCTACGCCGCAGCCTGGCAGCGTCAGCCGGTAGCAGTCGCTGCCTTGTGATGCGGAGCAGATGCCTCTACAATCGGTCGTTCTCAAGTTTGTAGAGGTCGTGTATGACTATTTTTGGTATCGGTTTGCATGTGCTGGTAGCGATCTTCTTCGCCATTCACGCCATTCGCAGCGGGCAGCAGTTGTACTGGGTGATGATTCTGTTCCTTTTCCCCGGCTTGGGCAGTGTGGTGTATTTCTTCGCCATCTACCTGCCGAATTCGAAGTTGCAGCACGGCGCCCGCAAGGCGGTCAGCGCCGCCGCCAAGACGCTGGACCCAGGGCGCGAATTGCGCGAGGCGCGCGACGCCTACGAGTTCACGCCGACCGCGCAGAATCAGATGCGATTGGCCAGGGCCCAGCTGGAAGCCGGCAGCGCCGAAGAAGCGGCCGCCACCTACGAGGCTTGCCTCAGCGGCCCGTTTTCGGGTGACCTGGAAATTCGCTACGGCGCCGCACGCGCCACGCTGGCCAGCGGCCGGGCGGCAGCGGCGGCGGCGCATCTGCAAACCATCCGCAGTAGCGATGACAAATTCCGTCCTGAGCAAGTGTCGTTGCTGCTGGCGCAGGCGCTGGCCGCAGCGGGTCGTCAGGATGAGGCACGGGCAGAGTTTGAGTTTGCGCTGAGCCGCTACAACAGCTTTACGGTGCAGGCCGAATTTGCCATCTGGGCGGCCGGCGTCGGCGACGCCGACAAGGCCAGGCAGTTGAACACTGAGTTGCAACGGACCATGGAGCGCTGGGCACGCCACACGCGCGACCTCAACCAGCAACTGGTGCGCCGCCTGAACGCGG
This sequence comes from Duganella dendranthematis, assembly GCF_012849375.1. Classification (NCBI taxonomy): domain Bacteria; kingdom Pseudomonadati; phylum Pseudomonadota; class Betaproteobacteria; order Burkholderiales; family Oxalobacteraceae; genus Duganella; species Duganella dendranthematis. The sequence continues at coordinate 4,852,406 of NZ_CP051684.1, forward strand.
CGATGGGCTCGATCCGCTGATTAATCGTTGAGAATGACCGCGCCGCTCAGATCGTGGCGCGTGATGACGCCATCGACGTCGATGGCGATCCAGCCGCCGCGCGACGGCGTCGCGTCCGGCTCCCAGTCCGGCAGCACGTAGCGCAGCTTGTCGCCGACATGGTGCAGGGCAGGGCGGTGCGTGTGGCCGTGGATCATGACGCTGGCGCCGGTCTGCGCAAACACGTCGGCAATCGCCTCGGGCGTCACATCCATCACTTCATACGATTTACCGCTTTGTTCCTTGCGGCTGTCGGCGCGCAGGCCCTCGACAATCGCCTTGCGCTGCGCCAGCGGCATGGCGGTGAACTGCTGCTGCCACGCGGGCTGCCGCACCATGGCGCGGAATTCCATATATTTGATGTCCTGGGTGCACTGGGCGTCGCCGTGCAGCACCACCACCTGCTGGCCGCCGATGTCGGCGACCCAGGTTTCCGGCAACAGGGTCAGGTTGGCAGCCTCGGCAAAGCGGGCGCCGACCAGGAAATCGCGGTTGCCGGCGATCCAGTAGACCGCCACCCCGGCATCGCTGACAGCGCGCAGCGCCTCCACCACCTGCTGATGGAAGGGATCGGCGATGTCATCATCGCCGGCCCAATACTCGAACAGGTCGCCAAGTAGATACAACTGCTGCGCGTGCCGCGCATGCCGCTCCAGAAAGCCGAAAAACGCCGTACTGGTCGCGGGATGCGCAGGCTGCAAATGCAGATCGGAGACGAACAGCGCGCAGACTTCACTCATGCTTAGGCCAGGGTGACGCTTTCGATGATCACGTCTTCTGCCGGCACGTCAGCGAACATGCCGCTGCGGGTGGTTTTGACTTTCTTGATGGCGTCGACCACGTCGGTGCCATCCACCACTTTGCCGAACACGGCGTAGCCCCAGCCGTCCTGGCCTGGGTAGTCCAGGAAGGAGTTGTTCTTCACGTTGATGAAGAACTGGGCCGATGCCGAGTGCGGCGCCGAGGTGCGGGCCATGGCCAGCGTGTACGGCTCGTTTTTCAGGCCGTTCTTGGCTTCGTTTTCCACGGTGGTGTCGGCTGGCTTTTGCTTCATGCCTGGCTCAAAACCGCCGCCCTGGACCATGAAACCGTCGATCACGCGGTGGAAGATGGTGTTGTTGTAATGGCCGGCTTCCATGTAGGCCAGGAAGTTGGCGACGCTTTTCGGCGCTTTTTCCGCGTCCAGTTCGGCAGTCATGGTGCCCAGATTGGTTTTGATGATTACTTTGGTCATTTTGTTATCCTGAATGGTGAAAATATGATCGTCGTTCCCGCGCAAGCGGGAACCCATGGATAGCTGGCTCAGCATGGATTCCCGCTAATGCGGGAATGACGGCAGGCCGCTATTTTACTGTTTTGGCTGGATTGGTGTCTTCAAAATCGTCGCCGACTTGACCACCACCGGTACTACCGGCACGTTCTGGAACATGCCTTTGTCATCCACCAGCACCGCCTTGATCTTGTCGACGGTCTCCTGGCCCTTGATGACTTTGCCGAAGACGGCATAGCCGCCGCTGCCATCCGGCCCCGGCGCGTCCAGCCCCGCATTGTCTTCGACGTTGATAAACCACTGCGACGTGGCGGAATTCGGATCGCCCATGCGCGCCATCGCCAGCGAGTACTTGACGTTGTGCAAGCCGTTGCTGGCTTCCAGCGGAATCGGCTTGTTGGTCGGCTTGCCCTTAAGTTTTTCGTCGTAGCCGCCACCCTGGATCATGAAGCCGTCGATCACGCGGTGGAAGATGGTGTTCTTGTAGTAGCCGGATTTAACGTAGGCAAGGAAGTTATCGACTGATTTGGGCGCCTTGTCGTGATCCAGTTCCAGCACAATATCGCCCATGGTGGTCTTGAGTTCCACTTGCGGCTCGGCGGCCAGCACGGCGCCGGACAGGGTCAGGCCGACGAGGGCGGTCATCAGTTTTTGGTGCATCGAGCTTCCTCTTATCAATGTTAGACAGGCAAAATCCAATTACAGATGAGGCCTATGCTGTTTTTATCAATGCTATACTTGTTCCATTCTACCCCTTAGAAGGTGGAAACAAGAACATTCCCGAGGTTCCCCCAGGCACACGATGATGACGAGTGCGCGCGGTTTCACCAGTGCGCCAGGCCATCGTATTGCCCGGGACCTCCAGCAAACGCAAGAGTCCGATGAGCAATTTAAAGATTTACAACACGCTGGCGCGTGACAAGCAGACCTTCGTACCGATCGAGCCGGGCAAAGTCCGCATGTACGTCTGCGGCATGACCATCTACGATTACTGCCATATCGGCCACGCCCGCATGATGATGGCGTTCGACGTCATGTACCGCTGGCTGCTGGCCTCCGGCTACCAGGTCACCTACGCCCGCAACATCACCGACATCGACGACAAGATCATCAAGCGCGCGGTGGAAAATGGCGAAACCATCACCCAGCTGACCACCCGCTTCACCCAGTACATGGACGAAGACACCGCCGCGCTCGGCATCCTGCCGCCGACGCTGGTGCCGCGCGCCACCGAATACGTGCCGCAAATGCTGGCGCTGATCGAGACGCTGGAGTCGAAAGACCTGGCGTACCAGGGCGAGGATGGCGACGTCAACTACGCGGTGCGCAACTTCGCGAACTACGGCCGCCTGTCCGGCAAGTCGCTGGACGACCTGCGCGCCGGCGAGCGCGTCGACGTCAACACCGGCAAGCGCGATCCGCTCGACTTTGTCCTGTGGAAAGCCGCCAAGGAATCCGAGCCGGAAGAGGCCAAGTGGAATTCCAAGTGGGGCAAGGGCCGTCCGGGCTGGCACATCGAGTGCTCGGCCATGTGCTCGGCGCTGCTGGGCGAACATTTCGACATCCACGGCGGCGGCGCGGATTTGCAGTTCCCGCACCACGAGAACGAGATTGCGCAGTCGGAAGGCGCGTTCGGCCACCAGATGGTCAACTACTGGGTGCACAACGGCTTCGTGCGCGTGGATAACGAGAAGATGTCCAAATCGCTGGGCAACTTCTTCACCATCCGCGACGTGCTGAAGAAGTACGACGCCGAAGTGGTGCGCTTCTTCATCCTGCGCGCCCACTACCGCAGCCCGCTGAACTATTCGGACGCCCACCTGGACGACGCCCGTGGCGCGCTGACCCGCCTGTACACTGCGCTGGACGGCGTGGCAGGCGACGGCCAGCCGCTCGACTGGCAGGAAGCACACGCCGCCCGCTTCGCCGAAGCGATGGACGACGACTTCAACACGCCGCTGGCGGTGGCCGCGCTGTTCGACCTCGTGACCGAGCTGAACAAGTCGAAATCGCCGGTGCTGGCACGCCAGCTGAAAGAGCTGGCGGCCGTGATCGGCCTGTTGCAGCGCACTGCGCAGCAATTCCGCCAGGCCGCCGTGGGTGACGCCGGCGGCGACGATGGCGCCATCGAGGCCGCCATCGTGCAGCGCGCGGAAGCCAAGAAAGCCCGCAACTTCGCCGAATCGGACAAGATCCGCGCCGATCTGCTAGCCCAGGGCGTGATCCTCGAAGACAAGCCTGACGGCACCACCAACTGGCGCCGCGCATAACTATGGTCAACGCCAAGGATAACGAGGGCGCAGCCAGCCCGGTATCGGCCGTTCCGCCGTACTGGGAGCAAGCCAAGATCGAGCTGATGAAGCGGGACCGCATCATGAACAAGCTCATCCCGCAATTCGGCGACCTGCACCTCGTGGGCCACCACGACCCGTTTACCACCTTGGCGCGCTCAATCGTCGGCCAGCAGGTGACCGCCAAGGTGGCCGATGTCGCCTGGAAAAAGCTGCTGCTGATCAGCCCGAAATGCTCGCCGGCGCAGATCATCAAGGCCGGCGCCGAGCAACTGAGCGCTTGCGGCCTGTCCAAGCGCAAGACTGAGTACATCCTCGACCTGGCCGACCACTTCAAGAACAAGCGCGTGCACACGGCCCAGTGGGACCAGATGGACGACGAGGCGGTGATCGCCGAGCTGGTGCAGATCCGCGGCATCGGCCGCTGGACAGCCGAGATGTTTTTGATATTTAATCTGCTGCGCCCCAACGTTTTGCCGCTGGACGACCCCGGTCTGATCCAGGGCATCAGCCAGAATTACTTCTCCGGCGAACCGGTCTCGCGCAGCGATGCGCGCGAGGTATCGGCCAACTGGGAACCCTACCGGACCGTCGCCACATGGTACTTATGGCGTAGTTTGGATCCGGTTGCTGTAGAATAGATACTCTAATCGCTGCGCGAGGCCTTTTTGTGCCCGTCACAAGCGGGCCACGATGCCGCAGCCGAGAATAAACACGGAGGTACAATGACCAAAACGACTTTCCTCAATTTTGAGCAACCGATTGCTGAACTCGACGGCAAGATCGAAGAATTGCGCTTCGTCCAGGACGATTCGGCAGTCGATATCTCTGAGGAGATCGACCGTCTGGCCAAAAAGAGCCAGCAACTGACCAAAGACATCTACGCCAAGCTGACGCCATGGCAGGTTTCGCAGATCGCGCGTCACCCGCAACGTCCATACACCATGGACTACGTCAACGAAATCTTCACCGACTTCCACGAACTGCACGGCGACCGCACTTATGCGGACGACCTGTCGGTGGTTGGCGGCCTGGCCCGCTTCAACGGCCAGTCCTGCATGGTGATCGGCCACCAGAAGGGCCGCGACACCAAAGAACGCGCCATGCGCAACTTCGGCATGCCGAAGCCGGAAGGCTACCGCAAAGCCATGCGCCTGATGAAGCTGGCTGAGAAGTTCGGCATTCCGGTATTCACCTTTGTGGATACCCCGGGCGCTTTCCCGGGCATCGACGCGGAAGAGCGCGGCCAGTCGGAAGCGATCGGCCACAACCTGTACGTGATGGCGGAACTGAAAGTGCCGCTGATCGCCACCATCATCGGCGAAGGCGGCTCCGGCGGCGCGCTGGCGATTGCTGTGGCCGACCAGGTCATCATGCTGCAATACGCGACCTACTCGGTGATCTCGCCGGAAGGCTGCGCCTCGATCCTGTGGAAGACCTCGGAACGTGCGGCCGATGCGGCCGAAGCCCTGGGCCTGACCGCGCATCGTCTGAAAGCGATCGGCCTGATCGACAAGATCGTCAGCGAACCGCTGGGCGGCGCGCACCGCGATCCGAAGCAGATGGCGACGCTGCTGAAGCGCGCGCTGGCTGACTCGCTGCGCCAGTTCCACGGCATGAAAACCAAGGACCTGCTGGAAGCCCGTCACGAAAAGCTGATGAGCTACGGTAAGTTCAAGGAAACCACGCCGCAAGAGTAAATTGGATTCCCGCCTGCGCGGGAATGACGGCCGGCTTACACCACCGTCGCTCCCGCGCAGGCGGGAGCCCATGCACACCCGCCGGGAGCCCGCGCATGCGCCGCTCCCGGTTTGCATTTCGGAGTCACGATTGAAGCAGCAAAAGCCCACCCTCACGTCCACCTTTGAGCAAGCCATCGCCGCCGCCCGCGCGCAGAGCGGCACAGGCGAGGGCGCCGCGCCACGTATCGCCATCGCCCTCAGCGGCGGCCTGGACTCGTCGGCCTTGCTGCATTTGGCCCACGCTTACGTCCAGCAGCACGAACTGACCCTGTGCGCCTTCCACATCCACCACGGCCTCAGCCCCAACGCCGACGCCTGGCTGGCCCACTGCGAGCAGCAATGCGCCGCGCTCAACGTCTCGTTCGAAGCGCGCCGCATCCAGCTGCAAGACGCCAAGAAGTCCGGCACCGAAGCGGCCGCCCGCAAAGCCCGCTACGCCGCCCTCGGCGCGCTGTGCAGGGAACACGACGCCCAACTGCTGCTGACCGCCCACCACCTGGACGACCAGGCTGAAACCGTGCTGCTGCAACTGCTGCGTGGTTCCGGGCCGGCCGGCCTGTCCGGCATGGACGCCGCCAACACCGCCGCCAGCCTGCTGCAGAACGACAACCTCGTGATGGCCCGCCCGTTGCTGCAAGTTTCGCGCAAGCAGCTGGAAAGCTACGTCGCGCAACAGGGCGTAACCCACATCCACGACGAATCCAACGACGACCCGCGCTACGCCCGCAACGCGTTGCGCCACACCGTGATGCCCGCGCTGGAGCAGCATTTCCCCGGCTTCCAGGAACGCTTCGCCCGCAGCGCCCAGCACGCGCAATCGGCGACCCGCCTGCTGACCGAACTGGCCGAGCAAGACCTTCTCGCCACCCAAGACGGCGACCAGCTCGACATCAGCAAGCTGCGCGCGCTGAGCCAGGACCGCGCCTACAACCTGCTGCGCCACTGGTTCGCCACGCGCGGCTACAGCATGCCGAGCACCGCCTGGCTGGCCGAGATGCTGACCCAGCTGCTGGAAGCCAAGTACGACGCCCAGTTGCTGGTCACGCACCCCGACTGCCACGTGCGCCGCTACCGCGACCGCCTGCACCTGACGCCCAAGCTGGCCGAGCTGGAAGGCCAGCGCGAAGACCAGTTCGACGACAAGCCCGGCACTGCCTTCCGCTGGAACGGCGAAACCGAACTGGCGTTCCCGGCCTACGGCGGCGTCCTGCACTTTGAAGTGGCTGAAGAGGGCCTCGATCCCGACTGGCTGCGTAGCCAGCCGCTGCTGATCGAATTCCGCCGTGGCGGCGAAAAACTCAAGCCAGCGCACAACCGGCCCACCCGCGCCATCAAATACCACTACCAGGCGCTGGAGATTCCGGCGTGGGAGCGCGGCCGCCTGCCTGTGGTTAAAAGCGCAAAAGACCTGCTGTTCGCTGCCGGCATCGGCATGGACTGCCACCATCTGAGCAACGGAGCGGGGCGGATTCGCCTGCGCTGGCAAGCTGTATAGACATTGAGGCCCTTTCTGCCGAATTTTGTATGTAGATATGTCTATTCAGTATGAGATTATGAGTTTTTTGACTTGTTATTTTGCACTGCGGCAGGTAGAGTTTAGGGTTCTATTTACCTTTATTTGAGCGGAAAACTCTCTGTTATGGCTTTAATCGTGCACAAATATGGCGGTACGTCGATGGGTTCGACGGACCGTATCAAGAACGTCGCGCGGCGTGTCGCCAAGTGGCATGACGCCGGACACCGCATTGTGGTCGTGCCGTCGGCAATGTCGGGCGAGACCAACCGCCTGATCGGCCTCGCCAAGGAAATCCAATCGCAGCCGGACCCACGCGAACTGGACATGATCGCCGCCACCGGCGAACAAGTCTCGGTGGGCCTGCTGTCGATGGCGCTGCAAGCGATCGGCAAGAAAGCGGTCGGCTACGCCGGCTGGCAAGTCGCGATTAAAACCGATTCCGCCTACACCAAGGCCCGCATCCAGTCGATCGACAACGACAAGGTCAACCGCGACCTGGACGACGGCAAGATCGTCATCATTACCGGCTTCCAGGGCGTGGATGACGAAGACAACATCACCACGCTGGGCCGCGGTGGTTCGGACACCTCGGCCGTGGCGATTGCCGCCGCGATGAAGGCCGACGAATGCCTGATCTTCACCGACGTAGACGGCGTGTACACCACCGATCCGCGCGTGGTGTCGGAAGCGCGCCGTCTGAAGGCGATCACGTTTGAAGAAATGCTGGAACTGGCGTCGCTGGGCTCGAAAGTGCTGCAGACCCGTTCGGTGGAATTCGCCGGCAACTACCGCGTGCCGACCCGCGTGCTGTCGTCGCTGACCGACCCGATGCTGGACCTGGAAGTGGAAGCCAACTCGGGCACCCTGATTTCGTTTGAGGAAGATAAAAACATGGAACAAGCAGTCATCTCCGGTATCGCCTTTAACCGCGATGAAGCCAAAATCACCGTGCTGGGCGTGCCGGACCGTCCGGGCGTGGCCTACCACATCCTGGGCCCGGTGGCCGAGGCCAACATCGAAGTCGACATGATCATCCAGAACCAGTCGGTGGATGGCAAGACCGACTTCACCTTCACCGTGCCGCGCAACGATTTCCAGCGCGCGCTGGATGTGCTGAACAGCTCGAAAGAATCGCTGGGTGCGGCCAGCATCGCCGGCGACGCCAAAGTGTCGAAAATCTCGGTGGTCGGCGTGGGCATGCGTTCGCACGTTGGCGTGGCGTCGAAAATGTTCCGCACCTTGTCGGAAGAGGGCATCAACATCATGATGATTTCGACGTCGGAAATCAAAATTTCGGTGCTGATCGACGAGAAATACATGGAACTGGCCGTGCGTGCGCTGCACAAAGCGTTTGAACTGGAAAAGGCATAAATTTTCCCCAAAAAACCGTCAAGTTGCCTTGACCAAATTGGTTGTGGTCTATACTATGACGGTCGTCTGCTCTAGCGCAGTTTGCTGGAAAAGACATAGTTGAGTGATCGACTAGGAGACGTGGCCGAGTGGCCGAAGGCACATCCCTGCTAAGGATGCATACGGCTTATACCTGTATCGTGGGTTCGAATCCCACCGTCTCCGCCAGAACAAATAAAAAAGCCTCCCCTGCGGGAGGCTTTTTTATTTGTCTGGACGGAACGGTGGGATTCGAAGGATTTGCGCTTGCAAGCGCAAATCCCCTCCGAATCGCCCAACTGCTGGTGCTGCGCACCAGCCCCGCGCGCCGAGGGCGCGCGACGCCCGCATCACAACAGCGCATCCCTTGACCAAACGAAGCCTGCCCTATAAGATATCGCACGTCCTCTTAACAAGAGGACATAGTTGAGCAATCGACTAGGAGACGTGGCCGAGTGGCCGAAGGCACATCCCTGCTAAGGATGCATACGGCTTATACCTGTATCGTGGGTTCGAATCCCACCGTCTCCGCCAGAACCCCAAAAACCCGCTTCGGCGGGTTTTTTCATTGGTGGTTCTCATAGGAGAAACGGCCTTTTTGCTGTCCGGTGACGTCCGCCGTCGTCGGCCCGATCAGCTTCGGTGTCGGGGCGGCGAACGCGCTGTTGGCGACACCGGCATGACTGCATTTCTTTAGCCCTCAGCGCCTCGCAGCGTCCGCAATATCTGCGCATGCATCGCAATGGCTGCGGGAGACTGTTCCGCTTGCTTGCTGCGGATGAGTGCAATCTCCATTTCAGGCAAAGCCGGCAATCCATGGCGGCTATCCAGTGCCTTCAGGTTGCCGGGAAGGCTGGAGTGGGTCAGTACCGCAACGGCCATGCCGCTGTGCGCGGCGGTCAACTGTCCGGCCACGCTGGGGCTGCTGTACACGATCCGGTATGCCCGCCGCTCCGCCGATATCGCCGCCAGCACCGCGGCGCGTGCCTGGCTGCCGAGTTCATGCACTGCGATCGGCAAGGGATTGCGTCGCCAGGCCTCATATCGGTCGTCGCCCACCCACACCAGTCGTTCGCGGCCCAGCAGAATGCCGCGGTCGGGCCGGTCACGGGTTACGACGGCAATGTCAATTTCGCCCCGCTCCACTTTGGGAATGAGCGCGGTGGACTGTTCGCAAACCAACGTGACCTCTACACCTGCGTAGCTGCCAGAAAAGATCCGCAGGACTGGCGTCAGATAAGGCATGGCGTAATCGTCCGGCACGCCAAGGCTGACGCGTCCTGTCACTTCATGGCCGCGCATCGCCGTCAACGCCTGCGTATGGATGTCGAGCATTTTGCGTGCATGGCCCAACAATTCCGTTCCCGCCGCAGTCAGCAGCATGTGGCGAGGGCCGCGCAGCAACAATGACTGTCCAACCGCCTCCTCGAGTTTTTTGATTTGCATACTGACGGCCGATTGCGACCGGTTGACCTGACGTGCTGCGGCTGTCAGCGAGCCGGTATTGACGACCGCAACGAACGCGCGCAGCCAGTCGAGTTGAAGGTCGGAAGATTGCATATTCAGTGCCATTTGAAAATCGAATGGATGCCCGTCGATAAATTCGCTTTTTGCGAGGCTATAAGCATTACATAATTCCGAGGATGACAGCAGACATTTCTCCATCGCAGGAACGACGCGCAACGGCGCACATGGTAACGGGCGGCCTGGTACTAGGGACGATCGGGGTCTTCATCCAGGAAGCAAACGTTAGCCCGATGACGACCGTATTGTTCCGATGTTTTTTCGGCGCGCTGGCGCTGTTGGTATGGGGAGCATGCACGGGCCGACTTTGTGAACTCAGGTTGCGCGCAAAGGAGTTTGGGGTGGTGCTGATTGCCGGGATATTGATCGTATCGAATTGGGTGCTGTTTTTTGCCGCGGTGCCCCGCGTCTCCATTGCCGTGGCGACGGTGCTGTTTCATGTCCAACCATTTCTGGTGATGGGGGCCGGCGTCTGGCTGTACGGGGAAAAAATATCGCGCTCCCAAGCTGCATCAGCGGTCATCGCACTGACCGGCCTGGCGCTTGCCACCGGTTTGTTTGAGGGCGGCAGCACTGGCAACATGACGCGCGACTACCAGACCGGCGTTGTCTTCTGCATCATAGGCGCCGTGGCTTATGCCGGCATGGCGATTGCCGCTCGTTCAGCAACGACGATCAGCTCCTTCGCTCTGACGTGGTGGCAGTGTGCTATTGGCGTTGTCCTGACTGCATGGTGGCCGATGTGGCAAGGTTGGCCGCAAACGACGGCAACCTGGTTTTGGCTTTCCAGTTTGGGCAGCATCCAGACCGGTTTGGCCTACATGCTGCTCAATACCGGCATGACCGGCTTGCGAACTGGCCGTATCGCGGTGCTGCAATTCGTGTACCCACTGACTGCGATCCTGGTGGACCGCTTGGTGTACGGACATCATTTAAGCACCCTGCAAACCGGCGGCGTCTGGTTGCTGACTGCTGCTTTATGGGCATTACGGCGGTGAAGAGATATCGCTGGCATTTTCTTCGGGCGGATCGTCAGGCGTGACAGGCCTCAGGTAGCGTCACAGGGGCTGCCCCAGGCTGCGCTCCAGCGCCGCGCGGTAGGTACGGCTGATTTTGCGGCGCGCGCCATCGTTCATCCATATCGCGAATTCGCCATGTGACAGGGCTTCAAGACGCATGATGCTGTCGATATTGACAATCAGGGAGCGATGCACTCGAACGAAGCGTGCAGGGTCCAGCTGGCTTGCCAGGTCGGACAGTGCAATCCGGTGGAGCAGTTCGGTGCGCTTGACATGCAGGATGACGTGCACGCCGGCGCTTTCAATCCAGTCAATGTCCAGCACACGCACGAGCTGCGTCGCGCGCTGTGACCTGACGATCAAGCGTTCCAACCAGACGGGGGCGACCGACGCCTGTTGCGACGCCAGCATCCGAAAGATGTTTGCGCTAACCGCCCGCAGTTGCCGGTCCGCCATCGCCTGACGCGCCCGTGCCAGTGCAGCGTGGAAGCGTGCATCACTGTAGGGTTTGAGCAGATAGTCGAGTGCGTTCGCTTGAAAAGCGCTGACCGCATGCTGATCCCACGCTGTCACGAAAATCGTCAACGGCAGCTGCGCCGCACCCACTGCCATGACCATGTCAATACCGGTCAATTCCGGCATCTGCACGTCCAGCAGCAACAAATCCGGCTTCCAGTCGATAACCATCTGCAGCGCCACTCGTCCGTCGCTTGCTTCGCGGACCTCGGTAACCCCGGCATCTTCACGCAGCAGGTTGTGCAAACGCCGGCGGGCCGGTGCTTCGTCGTCGGCAATCAGTATACGCATGGGTTCAAGCATGGGCTTAGTTGTTGTATCAGGCGTAACGGCAAGCGCGCGGTCGCGATGGCGCCACCGTCGGCATGGTTGGCCAGCGTCAGGCTGGTTGTACCGTCAGCGTGCAGTCCCTGGAGGCGTTCGCGTGTCAGCCGTAGACCAAGGCCATGGCCGCCGGGCGCCAGCGCCTCGGCGCCGAGACCGATACCATCGTCGCGCACGGTGATCATCAGATCGCGCCCCAGCTGCCGGGCTGAAATCGTGATGCTGCCACTGGCTGCACGGCGTGAAATGCCGTGGCGGATGGCATTTTCGACCAGCGGCTGCAGTAGCAGGCTGGGGACGGCTGCATGGCGCACATCGTCCTCCACGTGTACGGCGACGCGCAGCTTGTCGCCGAATCGGATGGCCTGGATCGACAAATACCGGTCGAGAAATCCCAGCTCGTCGGCGAGCGGAATTTCGTGGCGGCTGCGCGGATCGAGCGACACGCGCAGCAGGTCGCCAAGATGCTCGATCATTTGCCGGGCCTCCGCCGGTTCATCCTGGATCTGCGCCGAAATTGTGTTCAGGGTGTTGAACAGGAAGTGCGGATCGAGCTGCAGACGCAGCGCATGCAAGCGTGCCTCTGAATAGCTGCGTTCGATGCGTTCCATGCGCAGTTCGGCCGCCGCCATGCGCCCGTGCGATTGATAGGCCCACCAGCCGCCGACAATCAGGCCATACACCAGCATCGACCACAAAATACCTTCGCCCGCGCTGCGGGTAAACAGGTCAATCCCGGCCAGGCGTGACCATGGGTCCAAGCCGAGTATCAGTGCCAGCGGCGCCGCCAGCAATGCGCGCACGTACACCTGGATCACGCAAAATACAACGCCGAGCATTAACTGCGAGGCCAGCCGGAGGGAGGCCTCGGCGCTGCTGAACCGCAGGCGCACATCCAGCGCAATGATCAGCGGGACCAGCAGTCCCCACGCCCACCAGTGCGTCAGCGCCTGAACCAGCGGTGCGCGCCAGTCCGGGCCGTTATTCAGCACCGGCAGCGCGAATACGACGCCGACGCAGGTCCAGAAGAGGGCGGTCGCCGGCAGGCGCCAGCCGGGATAGTTGTTCGACATGATGTGGAGCGACTTGACGAGATTGCGTAACGTACGTGCATTGTATGCCAGTGCTTATTTGGGCGCACCGTTCGAGGAATACGTAATGGCGGCGATGCGCCATCCGTCGCTGCCTTTGACGAGTTGCCATGCTTCGCTGCCATGATTCTGCGCTTTGCCATCGACCCAGAACACGAAATCAAAATACACCGCAGCAATCGTGCCATCGCTGTCGACATGCAGTTGCGTGTGAGTGGGATTAAAGTTTGACCGCGTGGTCGAAACCAGGTTGGCAAACGCGGCCACGGTGGCGTGCCGCACCTTGGCCGCATCGGGCGATTTTAAGCGCGCCGCCGCATAGGCCTCGTCGGACAACACGTTGAGCCACAGGCTGGCCTGCGGCAGAAACAAGTCGATCATGCGTGCACCATCGTGATTTACCACGGCTTCGTGGTAGGCATCCATTACGTGTTGGACGTCGACCGTGTCGGACGCCAGGTCTGCTGCGAAGAGGTTGGCGCTGAACATCAGCGCGATGACACCGCAGGTCATCTTTGAAATGTCGTACACGGATAGGTCTCCCTGATGGTCGCCACAGCCAGGGCGGGATGCGCTGGCCGCGCTGCGTGTAAGGACTATAGCAATCGCCGGGCAGACAGCCGTCCCGATGTTGCGAAACGGATTTTTCTGGCACTCAGCAGGATGATGTCGGCACCAAGCGGCATGGAGGTTGTTGCAGTTCTCGTCGAAATAACTCGGCGCGCACGGCTTGTTGCGGACCGGATTATGGCCAGCTTTCACCGCTCCAAAGGCTTGTGTCTCATACGGATCCGCTGTGCTGTCGCTCCCTTGGTTGTCACGCTGTCATTGTTTTAACTCGTCCATCAGTGTCGAGGCATTGCAGGAGGAGCTCCCAGCTGTTTATACTGCCCACAGTAGGAATTCTCATCAGACTCCATGCCGCCTTCACGTCACCTTGATCTCCAACTTGTTCGTGCCTTCGTCGCGGTAGCGCAATCCGGCAGCATGACTGTCGCTGCCAGGCGGCTGCACGTGACGCAAAGTGGCTTGAGCCATCAGATTAAGCGTCTGGAAGACGCGATCGGCTGTTGCCTGCTGGACCGCGATGCGCGCGGCTGCCGGCTAACTGCCGAGGGGGCGCTATTCATCGAGCGTGCTCATCAGTTATTGGCGCTCAACGACCTGATTTTCGACGAGGTTGGCGCAGTGACTGCACCCGCGACGTTATGCATCGGTGTGCCGCACGACATGGCCGGCGCGCATTTCGCACCGATTCTGAAAGCCTATGCCCAGCGTCATCCGGTGGTCGATGTTCGTATTTTCACGGGGTCGTCAGTGGACTTGATGGAGTTGTTTGCTGCAGGAAGCCTCGATCTCACGCTGAGCCAAGTTCCAGACGCGCAGGCCGTCGGGGACCGGCTAGCGCTCGAACCGCTGGTCTGGGTGGCCGGACCAGGGGATTGCGTGATGCAGCGTCCGTTGCCGCTCTGCTTTGTGACGGTCACCTGCACGTTCCGTAAGACCGTATTTCCGCTTCTGAGCCAGGCCGGTATTGAGTGGCGAATGGTGTTTGAAAACGCGTCTGTTGAAACGACGCTGTCAACTGTGCAAAGCGGCCTCGCCGTGACACCCTGGCTGCGCTCGTTGGTGCCGGACGGCCTCAGTGAGGTTGCGGCCGACGCGAACTTGCCTCAGCTGCCGGACTTCGCGATAGAGCTGAATATAAAGCAGCGGCCAAGCAAGGCAGCGCTCGCCATGGCAACGGTGATTCGCGAACATTACAGGGCATGAAGAATCGTAATGGCGCCATGACAAACATTTGATAGGCCGCGATCCTTGTTTCCGGTACCTTGATGTCTTCAATCAAGGAGCTTCAAAATGACGAGTATCGATCCAATTAATATCGAACAGGCCTTGGCCAGCGTGTCCAGTTACTGGACGCCGAAGGTGGTCGGCCGCGTGAACGACCAGTATGTGAAGGTCGCCAAGCTCAAGGGCGAACTGGTCTGGCATGCGCATCAGCACGAGGATGAAATGTTCTTGGTGGTCTATGGAACGTTGAAGATCCAGCTGGAGGACCGGGAGGTCGTACTCAAACCTGGCAGCTTCTATACGGTGCCCAAGAATGTCCGGCATAACCCGGTCGCCGAAGAGGAGTGCGGCATTGTTCTCATTGAGACCGTGACCACGTTGCATACGGGCGACGAACTGGTCGCGGGAACGGTCGCCATCGAAAAACAACTGTAGCCGACCCGACGGCGCAGCGAACCGCTGGCTTCACTTCCGGTTTCGCTGCAGATTTTTCCGACCGCAGACAAGAAGAGAATTCAAGCAGTGATATATCCGTTGCGCGCATGAGGTAACGCGAAATGCTTCGTTTGTTATCTCCCGCCCAACAATTATTCTTTGCACATTTCGACTGCAAGGAAATCCATGACACTCGCTCCACGCATACAGCGCGCCGTGCAACACGGCATGCTGGGCCTCTCCATCACCAGCGCGCTGATCCTGGCTGGCTGCGGTGATTCCGCTGCACCGCCGGAGATCGCCGCGGCGCCAGCCCCCGTCGTCAAGAAAAAGCCCAACATCCTGTACATCATGGCTGACGACCTCGGCTACTCGGACATCGGCGCCTTCGGCGGCGAGATCGAGACGCCGAATCTGGACGCGCTGGTCAAACAGGGCCGCTTGCTGACCAATCACCACACGGGCACCGTGTGCGCCATTACGCGCGCCATGCTGGTCTCAGGCACCGATCACCATCTGGTCGGCGAAGGCAATATGGGCGCGCCGAACGACGAGCGCAAAGGCTTGCCTGGCTACGAAGGCTTTCTGAACGAAAGCGCGCTGTCCTTCGCCCAGCTGCTGCGCGACGGCGGCTACCATACCTACATGGCCGGCAAGTGGCACCTGGGTTCCGCCATCGCCGGCGGAGCCGTCACCACCGCCGGCAAGACGCCTGACCAGTGGGGCTTCGAGCACAGCTACGCGCTGCTGGCCGGCGCCGCCAGCAATCACTATGCGCACGAAAAAGAAGGCTCCAGCAATTACACGGAGGATGGCAAATTCGTGCAACCGGGGCAGCCGGGCCAACCAGGCGGCACGGGCGCGGAGCCGTTCTATTCCACCGATTTCTACACCAAGCGCCTGATTTCCTATATCGACCAGCATAAGGCCGACGGCAAGCCGTTCTTCGCCTACGCCGCCTACACTTCGCCGCACTGGCCGCTGCAAGTGTCGGAGCCGTGGCTGTCCAAGTACAAGGGCAAATACGATGCCGGCTACGACGCCGTGCGCAACGCCCGCATCGCCCGTCAAAAGCAGCTGGGCCTGGTGCCGGCCGACTTCAAACCGTACGAGGGGGCGCCGGAAACCCTGGCGGCCACGCCGGCCACATCGGGCTACGGCAAGGCTGGCGCCAAATACATCAACGCCAACAATGGCGTGGCGCAGGGCTACACGGAATACGGCGCAGGCAAGGTGAACAAGAAGTGGGGCAGCCTGACGGCGCTGGAGAAAAAGGCCCAGGCGCGCTACATGGAAATCTACGCCGGCATGGTCGATAACCTCGACCACAACATCGGCTTGCTGATCCAGCACCTGAAGGACATCGGCGAATACGACAACACCTACGTCATGTTCCAGTCCGATAACGGCGCCGAAGGCTGGCCGATCGATAGCGGCGCCGATCCGAAAGCGACCGATGAAGCCAACGCCACCGAGCCGGTCTATTCCGCGCTGGGCACCGACAATGGCGCGCAAGCGGCCAAGCGGCTGCAATATGGCTTGCGCTGGGCCGAGGTCAGCGCCACGCCGTTTCGTCTGACCAAGGGCTACGCCGGTGAAGGCAGCGTCTCCACGCCGCTGATTGTCAAGCTGCCGGGACAGACCGCGCGCCTGCCCAACCTGAGCGCGCTGACGCACGTGACCGACAACACCGCCACGTTCCTGGCGCTGGCCGGCATCCCCTTGCCGAGCGAGGCCGCACCGAAGGCCGTCGACGCCGCCGGCGTGGACCACAATCTGGGCAAGGTGGTCTACAACGGCCGCAACGTCTATCCGGTCACTGGCAAGTCCTTGCTGCCGCTGCTGGAGGGCAGCGTGCAGGCGGTACGCAGCGATCCGCTCGGACACGAGTCCTACGGCCGCGCTTTCCTGATCAGCGGCGACGGCAAGTGGAAGGCCTTGTGGAACGAGCCCCCTGTCGGCGCGCTCGACGGTCACTGGGAGCTGTATGATTTGACGCATGACCGCGGCGAGACCAGCGACGTGTCGGCGCAAAATCCGGCCGTCACCAGCGGCATGGTGCTGCAATGGCAGCAATTCATGACCCATGTTGGCGGCGTCGAACCGCTGAAGCCGCAAGGCTACTACTGATGTCTCTGATACATCGTGGCCTGCGCCTGACGCTAGGCGCCGGCGTGGCGGTGCTGCTGGCGCTGCTGGGATGGCTGTTTCTGCTCAGCGTCAGCGCGGTGCTGACCGGTGCACCACCGGCCCCGGCGTTGGGCAACGAGCAGTCCTGCGCCGCCTACAGCGGCTTGCCGGCTGGCTGGGGCAAGGATGCGCATGCCGGCATGGTGCGTGTCGCTGCCGGAAGTTTCGTCTTCGGCAGTGAGCGCGGCTACGCCGACGAGCGGCCGGCGCAGCCTGGCCAGGTCCGCGTCAAGAGTTTCTGGATCGATCGCACCGAAGTCACGCAAGCCCAGTTCGCCGCGTTCGTGGCTGCCACCGGTTATGTGACGGACGCCGAAAAGCAGGGCGCCGGCGTGGTATTCCATACGCCGACCGCCGAGGAGCTGACGCAGCGGCCCTACGCCTGGTGGTCGTTGCAGAAAGGTGCGCAATGGCGCGGCGCGCAGCCGGCCGGCGGCCATCTGCCGGTAACTCTGGTCACGCAGGCCGATGCACTGGCCTACGCCCGCTGGCTGGGGAGGGATCTCCCCACCGAAGCCGAATGGGAGTATGCGGGCAAGGCCGGCCGTAGCGACGACCAGCTCGACACCGCGCCAACCGATGCGCAAGGCAAGCCAACCGCCAACTATTGGCAAGGCTCGTTTCCATTGCTGGACGCCGGCGCAGACGGCCATGCCGGCCTGGCGCCGGTCGGCTGTTACGCGGCCAACGGTTTTGGCTTGTATGACATGATCGGCAATGCCTGGGAGTGGACGTCCGATCGCTACACCGGACCGCGCCATCCGCATGCCAACGGCGACACTGCCGTCGCGGCCGGGGCGGCGCACGCGCCCGATGCCGCGACGGTGATCAAAGGCGGCTCGTTCCTGTGCGCGCCGGACTACTGCGTGCGCTATCGGGCTTCGGCGCGCGAGTCGCAGGAACGCAATCTGGCGGCGGCCCACATCGGTTTCCGGACGGTGCGACGGGAGTGATGCGCGTGCAGTTATTCCGGCCGGGCGGCGGCGCGATCTGCCTGTTGCAGTTCAGAGATGCGCCGGGCTTGCTCGAAGACGCTGCGCGCGGTCAGATTGAAGCCGGAGACCGGCAGTTCCGCCGCGCGTAGCGCCCCCACCACCCACGAGTTGCAGTTGTTGAGCAGGCTGTAGTTGCCGGTGCCCTTGTAAAACAGATTAAGGTTGGCCAGCCGCTTGCCGAGGTAGACGGGCTTGCCGTCAGCGCCGGTCGCGATGCTGTGATCGATGTAGGCGACCAGCTGCTCGTAGCCCCGCTCGGTGATCGCGAGCGGAATGCTGTCGCCCGGCGCCACGCCCAGCGGCGGATTGGTTTCGCGCCCGCCGGCTTGCAGAGCTGGGTAGTCGGACGCCACAAGCGCCTTGACCGCTTGCGACACGCCCGGATCGTCCTCGACAAAATATCCACCGTCGCCCCAGCCGATCAGCATGTATTTGTGATCCTTGAAATCCTGCGCCAGCTTGGTGCTGCGGGCGAGGATGTCTTGGCCGTCAAACAGCAGCGCCGTATGCCAGCCGTATTGAATCACGTGGATGGTGTGCGGCGTGGGTTCCTGCGGCAGGTCATAGCGGCTTGGCGTGCCGGCGCAGGCGGCCAGCAGCAGTAGCGGGGCCAGGAAGGCGATCGATCTCATAGAGTAGGGCATGCGTGAAAGGTCGGCAATTCTACCGCAGGCAAAGGCGTTGGTTTCAGGCCCTGCCACGGAATTCCTCGACAATAAAATCGATAAACGCGCGCACCTTGGCGGGCAGGTTGCTGCGGCTGAGGTAATACAGGTACAAGTCCGCATCCGGCAGCGAGTAATCGGTCATGACCTCTTTCAGGCGCCCGCTTTGCAGATATTTGGCCGCATCCCACTCGGACCGCTGCACAATCCCGTGGCCATCGAGCGCCCAGTTCATCACCACGTCGCCGTCATTGCTGGAGACGGCGCCGCGCACCTTGACCAGCTCCACCGTCTTGCCCTTCTGAATGCGCCAGGTGCCGTACACGTCATCGTTCTGGCGGTGCAGGATGCAGCGATGGTGGTGCAGCTCGGCGGGCTTTTGCGGCTCGCCGGCTTTTTTCAGGTAGGCTGGCGAAGCGCACAGAAAGCGCCGGTTGGACATCAGCTTGCGCGCCGTCAGTCGGGTATCCGGCAGTTCACCAAAGCGGATCGCCAGGTCATACGCTTCCTCCACCAGGCTGATCGGACGATCGGTCAGGTGCAACTCCACTTCCACCTCGGGATAGGCATGTGCGAAGCGCGACAGGATGGGGGCGATGTGGGTGCGGCCGAAACCGGGCGTGGCATTGACCCGCAGCAGCCCCTTCGGCGCGGCGCGGCCGCTGGCCACCGACTCTTCCATTTCCCGGATCTGGTGCAGGATCTGGGAGGCCTGGGCCAGATAGGTTTCCCCTTCATTGGTCAGGCTGATGCGGCGCGTGGTGCGGTTGACCAGCCGCACGCCGAGCTTCTGCTCCATCAGGCTCAGGCGCTTGGTGACGGCCGGCGGCGTCACGCCCAGCTCGCGCGCGGTGGCCGTCATGCTGCCGGATTTGGCCAACAGCACAAAAAAAGCCAGGTCAGGGGCGGTTTCAATTTTCATTTAAAGTGAATAAAGGTTTCAATCTAAGTTAATTTTAGCAGTGAAATTCAAGAGTAAGCTACCGCATGCGCTAAACACAGCCATCTACTCATCTGGAGACCTACCATGAAAATTGTTGAAATCCGCGAAAAGACCGTCCCGATCAGCTCCCCCATCCGCAACGCTTACATCGATTTCAGCAAAATGACGCTGAGCCTAGTGGCGGTGGTGACCGACGTCATCCGCGATGGCAAGCCGGTGATCGGCTACGGCTTCAATTCCAATGGCCGCTACGGCCAGGGCACCCTGATGCGCGAACGTTTCATTCCGCGCATCCTGGAAGCGGACCCAGCCTCGCTGGTCAGCGATGACGGCAGCAATCTCGATCCGCACAAGATCTGGAATTGCATGTTCACCAACGAAAAACCGGGCGGCCACGGCGAGCGCTCGGTGGCCATCGGCACCATCGACATGGCGATCTGGGATGCGGTCGCCAAAATCGAAGGCAAGCCGCTATTCCAGCTGCTGGCCGACCGCTACGGCAACGGCACGCCGGACCGCAAGATCTTCGTCTACGCCGCCGGCGGCTACTACTACCCGGGCCAGGACCACGGCAAGCTGAAGGATGAGATGCGCAGTTACATCGACCGCGGCTACACGGTGGTCAAGAAAAAAATCGGCGGCGCGTCGCTGGACGAAGACCTGCGCCGTATCGACAGCATCCTGTCAGTGCTGCAGGATGGCCAGAAGCTGGCGGTGGACGCCAACGGCCGCTTCGACCTCGACACCGCGGTCCAGTACGCCAAGGCGCTGTCACAGTACGACCTGTTCTGGTACGAAGAACCGGGCGATCCGCTCGACTTCGAGTTGCAAGCCACGCTGCGCAACTACTACAAGAACCCGATGGCCACCGGCGAAGACCTGTTCTCGATGCAGGACGCGCGCAACCTGATCCGTTACGGCGGCATGCGCGCCGACCGCGACTGGCTGCAATTCGACTGCGCGCTGAGCTACGGCCTGGTGGAATACCTGCGCACGCTGGACATGCTGCGCGAGCACGGCTGGTCGCCGGAGCGCTGCATTCCGCACGGCGGCCACCAGATGTCGCTGAACATCGCGGCCGGCCTGGGCCTGGGAGGCAACGAGTCCTATCCGGACCTGTTCCAGCCATACGGCGGCTTCCCGGACGGCGTCAAGGTCGACAACGGCTACATCACCATGCCGGACCTGCCGGGCATCGGTTTTGAAGGCAAAGCCGACCTGTACGCGGAAATGCGCAAGCTGGCGGAATAAGCCGGCAGCGATCGTGCAGTGACAATGCGAACAGTCGCAGAACTGGTGCATTGCCCGTGGTACCACCCACAGAACGCCGCCCAGGGCGCAAGCGTTATCCCGCTTGCCGGCCCTGCGCGCGCGTTCGCCCAATGATTCTGTTTCGCTGGAGGAGACCCCCCATGAGTGCGCAACGCTTTAAGAAACTGGCATCCACGCTTTACATTCAAGTCATCGTCGGCCTGACCGCCGGCATCCTGCTCGGCCACTTCTATCCCGACATCGGCGTCGAGCTGAAACCGCTGGGCGACCTGTTCATCAAACTGATCAAGATGCTGCTGGCGCCAATTATCTTCGCCTCGGTGGTGGTCGGCATTGCCCGCATGGGCAGCGTCAAGGAGACTGGCCGGGTCGGCGCCAAGGCCATGATTTATTTCGAGATCTGCTCGACCATCGCGCTGGTGTTCGGCCTGATCGTGGTCAATGTGATGAAGCCCGGTGTCGGCATGAACATCGATCCGGCCCACATCGACACCGCCTCGATCAAGTCCTACACGCAAGCGGCCGAGCACAACACCACGCTGGAATTCCTGATGAACATCGTGCCGAACAGTGTGGTGGGCGCTTTCGCGCAGGGCAATATGCTGCAGATTATTCTGTTTTCGCTGTTGTTTTCGTTTGCGCTGAACCGTCTCGGCCGTAAAGTGGCGCCGCTGATCGACGGTCTCGATATGTTCTTGCACGGCATGTTCGGCGTGGTGCGGATTGTCATGCACCTGGCCCCGATCGGCGCCTTTGGCGGCATCGCCTTCACCATCGGCAAATACGGCATCGGCACGCTGAATTCGTTTGCGGAACTGATGATTGCGGTGTATCTGACCTGCTTCCTGTTTGTGGTGCTCGTGCTGGGGACGGTGACGCGCTATTGCGGCGTGCCGCTGTGGGGCTTCCTGAAATACATCAAGGATGAAATCCTGATCGTGATGGGCACCGCCTCGACCGAAGCCGTGCTGCCGCAAATGATGCTGAAGATGGAGGCCATGGGCTGCCAGAAGAAAATTGTCGGCCTGGTGCTGCCGACCGGCTACACCTTCAACGCCGACGGCACCGCCATTTACCTCACCATGGCGGCCATTTTCATCGCGCAGGCCACCAATGTCGACATGACCATCTGGGATCAGCTCGGAATTCTGGGCGTGATGCTGCTGACGTCCAAAGGTTCGGCCGGCGTGGCCGGCGCCGGTTTCGTGGCACTGGCGGCGACGCTGGCGTCGATGCACAAGATTCCGCTATCCGGCCTGGTGCTGCTGGTGGGGATAGACCGTTTCCTGAATGAAGCGCGCGCCGTCACCAACCTGATCGGCAACGGCATTGCCACCATCGCCGTGGCGAAGTGGGAAGGGGCGCTGGACGTGGAGCAGATGAAACTGGCGTTCGCCGCCGCTGCCGCAGGCCACGAATTGCCGCTGCCGAAGCCGGTTGAGCCGGCCAGCACCGCGCCGGTAACGCTGGTGAGCGACCCTTCCGCGCGGCGCGTGGTGGACGCGATGGCAGAGCGCGGCGGCGCAGCATGACGCCCCGCTTGCTGTGCGCGTCGCCGCTGTTGCCGGCGATTGCCGACCGCGCCCAGGCCGAGTTTGACGCCATCACCTGTCAGCAAGGCCAGCTGTCCGCACCGCAAATCATGGATGTGCTGAAGGAACAGCCTGCGGTGCGAGCGCTGCTGATTTCCAGCCGCATCCGCTTCGATGCGACGGCGATCGCCATGTTGCCGCCGCAAATCGGGCTGATTGCGACGTGCAGCGTGGGCTACGACCATATCGACCTCGCCGCCGCCAGGGCGAAAGGCATTTTCGTCACCAACACCCCGGACGTGGTCACGGAAGCGACCGCAGACCTGACCTTGTTCCTGATGCTGGGCGCCTTGCGCCGTGGCCGGGAATACGCCGCCATCATGGAACAAGGATGGCGCCAGCGCTTCGGCCTGGGCGATATGCTGGGTCTGGATTTCCATGGCAAGACGCTGGGCATCATTGGCATGGGGCGGATCGGGCAGGCGGTTGCGCGGCGGGCGCGGGCGTTTGGCGTCAAGGTGCTGTACCACAACCGCACGCGCTTGCCTGCGGAACAGGAGCAGGGCGCCAGCTATGTCGACGATGTGCGCGCCATGCTGCCGCATTGCCAGATCCTGTCGCTGCACGCGCCCGGCGGTCCGCAGTCGGACGGCCAGATCGACGCCGCCATGCTGAATTTGCTGCCGCGCGGCGCGGTACTGGTGAATACCGCCCGTGGCGGGCTGGTCAATGAAGACGACCTGCTTGCCGCCCTTGGCAATGGTCAGCTGGCCGCTGCCGGGCTGGATGTGTTCCGTTCCGAGCCGGAATACGACCTGCGTTTCCAGCATCTGCCGAATGTGTTCATGACCCCGCACATGGGCACGGCGACGGTCGAGACCAGGGCTGCCATGGGCAACCGCGCGCTGGACAACGTGATGGACGCATTGGCCGGCCATACGCCTCGGGACGCCTTGTAACGGTCCTGGCAAAATAAATTCCTCATGCCGCTGACGCTTTTGACTTCTCGTTGCACAAGAGAGGTATCAACGACAGCCATGAGGATTACCGATGTTCCATACGCTTCAAAAGACGACGCTCGCGTTGGCCGTGCTGGCCAGCCTCCCGGAGACCGCCGCTGCCCAGGTCGCCGCATCGTCAGCGCCGATTTCCACCGTAACCGTCGCCGCCACCCGCCGTACTGACGCGGCCGACGACGATCCGCGCCGTACGCCAACCTCGGCCTACCGCATTACCGGCGAACAATTCGATCAAAAGAACGTTCACTCGCTGGAAGACCTGCAACAACTGGTGCCGGGCCTGAATGTGCAGAGCACCGACCCGGCCGACATGCAGATCACCATCCGCGGCGTGGGCGATGGCGGCGGCCAGACCAGCGGCGAACAGAATATCGGCATGCCGAGCAGCGTGGCGATTTATGTCGACGGCGTCTACCTGGCGCGGCCGGGCATGCTATCGGGCCTGAACGATCTCGCTTGGGCGGACGTGTTGAGCGGCGCGCAGGGCACGATGTTCGGCGCCAACGCCACCGGCGGCGTGCTGGACCTGCACACCAAGGAACCCACCTTCGTGCCGGAGGCGTCGATTTCGGTGTCGGCCGGGCAGCACAATGATGAGCGGGTGACTGCAATGTTGTCCGGCCCGCTGTCGGACAACTGGGCGGGCCGCCTGAACCTGATCAGCAACGGCAGCGATGGCGCCGTCACCAACCTCCGCAACGGCCACAACCTCAATGGCGCACGCTCGAACGGCGCCCGTGGCCAGTTGCTGTACCGCGACGGCGAACGCTTTAAGCTGCGCCTGTCGGCCGACTACAACAACAGCAACAGCGAGCCGACCCAGGTGCTGGTCGCCACCCACACGGTCAACGGTGTGGACACCTATCTGGCGCGCTCCAAAGCGGTCGGCAACAACGTGGTGTTCGGCCCTAACGTCGATCTGGACGACGAGACGCACACGCATATCCTGCAAGGCGGCGCCTCGGCGCTGGCCGAGTGGCAGCTGGACAGCGGCTGGCGCCTGCGTTCGGTGACCTCACTGCGCTACTTCCACTCGGCGCCATCGCTGGCGGACTACCAGTCAGTGCAGATTTATTCCAACAGCGGCTTCCAGCAGCACGACCGCAGCTGGTCGCAGGAACTGCGCGTGGATTCGCCCACCGGCGGCCCAGTCGATTACGCCTTCGGCCTGAGCTACCTCGGCCAGAAGCTGGACATTACGGCGCACACCTACTATGCCGACACCACGCTGCCGGATATCTGGCTGGGCACCGCCGCCGGCGTCACCCGCAAGCTCGACGTCATCCGCCTGGGCCTGCTGCGTGACCGCTCGCTGTCGCCTTTCGTGCAGGGCACCTGGCACCTCCATCCGGACGTGGACGTCACGGCCGGCGTGCGTCTCAACCACGACGAGCGCGGCGGCAGCTTCATCCGCTACAACCGCCAGCCCTTCAATTCCGGCTACCTGGAGACCACCAACAATCTGCCATCCGGCACCGTGGTGGCGAGCTGGCGAGCGGCGCCGGGCCTAAGCAGTTACGCAGCCTTGTCGTACGGCGAAAAATCCGGCGGCCTGAATATCTCGTCGGGCGCGGCGGCGCAGGCCGGGCTCGATTCGCTGATCATTAAGCCGGAACGCGCCACCAGCGGCGAGCTGGGCATCAAGGCCGATTTCGACAACAAGCGCCTCAACCTCAAGGCAGACCTGTTCGCCACGCAGGTGCGCGACTTCCAGACCCAGGGCTACGACGCGGTCGACCAGCAAGTCTATCTGCTGAACGCCGGCGCTTACATCTCGCGCGGCGCCGAGGCCACCGTGCACTGGGCGCCCAACCGCAGCTGGCAGTTCGACGCCGCCGCCGTCTTCAACGATACCTACTACACCGACTACGACCAGGCCCGTTGCCCGCCGGAGATCCTGCTGGGGGCCAAGCCGCCCAAATCGTGCAGCCTGAACGGGCAACGCGTGTTCAACGCGCCACGTGTGACGGCCAACGTCGGCGCGCGCTATGAATGGACCACGGGCGGCTTGAAGAACTTCGTCTCCGGCCGCTATGCGTGGCGCAGCTGGATGTACGGCACGGTGGACGATTCCCAGTTCTCGCGCGTGGACGGTTATGGCCTGGCGGCGTTCGCGGCCGGAACCTCGGGCAAGACCGAGCGCGGTGAATGGAACGCCTCCATCTGGCTCAACAACGCCTTCGACCGCACCTACTACAAGCGTCTGGTGAACAATGAATACGGCTCGGTGACCGGCTACCTGGGCGATCCACGGACGCTGGGCGTCACGCTCGGCTACCGCTACTGATAGGAAGGACATCATGATCCGTCGAGAATTCATCCTCAGCGCACTGGCCGCGATTGCCGCGACGCCAGTGTTTGCCGCGCCGCTGTCAGGCGCACGCCGTCCCAACATCATCTTCATCTTGGCCGACGACATGGGCTATGGCGATACCGCCATCTACGGCCAGCGCAAGATCGCCACGCCGAATATCGACCGGCTGGCGCGCGGCGGCATGCTTTTTACGCAGGGCTATGCGGGCGCACCGGTGTGCGGGCCGTCGCGCTGTTCGCTGATGACCGGCCTGCATACGGGCCACACGCGCATCCGCGACAACACGTCCATCGGCGGTGGCAAGCTCGGCACCAAGGGCGGCAGCCCGCAGCTGTGGCGCCGTCCGAACCTGCTGCCGGAAGACCGCACGGTGGCGCAGTATCTGCAAGCGGCCGGCTACCGTACCGGCCTGATGGGCAAGTGGCATCTCGACGGTTTCGACGCCAACGCTACACCGTCGAAATTCGGTTTCGACGAATTCAAGGGCTGGTTGATCCAGCATGACACCACGCCAGGTTACTGGCCGGCGCAGCGTGTGCATGGCGACAAGCTGGTCGATATCCCGGAAAACGCCAACGGCAAGCATGGCCGCTACGAGCCGTTCATGGTGACCGAGGATTCGCTCGAGTTCATCGAACGCCACAAGGACGCGCCGTTCTTCCTATACGCGGCTTACAACAGCCCGCACTCGCCGTACACGGCGCCGGATTTCGGGCCATATGCCGACCGCGCCAGCTGGGCCGATGACGAGAAATACTATGCGGCGATGATTCACTATCTGGACCAGGGCATTGGCAAGTTGCTCGACAAGCTGGCCAGCGCCGGGCTGGAGCAGGACACAGTGATCTTCTTCGCCTCCGACAACGGCCCGCGTTCGGAGCCGACGGTGCAGCAGACCCGCGTCGCCGACTTCTTCGATTCCAACGGCGGCCTGACCGGCTACAAGCGCGATATGTACGAAGGCGGCATCCGCGATCCGTGGATCGTGCGCTGGACCGGCAAGATTCCGGCCGGCGCCGTCAGCGATGTCCCGGTATATTTCCCCGACTTTCTGCCGACTGCGCTCGACCTGGCCGGCGCGCCGGCCGAACGCACCGACGGCGTCAGCCTGAAGCCGCTGCTGGTTGATCCGCATAGCAAGCCGGCCGAGCGCTTCATGTACTGGGAATTCTACGATCCGGAATTCCGCCAGGCGGCGCGCTGGGGCAAGTGGAAGGCGGTGCGCCTGAAACGCAACGGGCCGCTCGAACTATACGACCTGGAGCGCGACCCGAAGGAGAGCCGGAACCTGGCCGCCAGCCATCCGGACATCGTGGCCCGCATGGCGGAGGGCATGGCGCGCGAACACGTCGCGTCTGTCGAGTATCCGGACCCGGCGCCGGGCAAGAGCTAGGGCAGGGGACGCGTGCAGCGGAAGCCGATGTTGGACGCTGCACTGTCCGGCGTGTTGCGCGTGCGCGCCGCCTGACGGTAGCGGTTGCAATACGAGAGGTGGCACAGGAAGGAGCCGCCTTTCATCACGCGCGCGTCGCCGCTTGGCGGGCCGAGTGGATCGCTACTCGGCGCGGCGCTGAACGTCGTGTGCCAGAAGTCCAGGCACCATTCCCAGGTGTTGCCGGTGACCGAATACAGGCCGTGGCCATTTGGTGGGAAAGCATCGACCGGGCTGGTGGCGGCGTAGCCATCGGCGGCCGTATTCACGTCCGGGAATTCACCCTGCCAAACGTTGCACAGGTATTGGCCCTGTGGATTCAGTTCATCGCCCCACGGATACAATTTTTGCTCCAGGCCGCCGCGCGCGGCGTATTCCCACTGCGCCTCGGTCGGCAAGGCGCCGCCGCTCCAGGCCGCGTACGCCATGGCGTCGTTCCACGATACATGCACCACCGGATGCGTCAGGCGCTCGGCTATGCTCGATCCCGGTCCCTCCGGCGCGCGCCACGACGCGCCGTCTACCAGACACCACCACGGCGCTGCCGCCAGCGTGTCCGTCACCAGTTCGTCATAACGGCCTGCGGGGATCTGTCCTTGGAAAACGAAGGAGTTGCCATAACGTTCAGACTCGGTGACATACGCGGTGGCGCGCACGAACTCGGCGAAATCGGCATTGGTGACCGGATAGACGTCGATGGCGAACGGCGATAGCGCGACCGGCCGCACCGGGCCTTCGCCGTCGCCGCGATTGGCGCGCTCGTAGTCCGTGCCCATCAGGAAGGTCACGGCGGGGTAGGCGACCGTGGCCCGCTGTGCCGGCGCGGCTGCTGGCGCGATTGCCGGTGCTGCTGTCAGGATGTCGGTACATGCGCGCGACGCGGCGCAACAGGGTTTCAGGTCAGGCGTGGAAGAAGTCATCTGTGAAGTATAGGCCGCCCCTGCGCAGTGATTTCAATCGTGTTGCTATAAGTATATTCTTTCAGCTTATGATGGCGTCCTCCGCGGCGGTGCCGCAGTTCGCTGAAGGTAACGATAAAAATGACTAAACGTTTGCTGTATACCATTGTCTTGGCGATGCTGAGCTGCGCCAGCGTACACGCCGCTGATCTGGAGTTAAGCGACTGCGACATCCTGATCGGCAAAAAATCCAACGTCGAGTACAAGGACTGGCTCAAGACCAACCATAAGCAAGCCGAAGCGGGCGACCGCGACGCTATTCGTCTGCGGGCGATGGAGGCCCATAATCGCCTGGCTTGCTATGAGGAGAAACTCACCGGCAACAACGGCTGGGGCATGATCGTCACCTCGTCGGATGGCACGTCGGAAACCAAGCTGCCGCCCGGCATCACCAATATTCGCAAGCAGCCGGCCGCGTGGCGCGCGCTGAATCAGGCGGTGCAATACGGCCACCAGGCCGGCGCGTTCGACGTTGGCCAAAAAGGCGCGGTGGCGGAACTGGTGGCGCGCTACGCGGCCGACTTGCCGCAGCAGCTGGAATCAGCTTACGCAGATGCGGCCGGCGTGTACGAATATGACTGCGTACTCAAGCGCCAGTTCGGCCGCCGCGATCGTGCCGCCGGTTGCGCTTCTTCGCGCACCGCGCGGGCGCAGCTGATTCCGCTGGTGGCACCGGAGCGTCGCCAGATGCTGGATGCCGCCGCGCACCTGTGGGCAAAGCAGCTACGTTAACCCTCCGTTAATATGTTTTCCATTACAATTGATGAAACTTGATTAAGGACGATTGTGATGGAAGAGTTTCTGGCAACCCTGATGGCATGGTTCATCCACCTGGATGCGCATTTGCTGGAGCTGATTGATGCGCATGGCGACTGGGTCTACCTGATTCTGTTCCTGGTGATTTTTATTGAAACCGGCGTGATCATCATGCCGTTCCTGCCGGGTGATTCGTTGCTGTTCATCGCTGGCGCGCTGGCGGCCAAGGGATTGCTCGATCCGTTGACGCTGTGCGTGCTGTTGTTCGTCGCTGCTGTGACAGGGGACGCGCTCAACTTCAGCATCGGCGCATGGTTCAAGCGGCGGGCGCTGGACACCAGCAAGATCCCGTTCGTGAAGGCCGAGCACATTCAGCACACGCAGAATTTTTTCACCACGCACGGCGGCAAGACCATCATTCTGGCGCGCTTCGTGCCGATCGTACGCACGCTGGCGCCGTTTGTAGCCGCGCTGGGTTCGATGCCGCGCAAGGTGTTCTTCACCTATAACGTCACCGGCGGCTTCCTGTGGGTGGGTAGCCTGCTGGCAGCCGGCTATTTGTTCGGCAATATCCCTTGGATCAGCCGCAACCTGACGGCGGTGGTGCTGGGCATTGTAGTGCTGTCGATCATGCCGGCGGTGGTGGGCTGGCTGCGTTCGCGCCGCGTGGCGTAAAACTAGGCGCGAGCGCGGCGCAGGTGAGGGCGGAACAAGACCCGCCCGATAATCCGTAGCGAGATCCCCTGCGCGCAGAGAAAATCGACCGCCGCATTGCTACCTCTAAACAGAAGATAACGGACGCCTTCATCGATGATGGCTGCCGCGCGCTCGTTTTGCCGATTCACCACGCGCAACATCGGCGCATGCGACGGCGGTACGGCCGGCGCGTGGAAAGCACGCTGGCGTACCGGCAGGATGTGGGCAACAAGGCAGAAGTCTGTGCGCGTCATGATGACACCAATAACAAGAATACCGCCATGCTACGCCCACCAAGCGCGACCGGATGTTCGCTAGCGCTCGTTGGGCCTGCACCGCTCAGTCCTTGCGCTGCGCTGCCACCGCCTCGGCCGTCACCTTGCCCTGCTTGCCGCCGAACTGGAAGATCACGTAATTGCTTAGCTGGGCGATTTCGGCATCGGTAAGGGTGCTGAAGGCCGGCATGAAGACGTCTTCCGTGCCGATGCGCATTTTGCCGCCATGCAGAATCATTTGCGTGACGTTGCGGCCGCTTGGATCGTTGACCGAACGCGCGCCGAGCAAGGCGGCATATGGCGTTTGCGGTCCCTGGCCATTCCACTGGTGACAGCTGGCGCAGCTGCCCTCGAACAGTCTCAGCCCGTTTTGCAAGTCGGCCGGTGTGTTGGCGGCCGGTGTGTAGGCGGTTGAACTGGCCACAGTGTCCGGCTTGGGATTGACCATGACCGGATGCTCGCCCTTGCGCGCCGGGATACTGCGCAGGTAGGTGATCAAGTCCTTGGTGTCCTGCGGGTCCAGATACTGCAGGCTGTTGTCCACCGCTTCGCCCATTGGTCCGGAGGCGGGACCGTGGCCGGCGGCGTGGCCAAAGCGCAGGTACTGGTACAGGTCGGCGTCGGTCCATTTGCCGATGCCGTACTCCGGGTCGGACGTGATGTTCGGCGCCTGCCAGCCGTTGATGATGGCGCCGGCCAGTTCGTTGCGATGCTCCAGCGCGAAGCCGATGTTGCGCGGCGTGTGGCATTCGGCGCAGTGGGCCAGGCCGATCGCCATATAGGCGCCGCGATTCCATTCGGCCGATTTGTCGGTGGATGGCTTGAAACGCTCGCTGCGGAAGAAGGCGGCGTTCCAGAAACCCATCGCCCAGCGCTGGTTGAACGGGAACGACAAGCCCGGCTCTGGCGTGGCCTGCTCCACTGTCGGCAAGCTGAACAGATAAGCCTTGATGGCCAGCACATCGTCGCGGCTCAGCAGCGAATACGAGGTGTACGGGAAGGCCGGATACAGGCGCTGGCCATCATGGCGCACGCCTTCATGCAGCGCGCGTACGAAGTCGTCGTCACTCCAGTTGCCGATGCCGGTTTTCTTGTCGGCCGTGATGTTGGACGAGTACAGCGTGCCAAACGGCAGCTTGAACGGCAGCCCGCCGGCAAACGGCTTGCCGCCGGCCACCGTGTGGCAGGCCACGCAGTCGGCCGCGCGCGCCAGGTATTCGCCGCGCACGATTTGCGGCGCGGTCGCCAGCGCGCCGTGCAGCATCGGCGCGGTGCCGGGCGAGGGATCGGGACGCGTCAGCCAGACATAGGCGGCGACGCCGATGGCGGCCACGCAGACCGGGATCAGGAGCAGGCGGCTTTTTTTACTGAACTTCATGCTGCACCGCCTTTCTGCGCCAGCTGTTCTCGTCTTATCGGCAGTTCCCGCAGGCGCACGCCGGTGGCGGCGAAGATGGCGTTGGCCAGCGCCGGTGCGGCAATCGCAGTGCCGACTTCGCCGATGCCGCCGGGCGCTTCGCTGCTGTGGACGATGTGGACTTCGACATTGGGCGTTTCGTTCATGCGTATCATGCGGTAATCGTTGAAGTTGCTTTGCTGGACGGCGCCATGTTCGATGGTGACTTCGTTGTACAGCGCCGCGCTCAGTCCGAACAGCAGTCCGCCCTGGACCTGCGCCTCGATCGAGCCGGTGTTGACCGGCACGCCGCAATCGACCGCCACCACGGCGCGCCGCAGCCTGACGTCGCCCTGCGGGCTGACTTCCACCTCCACCATCGCGCACACCTTGCTGCCAAACGGCTCACCCAGCGCGACGCCGCGTCCGACGCGTGGCGGCAGTGGTGTGCCCCAGCCCATCCTGGCGGCAGCCAGATCCAGCACCGCCGTACTGCGCGGATTGTGGCGCAACAGCGCTTTGCGCCACGCCACCGGATCGGCTTTCGCGCGGTGCGCCAGTTCGTCGAAGAAGCTCTCGACCACGAACAGGTTGTGCAACGCGCCGACGCCGCGCCACCAGCCGACCACCAGACCGGGCGGCATGTCGTGGCGCACCCATTCGACCTTGAGGTTGGGCACGGCATAGGGCAGGTCGGCCGCGCTTTCGACGGCGTCGCGATCCAGCCCATCTTTGCGCATCGCGGCCGGCGCCCAGCGGCCCAGCACGGTGCCGCTGCAGATGCGGTCGCCGAACCAGACCGGCTTGCCTTGCGCGTCCACCACGGCGGAAATCACGTCGTGGTACATCGGCCGCACGATGTCGTGGCGGATGTCTTCTTCGCGGGTCCAGATGATTTTCAGCGGGTAAGGCGCCAGCTTGGCAAAGGCGACCGCCTGTTCGATGTAGTCGGTTTCCAGCCGGCGGCCGAAACCGCCGCCCAGGTATTGCGGATGCAGGATCACCTTATCGACCGGCAATCCAGTTAGCTTGGCGGCAGCCGCCACCGCGCGTGTCGGCACCTGGGTACCGGCCCAGATCTCGCAACGCTCCGGCGTGACGTGGACGGTGGCGTTGAGCGGCTCCATGGTCGCGTGGGCCAGCATCGGCATCTGGTAGGTGGCCTGCACCAGATCGCCTTGCGGCTTGCTGCCGACTTCGCGTCCGACAATGGCCTTGCCATTGGCCTGGCTGTCGGCCAGACCGGCGCGCAGTTGTTTGGTGTTGAGGTTGGCGTTGATTCCGTGGTTCCAGGTGATGTCCAGCAGTTCCATGCCGCGCTTGGCGGCCCAGAAATGCTGTGCCACCACGGCCACCGCATTGTCGATGCGCAGCACGTCGATCACGCCGTGCACGGCGCGCGTCTTGCGGTCGTCGACGCGCACCAATGTGCCGCCGCGCGTCGGGCAGGCCTTAACGGTGGCGATGCGCATGCCGGGCACACTGACGTCGATGCCGAACTTGGTCAGCCCCAGCACTTTGTCGGACGAGTCAAGGCGCGCCATCGGTTTGCCGATCAGGCGGAAGTCGCTCGGCTGCTTCAGTTTCACGTCGCCCGGATCAGGCAACTTGCCGGCCGCTGCCGCCACCTGCGCATAGCGCAGGCTGCGGCCGGATGGGCGGTGCGTGATAACCCCGCGTTCTACCTCGCACGTGTCCGGCGCCACTTTCCATTGGCTGGCCGCGGCCGACACCAGCAGCGCGCGCGCCACCGCGCCGGCCTGGCGCAATTCGGCAAAGGTGCTGCGGGTACTGGTGGAGCCGCCGGTGATCTGGCCCCTGAGCAGTTTCATGCCGTACAGCTCCTCATTGGGCGGCGCGTGTTCGATCTGGATCTGGTCCAGGCCGACATCAAGTTCCTCCGCCAGCAGCATGCTGGAACCGGTGTAGATCGACTGGCCCATTTCCACCATCGGCATCACCAGCCGGATCGCGCCGCTGGTGTCGATGCGAACGAAGGCGTTGGGAGCGAAGGCCGGTGCGCCATCGGCGGCAGCGGCGGCGGCGTCGCCCGGCTGGCGGTGCGCGCTCATCATCGCTACTGCGGCTTTCGGCGTTGCCATCATGACGAAGGCGACCGAGAGGCCGCCGGCTCTCAGCAGGCTGCGACGCTTGGCGGAGTGGAGATCGGCGCTCATTTCCGTCCTCCCACGGCGCTCACCGGAATGGCTTGCGTGACGACGATCTTGCCGGTGGCGGCTTGCTTGATGGCGGCGCGGATGCGTACGTAGGTCGCACAGCGGCAGATGTTGCCGGACATGGCGGCGTCGATGTCGGCATCGGACGGCGACGGATTGCGCTTCAGCAGCGCGGCGGCCGACATGATCTGGCCGGACTGGCAGTAGCCGCACTGGACCACGTCCACCGCCAGCCAGGCGTCCTGGATGCGCTTGCCGGCGTCGGTGGCGCCGACCGCTTCGATGGTGGTGACTTCGCGCGTGCCCACCGCTGAAATCGGCAGCACGCAGGAGCGCACCGGCTCGCCGTCGAGGTGCACGGTGCAGGCGCCGCACTGGGCGATGCCACAGCCGAACTTGGTGCCGGTCATGCCGATCACATCGCGGATGGCCCATAGCAGCGGGGTGTCGCCATCGATGTCCACCACATGCTGGCGGTCGTTGACCTTGATCGTAAATGACATGAACTGCTCCTGAAGAAGTGGAAAAACTCTTTTTAGGCTAGCAATATTTTGGCGGCGTGATAACTGGCTATTAGCAATAAACCGTTGTGCGCCTTTTGCACAAGCCGCGTATCCCCGACTACGTGTGGACGCCTATCTTTGTGGAGGTGGTCAGGTGCGGCCGGGTTTGCTAGCATGGGGACGGCCACGAAAGGGACGGAGATGCAGTCAGAAAAATTCGCGGAATTCCTCGGGGTATTCGTCGATGTCGCGCGTGAAGGCAGCTTCTCGGGCGCGGGGCGGCGCCGCGGCCGCACGCCGTCGTCGGTTGGACGGCAGATTGATCTGCTGGAGCAGCATCTGGATACCGCGCTGTTCCTGCGCTCGACCCGGCTGCTGACGCTGACCGATGCCGGCGAGGCGCTGCTGGTGCGCGCGCGTCAGATTCTCGATGCGCTGGCCGACGCCCAGCAGGAGCTGGCGTCGATGAAGGGGGCGGTTACCGGCATTCTGCGGGTGGCCTGCTTTCCCACCTTCGGCAAACGCTATGTGTTGCCGGTGATGGGCCAGCTGGCGCGCCAGTATCCCGACCTGCGGCTGGAACTGGACCTGACCGAACGGCTGGCCGATCCGGTGGCCGAGCGGCTCGACCTGGTGATCCGCATCGGCGATATCGCCGACAGCACCCTGATCGGCACCCGCATCGCCACCCAGACCCGCATCCTGTGCGCCAGCCCGGCCTATCTGGCCCAGGCCGGCACGCCCACAGCGGTGGCGGAACTGAGCGGCCATCGCCTGATCGACAAGCTGCATGGCGCCGACCTGCTGGGCTGGACCGACGTGCTGGGCCTGCCGGCGCGCGCCTACAGCGCCCAGCCGGTGTTCGCCTGCGACGATTTCGAGGCGATGCGGCTGGCGGCGCAGCAGGGGCTCGGCATTGCCTATCTGCCGGACTGGGTGGTGGGAGAGGATATTCAGGCGGGCCAGCTGCGGCAGCTGATCCCGGAATGGTCGGCGCAGGCGCGCGCCAGCACCGGCATCTACGCCTTGCGGGCCTTGCGTCAGCCGCCGGCACGGGTAACGGCGTTGCTGGACGCGCTACGTGCTTTTATCGGGCATCCGCATGGCTGGTCGGTGAACCCAGCAGCGTCTGTCTGACGAAGATCAGGGCCACGCCGATCAGTGCGGCGACGGTCATCACGGTTGCCATCACCGTCAACTGGTTGCCGGCCAACACGCCGACCAGCGCGCCGGCAGCGGCGCCGGCCAGCATCTGCATCGAGCGCAACAGTGCCGCCGCACTGCCGGCCACATTGCCGACCGAGGCCAGCGCCTGGTGGGTGGCGTTAGGCATCACAATGCCGGCGCAGATATTACTCAGCACCACGCAAGCGGCGATCAGCGCAATCGAACCGAGGCCCAGCGTGGACGCAAGCAGCAGTAACAGGCTGATGACGCCGGAGCCGAGTACGCCGCCGATCAACAGGTGGTCGGCGCTCCACACGCGCGCCAGCCGGCCGCCGGCGGCAGCGCCGATGATGGTGCCGGCCGCCGTCAGCGCAAACAGCATGCCGTAGACGCCGCTCGACACGCCCAGCATATCGATGAATACCGCCGATGAGCCGGTGATGTAGGCAAAC
Source organism: Duganella dendranthematis (assembly GCF_012849375.1). Lineage (NCBI taxonomy): Bacteria > Pseudomonadati > Pseudomonadota > Betaproteobacteria > Burkholderiales > Oxalobacteraceae > Duganella > Duganella dendranthematis. The sequence goes on from NZ_CP051684.1 coordinate 4,888,099, forward strand.
ATAGTGCCGAACGAGGCCGCCAGCAGCGCCGCGTGGATCAGGTAGTGGCGGTTGCGCAGCACCTGGCTGTAGGCGTGCACGGCGTCGCGGAACACATTGCGTTGCGGCGCACCGCCAGTCTGCGGCCGGCTTTCCTGGTAACCCCAGGCGGCCAGCACCAGCAGCACCAGGCCGATGCCGCCCAGGCTCTGGTAGATCAGCCGCCAACTGCCCAGTTGCAGCAGCGCCGCGCCCAGCAACGGCGCCAGCAGCGGCGCCACGGCGTTGACCAGCGCCACGTACGATTGCCGGGTGAGGGCCGCGTGGCCGCTGAAGACGTCACGGATGATGGCGGCCGGCAAGGCCGCCGCCGCCCCTGCCGCCACGCCTTGCAGCAGGCGCACCAGCAGCAGCGTACCGATGTGGTCGGCGTAGGCGCAGGCGAACGCGGCGAGCGAGAACAGGCCCAGGCCGAACAGCAGCACCGGCTTGCGGCCGTAACGGTCGGACAGCGGACCGAACAAAATCGGTCCGACCGAGAAACCCAGCAGGAACATGGTCAGCGTGCGTGTCGCCTCGCCGATGCTGATGTGGAAAGCGTCCTGGAGCGCGGGAATGGCCGGCAGGCCGATGTCGATGGCCAGCGGCGGCAGCGCTGAGAGCAGGCCGAGCATGACGATGTAGAACGGCGAAGTGGACCGGATGTAGTGACGTGACATATGATGGGGTGTATCGTTAGGCGGTACAGTAGTGTATCACGATGCGGTACAGTTTGCTGAGCAAGGGAAATCGAAGATGGAAGGTATTCAAGTGATCGCACGGGCGGCGGCGATTTTGCGCGCCGTCGGTGCGCAGCCGGACGGGCTGAGTCTGGGCAAACTGGCCCAGGCCACCGGATTGGCGCGTTCGACCGTGCAGCGGATTGTCGACGCGCTGGAAATGGAGCATCTGGTGCAGGCCGGCGCCGGCGGCGTGCGGCCGGGCTGGGGCTTGCGGCGGTTGGGCGAGTTGCCGGGCTCGGGCATCGCCCAGGAGTTACGGGCGGCGTTGTATGAGCTGTTCGAGGCCACGCACGAGACCATCGACCTGTCGACGCTGACCGGCGGCGAGGTGCTGTTCGTGGACCGCTTCCTGTCGGACCAGCCGGAGCGCGCGGTGCCATCGGTGGGAGCGATTTATCCGGCGTACACCATGGCCAGCGGCAAGGGCTTGCTGGCTTGCCTGTCCAATCAGGAGGTGGAAGCGCTGTATGCCGATGCGCCGCTGCAGCAGCTGACGCCGAATACCGTCGCCAGCATGCCGGCCCTGTTGCAGCAAATCGACGGCATCCGCGCCGGCGCGTTCGCCTACGATCTGGAAGAGCATGCGCTGGGCCGCAGCGCGATCGGCCTGCCGGTGGGCGTGCATCAGGGCGTGGCGTTGGCGATCTCGGTGGTGCTGCCGACCGGCCGTTTCGAGCGCCAGCGCAACACGGTGGAGCAGGCCGTCCTGCGCTGCGTTGAACGCTGTCGTACGCAACTGTCCAGCGCAGCCGCAGCGGTATAATTCCCGGCGACATCGCTCCGATCACGAAAGGCCCTATCTTGAACATAGAACTGGCATCGCTCAGCCGCGCCGAGCTGGAGCAGCAGCTGGCCTACAGCAGCGTGCGGCGTCATGCGCTGTTGGAGGCGATTGATGACGGCTTCTGCGTCATCCAGTTCATCGACGGGCCGCACGGGCCGTTGAGCGACTACCTGCATATCGAGGCCAACTCCGGCTACGAGCGGCATACCGGCATCGGCGGCATTGTCGGCAAGCGCCTGCGCGAGATCGAGCCGGACAATGCCCAGACCTGGCTCGACCTGTATGGCGCCGTGCTGCGCACTGGTGAATCGGCCCGCTTTGAGCAAGAGTTCCAGGCTGTCGGCCGGCATATCGAAGTGTCGGCGATGCGCGTCGGACCGGTCGAGCTGGGGCAGGTGGCGGTGCTGTTCCGCGACATCACGGCGCGCAAGAAGACCGAGGCGGCACTGCGAGAGAACGTGCAGCGGGTCCAGCTGGCGCTGGCGGCCGGGGCCATCATCGGCACCTGGGTTTGGGATGTGCCGCAGGACCAGTTCAGCGTCGATGAAGGCTTTGCCGAAGCGTTCGGTTTCGGGGTGGGCACGCGCCGCACCGGGTTGTCGCTGGCCGAAGTGGTGGCGAGCGTCCATCCGGACGACCGCGCCGGCCTGGCGGCGGCGATCGATGACGCGCTGCTGCGCGGCGGCGCCTATGCCCACCAGTACCGCACGCGCCGTCGCGACGGCAATTACTATTGGCTGGAAGCGAATGGCCGGGTCGAACTGGACGCCGATGGCAAGGTCAGCGCTTTCCCCGGCGTGCTGATCGATATCGACGGGCGGCGCGCGGTCGAGGCCGAACGCGACCGCGCGCTGGCCGCGTTGCGCGGGCTGAATGACACGCTGGAGCAGCGCGTCGAGCAGCGCACCGCCGCATTGCTCGAGGCCGAGGCCGCGCTGCGGCAGGCGCAGAAAATGGACGCGGTCGGCCAATTGACCGGCGGCCTGGCGCACGACTTCAACAATATCCTGGCCGGCATTTCCGGCAGCCTGGAATTAATGAAGATCCGCCTCGGCCAGGGGCGCGTGGAAGACCTGGAGCGCCACGTCAACGCCGGCCAGTCGGCCGTCAAGCGCGCGGCGTCGTTGACGCAGCGCCTGCTGGCGTTCTCGCGCCGGCAGACGCTGGACCCGAAAACGTCCAATCTCAACCGCATCGTTGCCGGCATGCAGGAGCTGATCTCCCGTAGCATGGGTCCGGCTATCGCGGTCGAGACGGTGGCGCCGGACGGGTTGTGGAATAGCTTTGTCGACATCAGCCAGCTGGAAAACGCCTTGCTTAACCTGTGCATCAATGCGCGCGACGCCATGCCGGACGGCGGCAAGCTGCGCATCGCCAGCGCCAACCAGACGCTCGATGCGGACGCCGCCGCACAGCGCGGCCTGGCGGCCGGCGACTACGTCGCGCTGACCGTCAGCGATACCGGCACCGGCATGACACCGGAAGTGCTGGCGTGCGCCTTCGATCCGTTCTTCACCACCAAGCCGGCGGGACTGGGCACGGGACTGGGCCTGTCGATGGTGTACGGCTTTGCCGGCCAGTCCGGCGGCGCGGTGCATATCGCTTCCGAGCCGGGCCGGGGTACCACGGTGAGCCTGCTGTTGCCGCGCCATGCGGGCGGCGAAGTGTGGGAAGAGGCCGCGCCGGATGGCGCTGCGGCGCCGGCGGTCGTGTGGCGCAAGAAAATCCTGGTGGTGGACGACGAACCTCTGGTGCGCACGGTGGCGGTCGAGATGCTGGAGTATCTCGGCTACGACGTCATCGCGGCGGAAGACGGGCTGTCGGCGCTGACGGTGTTCGCCGCCCACGCCGACATCGATTTGCTGATCACCGATGTCGGCATGCCGAACGGTATGAACGGCCGTCAACTGGCCGACGCCATCCGTGCCCGGCGGCCGGATCTGCCGGTGCTGTTCGTCACTGGCTACGCCGAGCACGCGGTGCTGAATCACGGCCATCTGGAACGCGCCATGCAAATCATCACCAAGCCGTTTGCCGTTGACGTGCTGGCGCGGCGGGTCAAGGCGCTGACCGAAGGCGAGGGCGGGGCGTGACCGACGTCGCCGGCGCCCGCCGTTCCCGCAAGGCGCCGTCGCCGCAGGCTTTGCTGGCTGCCGCCTGCGGCATCGTCAGCAACGAGGGGCTGGCCGGACTGACGCTGCGGCCGCTGGCGGAAGCGCTGGGGGTATCGGTCACCGTGCTGACTAATCACTATGGCGCGCGCGCCGACGTCATCGCCGCAGTGTGCGACGCCGCCTGCGAACACGACCGGCAATTGCTGGACCGCTGGCGCGCCATGCTGGACGCGCTCGGCACGCTGTCGCCGTCGATTGCCGCCGGGCTGGCGGAAACCATGCTGGAGGAATGTGCGACCGAACAGCGCGCGGTGTCGGTGCTGTATCTGGAAGTGCTACATGCCTGCACCTGGGACGAGGCGCTGCGGCCGTTGTTTGCCGCCTGGTCGGCAGAGCGGCACGGCTTCTGGCAGCTGTTTGCCGAACGCGCCGAATTGGCGCCGTCCCTGCTGGCCAGCGGCTGGTGGCATGGCTACATGATTGCGGAACTGGCGTATAGCCTGGTGCTGAATCCCGTGTCGTCGTATCGCACGCTGCGGCGGCTGTGCTTGCGCCGCCTGTTTGCCGGTGGCGTAGCCACGCGTGCCGATGCCGGCGACGCCGCGCTGTTCGCACTGTTGCTAGAGCAGATGCAGGTGGTGAGCGGTGATTTGTCGGATGAACCCGGTGGCGCATCGGCCTGGGCCGCGCAGGCCGCGCGCCTCTGCGGACGCAAGCTGGCGGCGCAGGGCGTGCACGGGCTGACGCATCGCGCCATTGCGGCGGAAATCGGCATTCCGCACACCACGCTGAGCTACCGCTACCCGGCGCAGCGCGATCTGGTGATTGCCGGCTTGGAATCGATCATCGCCCACATCCGTTTTGCGGTGGATGCCGACAGCCTGACCGAACTGCAACGCCTGCGGGTGGAAGGCGACGGCAAGCAGCTGGACCTGGCGCGCGCCAACTTTGCGGTGGCGATTGCCGCCACGCGCATGCCCGAACTCAGCACCTACACGGCCGACATGCGCAGCCGGCGCGGCAACAATCTGGCGAAAGTCTTCACGAAATACTTGCCGCAAACGGCCGGCATCGATGGGCTGTGCGCGCAAGTCATCTCGATGGGCCTGACGGGCCTGACCAACACCGAACCGCCCGGCGACGCGTCCGACAAGACGGTCGCCGCAGCGTTCGGTGTGGCTGCGCAGTGGCTGCAACAGCAGCCGTAGACTTCGCTTACTCGGCGTAGGCCCACAAGTCGACCAGCGTGCTGCCGCTATAGGTCAGCAGGCGGAACACGGCTGGCGCGTAGTCGCCATCCACCACCAGATAACCGTCCGACTGCGCCGGCAAGTCACCGCAGCCCGACGTGCTCAGCGACGCCTTCAGCGTATTCGGCAGCGTGCTGGCGCTCAGCTTGCCGGACAGTTTGCAACTGGTGCTACCCGCCACGATATCGCCGCTGCTGCTGACGGAAAATGCCGCCGTCGCGCCGCTCGACAGGCGCACGCTGTAGCTGCGGGCCAGCGCGCTGACCGTCACGGTGGTGGACGGCGTGGCGCTGCTGTTCAGCAGATCCAGCGTGGTGTTCTGCGTGGCGGCGGGCGTCATCTGCCAGCTGCCGTTGCCGTCGCGACGGTACAGTGCACTGGCTTGCTGGCCGCTGTTGTTGAGCACCAGCAGACGGCTGCCATCGGCCGCCGCATAGTATTTGCCGGCGGTTGGATTGGCGGCGTCGCCGGCGCTGACGGCGTAGGCGCCGGCCGCCAGTTCGGTGACCTTGACTTCAGGCGCCGGCACATCGTTGCTGCTGCCGCAGGCGCTCAGCAGCAGTGCGGCCGCACCGGCCAGGAGTGTAAGAGAACGGTTCATGGCGCGGCTCACTGGGCAAACAGATCACGCAGACGCAAGCGCAGCCACTGCTGGCCGGCCGGACGCTGGTCGTAGCCGACCTGCATGGCGGTCACGCTGATCTTGGTTTTGTAGACGATGGCTTCATCCTCCGCCTGGTCGGCAGTGGCGGCGGCCGGCAGCGAACCGCTCAGGCCCCATGGCGCGGCGCTGCTGAATTTCAGCGCGTAGGTATCGTAGGTGCCGATGCGCGAGAACGCCCAGCCGGCGTTGGCCGCCACCGCATCCGGGAAGTTAACGTTCAGCGCGGTGCCGGTCGGCAGCAGGGCGGAACTACCGGCCTTGGCCTGCAAGGCGGTGATCAGCCTGGTGGTCAGCTGCGCCACGGTCCTGGATTTGGCGTTGGCCAGGCCGGCGTTGTCGATGGTATCGGTGCCGGCGCTGAGGGCGATCGACGGGATGCCGCGTCCAGCAGCGAATTGGGCGTTGCCGATGGTGCCCGAGTTGATCACCACCTTGCCGACGTTCTGGCCTTCGTTGGGGCCGGACAGCACAAGATCGGGCGCCTTGCCCCAGCGCGCTTTGGCCAGTACGTCCAGGCCGTACATGGTGGCCATCACCGGCGTGCCGTGCACGTAGTTGAAATCGCCGCCGGTGTAGCCGCTCTTGGTGAACGGGCCGACCGCCGGCGCACCGGTGACGGCGGCGCCGTTGTGGCAGCCGCCTTCGGCGTCGATCTGCGTCTTGTCGTTGTCCGCAATGATGGTGGTGGTGCTGTACATCACGATGGCGGCGCTGCGGCCGCTTTGGCCGGTACACGGTACCGAGACGATGACCGAATGGCCGGCGGCCTTCAGCTCGTCGTACAGCGCCTTCAGGTTGCTGGTCAGACCGTCATCGTTGGACAGCACGATATTCAGGGCGAAGGCGGGGCTGGCGCACAGGGCCAGCGCGGCGCTCATGGCGAATCGTTTCATGGTTTTCTTGCTCTCTCGACGTGGGAAAACCGTGAGAATAAGAAAACTTTATGACAACACTATGACATCAGTACGAATAAATTCATCCTTGGTGTCGCCATAAAAAGACAGTTGTACGGTTATTCGAACTGAATGCGGGTGACGTAATACGGCTTGTAGCTATCCGCGCCGCCCTGCAGCAGGATGCCGTCGATGGTCTTGTTGGCTGCGGCCAGTTCCTTCAGCGGCACCACCACCACCGCCCAGGTCTTGGCTTTGGGCTGGATGGTGTAGCCGGCTTCCATCGGTTTGCCGTCGGCCATGGCCTTGACGGTCAGGCTCTGGCCGCCTTCCACGCCGCCGTTGATGTAGAAGCTGACCTTGGTGAACGGCGCGCTGGAAAACGCCTCATGGTGCAGCGCCAGTCCCGACCAGGGTTCGCCTTCGACCTTGATCGGCCTGGCGCCGCCGACCGGCGCCGAAAACTGGACTTTGGCCCAGCTCCAGTTCTGCCAATCGTTTTTGAGTTCATCGTCGTAGGCGACGAAAGGGGAGGTGGTTTGCGCCAGGGCTGGCAGGATGGTGGTGCAGGCCGCGATGGCCAACAGGATGTGTTTCATGTCGTCTCCGATTATGCTCGCATGGGTGCGAATTATTGTGAAATGCCAACCCATTTTGCGAGCACGTCAACGGCGGCGCAAGGACGAATTTCACCAACCGTTCTAATGAAATCCGCCAGCGCCGCCGTCGCCGGTGACTTATGGTTTTGCTGGTAGTACCTGCACCTCAATGCCCGAATACATCGCCGGCGCGTGATAGACGCGCTGGGTCGCCTTCTGGAAGTCTTCCGGCTTGGCTTTCGGAATATCGACGAAGGTTTGCGGGTTCAGATCGACCAGCGGGAACCACGAGCTCTGGATCTGCACCATGATGCGGTGGCCGCGGCGGAAGGTGTGGTTGATGTCGCTCATGCTGTAACTGACGGTTTCCACCTTGCCTGGCGTGAACGGCTGCGGATTGTCGAAACCGTTGCGGAATTTACCACGCAGCGGGTCGCCGCGCACCAGTTGCTGGAAGCCGGCCATGGTTACCTGCGGCTTGGCCGTGTCGCCGCCGCGCGGACGCTCGTCGCCGTCATCGCCGGCCGGGTATTCCGGCGGGTAGACGTCGATCAGCTTGACCACCCAGTCGGCGTCGGTGCCGGTGGTGGAGACGAACAGCTTGGGCTTGACCGGGCCGGCGAAGGTGACGTCTTGCTCCAGCGGCTCGCTGCGGTAGGTCAGCACGTCCGGACGGGTCGAGGCGAAGCGCTGGTCGCCGACCATGTATTCCTTCGGCGCGCCGTTGGCCGGGTAGGCGGTGAACGGCACCGGCTTGCGCGGATCGGCCACGTATTCGTCGAAGGCGGCGCCGGCGGCCGGCTGTTTCCAGCTCAGCGTGCCGTTGTCGCCCAGGTACAGCGTGCGGGCCTGGGCCTGTTTCGGTGGCCAGGCCGCGTAGTTGCGCCAGACGTTGCTGCCGGTTTCAAACGCGGTCACCTCGGCCAGATTTTTGCCCTTGGCGTCTTTCAGGTGCTGCTCGAAAAACGGGAACTGGATATTGGTGCGGAAATACTCGCTGGTCTTGCTGTCGAAGTTGACGTAGCCCAGACGCTTGCCTTCGCCGCGCGCCCAGCCGCCGTGCACCCACGGACCCATCACCAGGCCGCTGTAGGTGGTCGGGTTGTTTTTCTTGATGCTGGCGTAGGTGGTCAGCGGGCCTTGCAGGTCTTCGGCGTCATACCAGCCGCCGACGGTCAGCACGGCGGCCTTGATGTTTTTCAGGTGGGCGGCGATGTTACGCGACTTCCAGAATTCGTCGTAGGTGCTGTGGTCGATGGTAGGGCGCAGCAGTGCTTGCTGTTTCGGCGTCATCGTACCGAGGATGTTGGACAGCGTCAGGTGCTTGAGGAAGAACTCGTAGCCGTCGGCGGTGCCGTAGTCGAAGCGGTCCCAGGTTTTCGGCAGCGGCGTCGGATTTTCCGCTTCCACGAAGGCCGAGTAGAAATCGAAATTGGCGGCCAGCATGAAGGCGCCGCCGTGGTAGGAGTCGTCGTTCATGAACAGGTCGGTCACCGGCGCCTGCGGCGACGCGGCTTTAATGGCCGGGTGCGAGTCGATGATGCTGGCCGAGGTGTAGAAGCCCGGGTACGAAATGCCCAGGATGCCGACCTTGCCGTTGTTGTTGGCGACGTTCTTCAGCAGCCAGTCGACGGTGTCGTGCATGTCTTCGCTCTCGTTGCCCTGGCCCTTGGTGCGGTTAGGGTTGACGTGCGGCGTCATTTCCTGCCACTTGCCTTCCGACATATAGCGGCCGCGCACGTCCTGCTTGACGAAGATATAGCCGCTGTCCTCGAACTCCTGCGACGGGCCGATGTGTTCCGGATAGTAGTCTTCACCGTAATGCAGTTCGCCGCCCGACTGCACGCCGGCGCTGTACGGCGTGCGCTGCATCAGGAAGGGATAGCTCTTGCTGCTGTCCTTGGGCACATAGACCACGGTGAACAGCTTGACGCCGTCGCGCATGGGAATGTTGAATTCATACTTGGTGTAATGCTCGCGCAGGCTGTACTTCGGCGCATCGGCGGCCAGCACGCTCTGGTGGCACACGCCTCCCAGCATCAACGACAGGGCAAGGGCGGTAAGACGGGCTTTCATGGAATCCTTGTGGATGAGATGGCAAACCCGCCTAGTGTAAACCGGCTGGATACGTTAAATTGGAAAAATTTACTATTTTCAGGAACTCCGCTGCATGAAATTGCCTTCATTGAAATGCTGCTGGCCGCTGCTGTTGGCTTTGACGTTGCCGTCCCAGGCGCAGGATACGCGGCATGTGCCGCATGGGTCGTACACGCAGCTGGCGATTCCGGCGCCGGCTTGTTTGACGATGAACCAGCCTTGGGAAGGGCACTGGAATCCGTGCTCGACGGCCGATCATCAGGATTGGCTGCAAGACCTGCGCCACTGGCGCGATGAGCGCCGCATCCGCGTCGGCTACGATGGCAGCCGCTATGCGCGGCCGTCGGCGGCGTGGACGCAATCGAGTTTCATGCAGGCGCAGATGATGGTCGAGGACCGCTATTTCTACGATCCGGCCAGCCGCCGGTACACGGTGGACCGCTATCTGGACGATCTGGTCCAGCGCTTCGGCGGCATCGATGCGGTGCTGGTGTGGCCGACTTATCCGAATATCGGTCTCGACGACCGCAACACCATCGACATGGTGCGCTCGCTGCCTGGCGGCATTCCGGCGGTGAAGCAGATGGTGGCCGACTTCCACCGTCGCGGCGTGCGCGTGATGTTTCCGATGATGCTGTGGGACCAGGGCACGCGCGCGTTGGCGAAATCCTGGCCGGATGAGCTGGCCGCGCTGATGAAGGAGCTCGGTGCCGACGGCATCAACGGCGATACGCAGGACGGCGTGCCGCTGGCCTTCACGCTGGCCGCCGATAAGGCCGCCCACCCGCTGGTGTTCCAGCCCGAAGGCCTGCCGTCCGACGAGGCGCTGGCCTGGAACCTGATGACCTGGGGCCAGTACACTTTCCCTTTCGCGCCGACGGTGGACCGCTACAAGTGGCTGGAGCCGCGCCACATGGTCAACATCTCGGACCGCTGGAACCGCAGCAAGACCGACGACCTGCAATTCGCCTTCTTCAACGGCGTCGGCTGGGAAAGCTGGGAAAACATCTGGGGCATCTGGAACGGCATCACACCGCGCGACGGCGAAGCCACCCGCCGCGTCGCCATGCTGGAGCGCAGCTATGCGCGCTTCCTGGTCAGCCCGGACTGGGAGCCGCATTATCCGGCGCGCCAGTACGGTGTGTTCACCAGCCGATGGCCGCTGGCCGACGCCACGCTGTGGACCATCGTCAACCGCAACGAATACGATAGCGACGGCGTGCAGCTGCGCGTGCCGTACCAAACCGGCGCGCGCTATTTCGACGCTTATCACGGCGTGGAACTGGCGGCCTCGCGTGACGGCGACGGCGTGCTGCTGTCGTTCCCGATTGAAGCGCGCGGTTTTGGCGCGGTGCTAATGACCAACGCCCCGCCGGATGCGTCCACCGTGGCCAGCCTGGAGAAGATGAAGGCAATAACCGCGCGTCCGCTGCGCGACTGGTCCGCCGAGTGGGCCGCCTTGCCGCAGACGCAAACCCCGGTCGCATCCACCAAACCGGCCAGCAGCGCGCCGGCCGGCATGGTCGAGATCCCAGCCGGCCCGTTCGACTTCACCGTGCGCGGGCTGGCGATAGAAGGCGGTAACAGCGTCGGCGTGGATGTGCAGTATGCATGGGAAGATGGCGCGCGCCGCTTCCACCAGCGCAGCATGCAGATGCCGCGTTTCTTCATCGACCGTTACCCTGTCAGCAACGCCCAGTTCAAGGCCTTTGTCGACGCCACCCATTACCATCCGGCCGACGACGCCAATTTCCTCCAGCACTGGCAGAACGGCAGCTATCCCGCCGGCTGGGGCAACAAGCCAGTCACCTGGGTCGGCCTGGAGGACGCCCGCGCTTACGCCGCCTGGGCCGGCAAGCGGCTGCCGCGTGAATGGGAGTGGCAATACGCCGCCAGTGGCAGCGATGGCCGCGTTTACCCATGGGGCAACGACTGGCGCGCCGACGCGGCGCCGCAGCCGGCCACCGGCCGCGCTGTGGCCACGCCGGCCGACGTGGATTCCCATCCGCAAGGCGCCAGCCCGTTTGGCGTGCAGGATTTGGTCGGCAACGTCTGGCAGTGGACCGACGAGTATAGCGACGCCCACACCCGCTTCGCCATCCTGCGCGGCGGCAGTTCCTACCAGCCGCAAGGGTCGATCTGGTACTTCCCGCAAGCCTACCGCAACGACCAGCACGGCAAGCTCTTGCTAATGGCGCCCGGGCGCGACCGCGCCGCCACCGTCGGTTTCCGCTGCGTAACGGACGCCCGCTAGCCGGTCACCGAAAAAGCGTTGCTTTTAGTAAGCCTTTATACTTGTGGTTCCGACGACGACAAAGCTGCTTTTCAGGGTGTTAAATGAGTACGTTTGATGTATTGACCGGGCTGGCGGACCGCGCCGCCTTCCGCGAGGGCTTGCGCTCCGCGCTGCAACGCGCCTTGCGGGCCAACGCCCAGGTGGCGCTGGTGTTGATCGATCTGGATGGCTTTCAGACGATTAACGACCTGCACGGCCAGGACAATGGTGACGCGCTGCTGCGCGAAATCGGTCGCCGCCTGCAGCACTTGGCGCGCGCCGGCGAACTGGTGGCGCGGCTGGGGGCGGACGAATTCGCCATTATCTGTGAGCAGGTGACGGTGCCGGCGGAACTGGCGGCGCTGGCTGAGCGCATCCAGCTGGCGGTGCAAGCGCCGGCCGCCATTGGCGGCGTGAGCGCCGTGGTCACCGCCAGCATCGGCCTGGCGACGGCCAACGACGCGGCCGACGAGGACGGCGACCTGTTGTTGAGTTTTGCGGCGACAGCCGTGCAGGCGGCGCGCGCGACCGGCGGCAATGGCTGGCAATTCTTCGACCCGCAAATGCATCAGCGCGCCTTGCAGCGCATGGACCTGGCGCACGGCCTGCAGCTGGCGCTGGAGCGCAACGAGCTGGCGCCGCGTTTCCAGCCGATTGTCGACGCCGGCAGCGGCCGCATCGTCGGCGCCGAGTTGCTGCTGCGCTGGTTTCCGCAGCAGGGCGAGGTGTCGCCGGTGGAATTCATTCCGATTGCCGAGGCCAGCGGCGCCATCATTCCGATCGGTGCCTGGGTGTTCCGCCAGGCCTGCCTGGCCGAGCGCGACTGGCACCGACGCTGGGGCGCGGCGGCGCCGTATGTGTCGGTCAACGTCTCGGTGCGTCAGCTGGACGATCCGGCGCTGGCGGACGTGTTCGCCGCCATCCTGGCCGAGACCGGCGCCGACCCGCGCCGCCTGCTGGTGGAAATCACCGAGAGCATGCTGATGGCCGATATCGACGCCAAGCTGCGCGTACTGGCGCGCTTCGCCGACATGGGCCTGCGGCTGGCGATGGACGATTTCGGCACCGGTTATTCGTCGCTCGGGCAGCTGGCGCGCCTGCCGGTGGATGTGCTGAAGATCGACCGCTCCTTTATCAAGGACATCGCCGAGAGCGGCGAGAGCCGGGCGGTGGTGGAGGCGGTGGTCGGCCTCGGCCGCGCGCTCGGCCTCAAGCTGGTGGCCGAAGGCGTGGAGACGGCCGCCCAGCAGCTGGAGCTGTGCGGTTACGGCTGCGACCTGATCCAGGGTTATTATTTCTACCGGCCGATGCCGGCCGGCGAACTGGTGGCGGCGTTCGAGCGGCAGGCGCTCAACGTCGAGCCCGCCAAGGATACCGGCCTGTACTTCCTGCTGTACGTCAGCGAGGCGGTGGCGCCGCTGTCGCGGCCGCAGCTGGACCAGTTGTTGCAGCGCACCCGCGTCAACAACGCCCGCGCCGGCCTGACCGGCTGCCTGCTGTACGAGAACGAGCGCTTCATGCAGATGCTGGAAGGCGAGCACGGCAAGGTGATGGAGACCTTCGAGCGCATCCGCGCCAGCCACCTGCACGACAATGTGCGGGTGGTGATCCACCAGCGCGCCAAGCGCCGTGTGTTCACCCACTGGAGCATGCTGCTGCCGGACGATGCGGCGGCACGCCGCCACGGCCCGGATTTTCGCGGGCGCCAGGTGCAGCCGATGCGTTTTGACGCCATCGCCGGCGATGCCCAAGTCTGCTATGCCTTTATCACCGCCTATGTGCCGGACGTAAAACACTAGCCGCGTAAGCCTGGTCTTACGCGGACGCAGCACGCGCCCCGATGCCGGCGGCGGGCGCCCCGCCACATAATGCCTGCTCAGCATACTGGAGGCAGGCGATGACAATCAATTCAGCATTAACCGCGATCGTGGTGCACGGTGGCGCGGGGGCCGGGGCGGAGCACAGCGATGGCTGTCAGCTGGCCGTCGAGGCTGCCGGTCGCGCGCTGGCGCAAGGCGATGGCGCGCTGGCAGCGGCGATTGCCGCCGTGCTGGTGCTGGAAGATGACGACCGTTTCAATGCCGGTACCGGCTCCGCGCTGGGCCTGGACGGCGAGACGGTCGAAATGGACGCCGCGCTGATGGACACGCACGGCACGCTGGCCGCCGTGGCGGCGCTGCGCTCGGTCAAAAATCCCATCCTGGTGGCGCGCGACGTGGCGCGCACGCCGCATTACCTGCTGGTGGGCGAGGGCGCGCAGCGCTTTGCGCGGTTGATGGGCCATGCGCCGTATGACGTGATCCCCGAAACTGCGCGCCGCAAGCACGCGGCGCTGCTGGCAAAAATGGATGCCGGACAGCGACCAATGGCCGGCGTCGACAACGCCGAGTTTTCCCGCTACTGGAATTACGACAGCGTGCCCACATTGGCCGGCAGCCAGGGCTGCGACACCGTCGGCGCGGTGGTACGCGACGCCGACGGTCATTTCGCCGTGGCCGGCTCGACCGGCGGTTCGGCGCCATCACTGCTGGGCAGGGTGGGTGACACGCCGCTGGTCGGCTGCGGCTTTTACGCCGGACCGGCCGGCGCGGTGGCGGCCACCGGCATCGGCGAATACATCATCCGCACCATGCTGGCGCTGCGGGTCTATCACTGGATCGAAGACGGCATGGACTTGCACGAGGCGCTGCGCAAAGGCATCGGGCTGGTGCCGCCCGATGCCAATACGGGTCTGATCGCCGTCAGCCAGACGCAGTCCGGCTGGCATGCCAACGCCAGCACGCCGACCGCCGAACGCTAGCCTGGCTTTACGGGCAACTGCCGATCACATAGTAACCGGTGCTGGTCTGCGCCAGCGTGGTGGTGATGAACACGTTATACAGCCCCATGTTCTGGTTGGAGCCTTTGGCCAGCGCGTAGCCCATGCTATAAACTGCGCGCCCGGCCGTCACGTGCGCGTAGTTGCTGGCGGTGGTCGTGGTGCAGGCGTAGCCCGACTGCGTGGTGGTTGCCGTTACACTGGCCGATGCGGCGCCAGCAGCGCCGGCCGCCGTCAGCGCCCGCACCGTGTAGCTGTATGTCGCGCCCGACATCAGGCCGCTGTCGGTGTAGGTGGTGGCGCCGACGGGTGTGCTGTTCACTTTTGCGCCACCCCGGTAGACGTCGTAGGCCGCCGCGCCGGCGGTGCCGTTCCACGCTAGCGTGACGGAAGTGGTAGTCACACCGGTGACTTGCAGGCCGGTTGGCGCGGGCAGGGCGCTGCCGCCGCCACCGCCACCGCCACCGCCACCGCCCGTGCCGGCCGCCACGCGATCCACCATGGCCTTGATGGCCGCCATCTGCCGCCCGCTTTTCTTCGCATAATTGACGTCGTCATAACCCCACCAGTCCCAGCAGCCGTTGGGATTGCCGCTGCTGCTGGGCGCCGTCTGCGGATAAATCAGCACGATGTTATTGTTGTCGGCCCAGCGGTTGTAGCCGGTGTTGCGGTAATACCTGTCCTGGATTTTGGTCGGGTCTTGCTGGCAGCCGTGCAGCACCACGTGTGCTTTGCACTGCTGGCCGGCGCCGCAACTGGCGGGCACGTAGGCCCAGCCGCTGGACGCCATGCCGTGGCTGGCCGGACTGGCGATGAACTCGGCCTGATTAAATTCGATAAAGCTGCCGCTTAGCGTGCCGGTGTTGCGCGCGTTCAGTGGGCCATAGATCCATTTCAGGATCTCGCCGGCCAGGTCGAAGTTGCAGTCGTTGATATAGGGGCTGGCCTTGACGCTACAGCCACTACCGAAGTCGTCGGTCACCATCGCGTGTTCGGATGCCAGGTTGTTTTTGTAGAAGATGTTGGCGCTGTTGATGTAGTGCTGATAGTAGGTGTTGGCCTCGCTCATCACCAGTTGCTTGACAGTGCTGTCGATGCTGCCCGAGTACAGGTAGACGCGCGAGGCGGCGAGGTTGCTGGTGGCGTCGATGCTGCCTTGGCTAGCCCAGCTGTTGGTGGTGCTGATCAGCGTGCTGGTGGCCGGCTTGCTGGCGCTGGTGGCGGCCATGCAGGGGCCGGTTGCGGTGACCACGGAACCTTGGGCGCAGTCGAACGGGCCGCCGGCGACGATGCCGGCGCCGGCGCGGAAAGTGGCGGAATACGCCACATGCAATTGCACCGCCATGAAGCCGCCGGACGATAGGCCGGAGACCGAGATCAGCGCTGGATCGATGTTGTAAGAGGGTAGCGATACCGGGGCGGCGGAAGCGCCAAACGCGGCCCCCGTCAACGTGCAAAGAAGGACCTGTCGGATACGCAACTGACGGACGAAAGTAGCCATATTGAAGTCTCCTGTTATCGGTGTTGACCGCGCCGGTGAACGCGGGAACGTGATGGTAATGCCAAAATTACGGAGTGGCGCGGGGCTGGTAGTTCTACTGTCTCGCGCACGCAAATGGCTGAGTTGCCGTGGCATGGTGCGTCCGCGTACAGTGCCTGAGTCCGCGCAGCGGCTATGCTTTGACGATCATCTTTTAATGGATTGCCCATGTCTTCCGACTTTGACGGCTACGTCCGCGTGCGCGGCGCGCGTGAACACAATTTGCAAAATGTGGACGTCGATATCCCGCGCAATGCGCTGGTGGTGTTCACCGGCGTGTCCGGCTCGGGCAAGTCGTCGCTGGCGTTCGGCACGCTGTACGCGGAGGCGCAACGGCGTTATCTGGAATCGGTGTCGCCGTATGCACGGCGGCTGTTCCACCAGATGCCGGTACCGGAAGTCGACGCCATCGATGGCTTGCCGCCGGCGGTCGCCTTGCAGCAGCAGCGCGGCACGCCGACCACGCGTTCGTCGGTGGGTAGCGTCAGCACCTTGTCGAATTCGCTGCGCATGCTGTATTCTCGCGCCGGCGATTATCCGGCGGGTCAGGAGCTGCTGTATGCGGAATCGTTTTCTCCCAACACGCCGCAGGGCGCCTGTCCGCAATGTCACGGCCTGGGCCGCGTCTATGAGGCCACCGAAAAATCGATGGTGCCGGATGACACCCTGACCATCCGCGAGCGCGCGGTGGCCGCCTGGCCGACCGCCTGGCATGGGCAGAATCTGCGCGATATCCTGGTCACGCTGGGCTACGATGTCGATACGCCGTGGCGCGAGTTGCCGAAGAAAGTCCGCGACTGGATACTGTTTACCGACGAGCAGCCAACGGTGCCGGTGTACGCCGGCCTGACGCCGGCCGAGACCAAGCGCGCGCTCAAGCGTAAGGAAACGCCGAGCTATCAGGGCACCTTCACCGGCGCGCGCAAGTATGTGTTGCAGACTTTTGCCGGTACCGAGAGCGCGTTGATGAAAAAGCGCGTGGCGCAGTACTTAGTCAGCATGGCCTGTCCGACCTGCGAGGGCAAGCGGTTGCGCCAGGAAGCGCTGTCGGTCACGTTTGCCGGACACGACATCACGGAGATTTCGCGGCTGTCGCTGCGCCAGCTGGCGCAGTTGTTGCAGCCGTATGCGGCCGGGAAGCCGCCGGCGCGCAAGGGCAAACAGTCGCCGGAAAAAGTGGTGGTGACGCAGCGGATTGCCGCCGACCTGCTGGCGCGGCTGGAAGTAATGCTCGACCTGGGCCTCGGCTATCTGAATCTGGAACGCGGCACGCCGACCTTATCGCCGGGCGAATTGCAGCGGTTGCGGCTAGCCACGCAGGTGCGCTCCAGCCTGTTCGGCGTGGTGTATGTGCTGGACGAGCCGTCAGCCGGGCTTCATCCGGCCGATACCGAAGCGCTGTTGCGCGCGCTGGACCGGCTGAAGGCGGCCGGCAATTCCCTGTTCGTGGTCGAGCATGCGCTGGATGTGATCCGCCATGCCGACTGGATTATCGATGTCGGCCCGAAGGCGGGGCAGCACGGCGGCAAGGTGCTATACAGCGGCAAGCCGGATGGGCTGAAAACGGTGAAGGAGTCGCGCACCGCGCATTACCTGTTTGGCGCGGCTGAGCGTACTGCGCGCGATCCGCGCCAGCCGAGCGGCTGGCTGCAACTGCGCGGCGTGGTGCGCAACAATTTGCGTGGGCTGGATGCCGATTTTCCCTTGGGCGTGCTGGCCACCGTCAGCGGCGTCTCCGGTTCCGGCAAATCCAGCCTGGTCAGCCAGGCGCTGATCCAGCTGGTGCAGGCGCAGCTGGGCCAGCCGGTGGCCGCCGAGCCGGTCGAATCGACAGAGGAACTGCTGGATGCGGCCGAGCCGGGCGAGCTGAAAGGGCATATCGCCGGCGGCATGGAGCAGCTGCGACGGCTGGTGCAGGTGGACCAGAAACCGATTGGCCGCACGCCGCGCTCCAATCTCGCGACTTATACCGGCCTGTTTGATCACGTGCGCAAGCTGTTTGCCGGCACGCGCGCGGCCAAGGCCAAGCATTATGACGCTGGCCGTTTCTCGTTCAACGTCGCCAAGGGCCGTTGCCCGCATTGTTCCGGCGAGGGTTTCGTCATGGTCGAGTTGCTGTTTCTGCCCAGCGTGTACGCGCCGTGCCCGGAATGCGACGGCGCGCGCTACAACCCGCAAACGCTGGCGGTGCGCTACCGTGACCACAATATCGCCGAGGTGCTGGCGCTGACGGTGGACGCGGCGTGGGAATTCTTTGAAGACGTGCCGCCGCTGCACCACGCGCTCGATGTGTTGCGCGCCGTCGGCCTCGGCTATCTGCGGCTGGGGCAGCCGGCCACCGAGCTGTCGGGCGGCGAGGCGCAGCGCATCAAGCTGGCGACCGAACTGCAACGCGCCAGCCGGGGCGACACCTTGTACGTGCTGGACGAGCCGACCACCGGCCTGCATCCGTCCGACATTGACCTGCTGCTGGCGCAACTGCACAAGCTGGTGGATGCCGGCAACAGTGTGATCGTGGTCGAGCACAATATGCAGGTGCTGGCCGACAGCGACTGGTTGATTGACGTCGGCCCCGGCGCCGGCGAGGAGGGCGGCAATATCGTCGCCAGCGGTGCGCCGGCCGAGGTGGCACGTCACAAGAGCAGCCGCACCGCGCCATATCTGCGCCGCGCCATGTCTTGAGCGCCGTCTTGGTACGCTGGCGTACAGCTTGCCCGCCAGCCGTATCGCACACTATCTTTTTTTGGAGGATAGCGGATGAAACACGGCGAACAGGGGCACGCGGCAGGCGGTTGGGGATCGGTCAAAGAAGTCAGCAATGCGTTGCTGCACGAGCACGTGCTGATCGAGGGCAGCAAATTGCTGCTGCACCAGAACAAGACGGACGGCTTCGCCTGCGTCAGCTGCGCCTGGGCCAAGCCGGCCAATCCGCATCCGTTTGAGTTTTGCGAGAGCGGCGCCAAGGCCACGGCCTGGGAAGTCACCAGCAAGCGCTGCGAACCGGATTTCTTCGCCAGGCACACCGTGACCGAATTGCTGGACTGGAGCGATTGCGCGCTGGAGTCGGTCGGCCGCCTGACCACGCCTTTGCGATGGGACGCCGCCAGCGACCGCTATCTGCCGGTCGACTGGGAGACGGCGTTTGCAGAAATCGGCCGCGAGCTGCGCGCGGTGCCCGCGGAAAAACGCAAGGGCGTGGTGTTTTACGCATCCGGCCGGGCCTCTCTAGAAACGTCGTATATGTACCAGCTGCTGGCGCGCATGTACGGCAATAACAACCTGCCGGACAGCTCGAATATGTGCCACGAGAGCACCTCGGTGGCGCTGCCCAAGACGATCGGCGTGCCGATCGGCACCGTGTCGCTGGACGACTTCGAGCAGACCGACTGCATTTTCTTCTTCGGCCAGAACGTCGGCACCAACAGCCCGCGCATGCTGCACCAGTTGCAGGAAGCGCGCCGGCGCGGCGTGCCGATCATCACCTTCAATCCGCTGAAGGAGGCGGGACTGCTGAATTTTTCCAATCCTCAGTCGCCGCTGGAGATGTTGACGCCGGCCGAGACCACCATCAGCACCCAGTACCTGCAAGTACGCGCCGGCGGCGATATCGGCGCGTTACTCGGCCTGTGCAAGGCGCTGATTGAGGCGGATGACGCGGCGCAGGCGGCCGGTTCGGCGCGCGTGCTGGACGTGGCCTTCCTGGCCGAGCATACCGCCGGGCTGGAAGCATTTGTGGCGGAGGTGCGGTCCACTACCTGGCAGCACATCGTCGACGCGTCCGGGCTGACGCAAGCGGACCTGGTTGCGGCGGCGGCCACTTATGCGGCGGCTGATAAGGTGATCGGCATCTACGGCATGGGCCTGACGCAGCACCGACATGGCGTGCTGAACGTGCAGATGGTGTCGAACTTCCTGCTGCTGCGCGGGAATATCGGCAAGCCTGGCGCCGGCATCTGCCCGGTGCGCGGGCATTCGAACGTGCAGGGCCAGCGTACCGTCGGCATCACGGAAAAGCCGGAACTGGCGCCGCTCGAGAAACTGAAGGAGCTGTACCATTTCGAGCCGCCGCGCGACAAGGGCCTGAATACAGTGGAAGCGTGCGAGGGTGTGCTGGACGGCTCGGTCAGCGCCTTCGTCGGCCTGGGCGGTAATTTCCTGCGCGCGATCCCGGATACGGTGCGCATGGAGGCGGCCTGGTCGCGGCTACGGCTGACGGTGCAGGTGTCGACCAAACTGAATCGCAGCCATCTGGTGCATGGCGAGGTCGCGTATATTCTGCCATGTCTGGGACGAATCGAGATCGACCGTCAAGCCAGTGGCGAGCAAGCGGTGGCGGTGGAGGACAGCACCGGCTGCATGCACGGTTCCAAGGGCCGCGCGGAGCCGGCCGGCGAGTTGCTGCGCTCTGAGGCGGCGATTGTTGCGGGACTGGCGCGCGCCACGCTGGACGCCAATCCGGCGGTGCCGTGGCAGGAATGGGTGGATGACTACAGCCGCGTGCGCGACGCGATTGCGCGGACCTTCCCTGATATCTTCCACGACTTCAACCAGCGCATGTGGACGCCGGGTGGTTTCCGCCGCCCGGTCCCGGCCGCACACCGGCAGTGGAAGACACCGAACGGCAAAGCCAATTTCATCGTGCCGAAGACGATGGAAGCCGATCCTGATCAAGCGGTGCCGCATGCCGATGTGCTGCGCCTGTTCACGGTGCGCAGCGACAGCCAGTTCAACACAACAGTCTACAACGAGGATGACCGCTTCCGCGGCATCAAAGGCGGCCGCAAGGTGCTGCTGATGAATGCCGGTGATCTGGCGCGGTTGGGGCTGGCGGAAGATCAGCTGGTGCAGGCCCACGCGGTGACTTCGGACGGGGTCGCCCGCAGCGTGCAGGGCCTGCGGCTGGTGGCGTACGATGTGCCGGCCGGCTGCGTGGCCGGCTACTACCCGGAGTGTAATCCGCTGATGGCGCTATCGCACCACGCGCTGGAGAGCAAGGTGCCGGCTGCCAAGTCGATCGCGATCCGGCTGACGCCTGCCTAGCGCCTAGTCGCTTTGCCAACCGCCGCCCAGGGCCTGGTACAGGGCGACGGTGTCGGTGTAGCGGCTGGCCTGGGCCTGGATCAGGGCGATGCTGGCTTGCTGCCAGATTTGGCCGGCTTGCAGCACCGGCGGGTAGCCGGTCAGGCCGAGTTGCCATTGGCGCTGGGCGATGCTCCAGCTTTTGTGGGCGGCTTGTTCTGCGGTGGCGGCGGCGCGCAGGGAGTGGGCGTCGGCGTCGATGGCGTGCAGGGTGTCGGCGACGTTCTGGAATGCGGTCAGCACGGTGCTGCGGTACTGGGCGGCGGCCTGGTCATAGCTGGCTTCGGCGGCGCGTTGCTGGTGCAGCAGGGCGCCGCCGTGGAACAGCGGTTGCGCCAGGTCGGCGCCGATGCTCCAGAAGCCGCCGCCGGATTTGAACAGGGTGCCGGCGCTGAGGGCGGAGCTGCCCAGCGTGCCGGTCAGCGCGATGTTGGGCAGGCGCGCGGCGGCGGCGACGCCGATGTGGGCAGAGGCGCTGTGCAGTTGCGCTTCGGCGGCGCGGATGTCGGGGCGCTGTTCGACCAGTTGCGCTGGCAGGCTGAGCGGCAGTTCGGTCGCCAGCGTTAGTTTGCTGAAGTCGAGGTTTTCGGCGATGCCTTCGCTTGGGTAGCGGCCGGCCAGGGCGGACAGGAGGTTGTGCTGTTGGGCCAGTTGCTTTTGCAGCGGCGGCAGGGTGGCTTCGACTTGCGCCAGCGCGGCTTCCTGGGCGGCGACATCGGCCGCGCCAAGTTGGCCGGCTTGTTGCTGTTTGCGGACGGCGTCCAGTTGTTGGCGCGCCATGGTGGCTTGCTGTTGCATGGCGTTCAGTTGCGCGCGCAGGGCGGCTTCGACTATGGCGGCGTTGACGATGCTGGTGGTCAGCGTTAAGCGGGCGGCGTCGCGCTGGTAGCGGGCCAGGTCGGTTTGGGCGTCGGTGGCTTCCGCCTGGCGGCGGGTGGCGCCGAACACGTCGGGCGTGTAGCCGATGCTCAGTTGCGCGGTGTGCAGCGTGTACAGATTGGCGCCGGAGGCGGTTGGGCTGGACAGGGTGTCGGCCACGCGCTGGCGGGTGGGTTGCAGGTGCAGGTCGGCCGTCGGCAGGAAGGCGCCGCGTTGGGCGGCGGCGGTTTCGCTGGCGGCGCGCAGGGCGGCGTCGGCAGCTTGCAGGTCGGGATTGGCTTGCAGGGCGGCGGTCACCAGTTGGTTCAGGTCGTCGGAGCCGAAGACGGTCCACCATTGGGTGGACACGGTTTGGCCTTCGGCATAGTGCTGCGCCTCGCCGCCAGTGACCGGTGCCGAGGCGGTGGCGGTTGGCAGCGGTGCGGCGGTATAGCCGGTAACCATCGGCGCGGCAGGACGCACGAAGTCCGGACCGGCGGCGCAGCCGGTGGCCAGAACTGCAATCAGCAGGCGCATCGCCACCGCCAGCACAGTCGCTGCCGGGGCGTTAGCGAACGACGCGGCCAGGGCGGTGATGCACGGCGCGAGTTGATTACGCGCGCGGGCGGCGCGTGCAGCAAGGGCCGCGCCAGTTGCACGGGCGGCAGCAGTGGTGCGGGCGGCTAAGCGCGCGCGGCCACCTGCAGGAAGCGGGGCCAGTGCCGTCGGGGCGGTCGCTGCACTCAGGTGCATGTTCAGGTTTTTCATCATGGTTGCTCTCCTTCTGGCTCGGGCACCGAAGCGGTGCGGCGGGCCACGCGTTCTTCGATCAGGTAATACAGCGCTGGCAGCAGCACCAGCGTCAACACGGTGGCGGTGACCAGGCCGCCCACTACCACGGTGGCCAGCGGACGCTGGACGTCGCTGCCCAAGCCGTGCGCCAGTGCAGCGGGCACCAAGCCCAGTGCGGCCACGGTGGCGGTGGTCAGCACTGGTCGCACCCGTTCGCGGGCGCCGGTGATGACGGCGTTGCGCAAGTCATTCGGCATCAGGTCGCGCCAGCGGTTAAGGTTGGCCAGCATGACCACCGCGTTCAACACTGACACGCCAAACAGCGCGATGAAGCCAACCGCCGACGAGACGTTCAATGTCATGCCGCGCATCTGCAACGCCACCAGCCCGCCCAGCAGCGACAGCGGCACCGCCAGCAGAATCAGCCCCGGCTGGCGCAGGTTGCCGAATTCGGAGAACAGCATCACAAACATCAGCGCCAGTACGGCCGGCACGATGACCGCCAGGCGGGCTTGCGCACGCTGCTGGTTTTCAAACTGGCCGCCCCAGGTGATCTGGTAGCGCGCGTGGTCGTACGGGATCTCCTTCTGGATGCGGTTTTGCGCCTCGGCCAGGAACGATGACAGATCGCGACCGCGCAAGTTGGTGCGCACTGTCAGGTGGCGCCGGTTCATCTCGCGCGTGATGGTGGTTTCGCCTTCGGCAAGGTGGATGTGCGCGACTTGCGCCAGCGCTACGTGGGCGCCGTTGGCAGCGTTCAGCACCAAATCGCCGATGGCTTGCGGGTCGTTGCGGGTCGGGCCGCTGAAGCGGGCGGCGACATCGTAACTGCGGTCGTCCACATACACCTGCGCTACCGGACTACCGCCGATGCCTGTCTGGATCAGCGCCATGACGTCGGCCACATTGATGCCGAGACGGGCGGCGGCAGCGCGGTCGACGTCGATACGCACCTGCGGCAGCGGTGGTTCCTGGTCGATGATGACGTCGGCCGCGCCGGGCACCGTGCGCAGCAAATGCTCGACCGCGCTGGCCAGCTTGCGGGTGGCGTGGAAATCGTCGCCATACACTTTGACCACCAGGTCGCTGTGGGCGCCGGCCAGCTTGTCCAGCACGCCGTCGATCATCGGCTGCGAGAAGCCGACGTCGGTGCGCGGCAGCTGCTTGTAGCGCGCCGACAGCTTGTCGATCAGGTCTTGCTTGCTCATGCCGGACGGCCACTTGTCATAGGGCTGCAAGGTCACCGCGCATTCGATGTGTGACGGCGTGAACGGGTCGGTGCCTTCGTCGTTGCGACCCAGCTGTGTGACCACGTGCGCCACCTGCGGTTCCAGCAGCGTGGCGGCGCGCAGCGCGTCGGCCATCTGTGTCGCCTTGGTCAGCGAAATGCCGGGCGGTAGCGTGACTTGCAGCCAGATCGAGCCTTCGTCCAGCGACGGCAGGAAGTCGCGGCCGATGGCGCCGCCCACCACGATCACCGCCGCCAGCGTGGCGCCGGCCACCGCCAGCACCAGCTTGGACTTGCCGACCAGGCGGTGCAGCAGTGCTTCGTAGCGCGGCATCAGCCAGCCCAGCACCGGATTGTGGAAAATCTTGCGCGGCTTGCGGAAGGCCCAGAAAGCCAGGCCCGGAATCAGCATGATGGTCATCAGCAGCGCGCCGAGCAGCGCGAAGCCGACCGCGAACGCCATCGGCGAGAACAGCTTGTACTCAATGCGCTGGAAGGCGAACAGCGGCAGGTAGGCGACCATGATCACCAGCATGCCGAAGCAGGTCGGCTTCATCACTTGCAGCGTGGCTTTCATGGCGTCTTTGGCCGACAGCAGGCCGTCCGGCTGCCGCTCGCGCTGGAGCAGGATGGCTTCCAGCACGAAGATGGCGCCGTCGACGATGATGCCGAAGTCGATCGCGCCGAGCGACAGCAGGTTGGCCGGAATCTTAAAGTGATGCATCAAGATGAAGGCCACCATCAGCGACACCGGAATCGCCGACGCCGCAATCAGCGCCGCGCGCGGGCTGCCGAGGAACAGCACCATCACCAGCGTGACCAGCACCACGCCTTCGATCAGCGTCTTGCCGACCGTGTGCACGGTGGCGTCCACCAGCGTGCTGCGGTCCATATACGGCACGACTTTGACGTCTTTCGGCAGCAGGTGGTCGTTCAAGTCCTGCACCGCTTCGTGCACGCCGGCGATCACGCGCGACGGGTTCTCGTTCTTCAGCAGCAGCACGATGCCGGAGACGGTGTCGGAGATTTTGTCCTTGCCCAGCACGCCGTGGCGTTCCTGGTTGCCGAGCGTGACGTTGCCGAGGTCTTTGACTAGCACCGGCACGCCATTCTTCTGCGTCACCACCACGTTGCCCAGATCGTCCAGGTTGTGGATCAGGCCGACGCCGCGCACCACCAGTCCCTGCTGTCCGCGCGTCAGGATGCTGCCGCCGGCGTTGGCGTTGTTGGCGGCAATCGCTTGCGTGATTTGCGCCAGCGACAGGTTGTATTTGGACAGCTTGGCCGGATCGAACTCCAGCAGGAACTGCGTGGTCAGGCCGCCGAAGTTGCCGACATCGACCACGCCGGTGGCCTGCTTCAGGCGGGGGATGACCACCCAGCGTTGCAGCTCGGACAGCGCGCGCAGGTCGTGGCTCTTCGATTCCAGCGTGTAGCGGTAGATTTCGCCGATCGGCGAGGTCAGGGCGTCGAGCGACGGCTGCGCGCTATACGGCAGCGTGACGCCGGCGATGCGTTCCTGCAGGCGCTGGCGTGACCAGTAGTCTTCCGCGCCGTCCTCGAACACCACGGTGATCAGCGACAGGCCGAAGGTGGACTTGGAACGCATCACGTGCATGCCGGGCGTGCCCATGATTTCGCGTTCCAGCGGAATCGTGATCTGCTGTTCGACTTCCTCGGCGGCCAGGCCGTTGACTTGCGTGACCACTTGCGAGGTGACGTCGGCGATATCGGGATAGGCTTCCAGCGGCAGTTGCGTCCAGCAGTAGCCGCCGTACAGCGCCACCAGCAGGAAGATCAGGGTGACGATGCCGCGCCGGTTGAAGCACAGGTTAACCAGACGTTCAATCATTGAGCAGCACTCCATCCTTGGTGACGATACGCTCGCCGGATTTGAGGCCGTCCAGCACTTCGACTTGTTCGCCGATCTGCGTGCCGAGTTTCAGCTCGCGCGCTTCAAACTGCCATGGCTTGACTTCGACGAAGGCGCGGCTGGCGAAGCCGCTCTGGATCACAGCCGTCATCGGCACCAGCATGCCATTGTGCGGACGCGCCAGCAGCGTGGCTTCGGCAAACATACCGGGCTTCAGGTGGCCGTCGCGGTTGTCGAACGGCAGGCGGACTTTGATGGTGCGGGTGTCGGCGTCCAGCATCTCGCCGATGTAGCGCACCTGGCCCGCCACCGGCTGCGGCCACGCGTCCAGCTTGATGTTGGCTTGCTGGCCGATGTACAGCTGCGGCAGGTCTTTCTCCTGCGCGTTGGCGCTGATGAACACTTTGGACAGGTCGGCGACGGTCATCAGCGGCGCGGTAGCATCGTTCCAGAACGCGCCGGCGGCGGCCGACAGCTCAACGACGCGGCCGGCAATTGGCGAGCGGACCACGATGCGGCCGGTACCGGCGGTTGCGGCGCGACCGCTGCTGCGACCTGCGTGGCCGTCTGCGGCCAGATCGGCGCCGGAGGCGGCGTGCGCGCCCAGCTGGGCCAGACGCGCGGTGGCGCGAGCGGCTTCGGCGGCGGCGCTGTCGTAGTCGCCCTGCGCCTGCTCGACGTCGCGCTTGGCGGCGATGTCCGACTGCGCCAGTTCACGCTGGCGCGCCAGATTGCGCTGCGCCAGCAACAGTGCGGATTGCGCCTTGGCGTTATCGGCGCCGGCCTGCGCCATGTCCGGCGCATCGATGGTGAACAGCACCTCGCCAGCCTTGACCTCGTCGCCCAGCTGCTTGTTGAGGCTGACAATGCGGCCGGCCAGCGGCGGCGTTACCTTGACCAGCCGCGCCGGATCGGCTTCCACCAGCGCCGGCAGCGTAAACGGCGCCGCAATGCTTTGCTCATCGATGGCGGCCACGGTCAGCGACCGCCTCAGCGGAGACAGCTCCGGGATGCGCAGCAGATCGCCCTCGTGCACCAGCGACGGCACGTCGGCCGGCGGCGGGGCTTCGCTGGCGTGAGTGGCGTACAGGCGCAGCGCGGCCGCAACCAGCAGGGTGGACAAGGACAGTTTCAACAGCGTGGCTTTTTTCATCATGTTTCTCCGGAACGCCGGGCAAAGCGCGGCCTGTGTCCCTCGGTGGGGACACGGTAATCAAGGGGAGGCTGGAATGACGCTATGGTACGAAAATATGCTGCACTGCATCCTGAATTCTTCTTCAGGAAAGGCGGCCGGGGCCGCTGATATACTGCGGCTGTCGAGTCGAGGGCAATCCATGCACATTCTGTTGGTAGAAGACGATCACAAGGCAGCGCGTCTGCTGGCCCGCGGGCTGGAGGAAGAGGGCTACACGGTCAGCGTGGCGCACGACGCACACGAGGTCGAAGCCGACGTGCTGGCGCGTGCCGACCTGGCCATCCTCGACTGGATGTTGCCTGGCAAGGATGGCATCACGCTGTGCGGCGAATGGCGCCGGCGCGGCCTGCAATTGCCGGTGCTGATGCTGACCGCGCGCGATGCGCTGGCCGACCGCATCGCCGGCCTCAATACCGGCGCTGACGATTACCTGACCAAGCCGTTTGAATTCGACGAATTGCTGGCGCGCGTGCGGGCGCTGCTGCGACGCTCGGTGCGGGTGGCGCCGGTACTGCTGCAAGTGGCCGACCTCAGCATCGATCCGCAGACCCATGCGGTGCGTCGCGGCGGCGCCAGCCTGGACCTGACGCCGAAGGAATACGCGATCCTGGATTTCCTGGTGCAGCACGTGGGCGAGGTGGTCAGCCGTGCGCAACTGGCCGAGCAGGTGTGGCACGCCGACCTGATCGCCATCGACAACCTGATTGACGTCCACATGAAGAATTTGCGCCGAAAGGTGGATGCGGTCGGCGCACCGCTGATTGAAACCGTGCGCGGACGCGGTTTCCGGCTGGCCGCGCCGGGAGCGCCGGATGCTTAGCCTGCGCCGCCGGCTGGTGCTGATTCACCTGGCGGCCACTGTGGCGACGGTCGGCGCGACGGCGGTGGGCGGCTGGTGGCAGTTGTCGCGCTCGGTGCGCGGACAGCTCGATTCGGCGCTGCTGGCACTGGCCGATACCGAAGTCGGCATGCTGGCCGACACCAACGGCGCGGCCGTGCGGGTGCACGAAGCGGCGGCTGGCAGCGCGCCGCTGTCGCTGACGCGGCTGGACCGGCTGGTGCAGATCATCGATGGCAATGGCCGGGTGCTGGCACGTAGCGCCAACCTGGGCGGCGACAAGCTGCCGGCGCCGGCCCGTCTGCTGGCGCAACTAGCCGCCGGCGAGACCGCCTTCGACACCTTGCCCGACGCGCGCGAAGAGCCGCTGCGCATGGTGTCGGTGCCGGCGCTGGTCGATGGCCAGCGCTACGCGGTGCAGGTGGCGGGGTCGCTGGACGACGCCGATCACATCCTGCAATCGGCGGCGATTCTGTTCGCGGTAATGGCGACGGCCTTGCTGGCGCTGGTCGGCTGGGCCGGCGCGCGGCTGTCGCGAAAAACCTTTGTGGCGATGGAAAACATCGTCGACCAGGCGCGTAAGATTGGCGACGCCAGCCTGGACCGGCGGCTGCCGCATCCTGGCAACGATGACGAGATTGGGCATCTGGCCGATACGCTGAACGCCATGCTGGGACGGATCGAGCAGGCCTTCGAGGTGCAGCGACGCTTCACGGCGGATGCGTCGCATGAGCTGCGTTCGCCGTTGTCGCGGCTGCGTACGGAGATCGAAATCACGCTGCGCCGGCCGCGCTCGAACGAGGAATATGTCAGCGCCTTGCGCTCCTGTCTGGCCGAAGTCGGCGGGCTGACCATGCTGGTGGAAGAACTGCTGATGCTGGCGCGGCTGGATGCCGGTCAGCAGCTGGCGCAGGTGGAATTGGCGTCGCTGTCGGCGCTGGCGCAGGAAACCATCGAGCGATTGAGCGCACCTGCCGCCGAGCGCCGCATCGAGATCCTGCTGCACGACGCGCTGCAGGAAGCGGTGCAGGTGGACCGCGCACCAGTTAGCCTGGTGCTGCGCAACCTGCTGGAAAACGCGCTGAAATTCTCGCCGGCCGACGGCCATATCATCGTGCGCCTGCAACGCGGCGCTGGGGGCGTGACCTTGTCGGTGGAAGACCAAGGCCGCGGCATCGCCGAGCACGAACTGCCGTTCCTGTTCGAGCGTTTCTTCCGCGGCGCCGGCGCGCGCGCAGGCGAAGTGGACGGCGTCGGCCTCGGGCTGGCGCTATCGCAAGCCATCATGCAAGCGTGTGGCGGACGCATCGAAGCAGACAACGCCGCCACCGGCGGCGCGCGGTTCACGCTGATGCTGCCTCATTCGCAGCGCGCCGAGTAATCGCGGTGCCCAGCAGGCGTTGCCGGCGCAGTCGACTTGCGCCAGATGTCCGCCGGCCCGCTCGCGCCGCGACGTTACGCGTTTTGCATCGCGCTCACCAGTTGCAACGGCCGCTGGCGCTGGCGATTGGACCGGTGCATGCCCGTCTCTTGTTTCATGCTCTCGCCATCCGTCACCTTGAATACGGAGACGGCCGACACCAGGCTATGAGCCTGCTGGTTCAGGGTGTCCGCCGCGTCGGCCATCTGCTGCACCAGTGACGAGTTTTGCTGGGTGCCGCGATCAAGCGCTATGACGGTCTCGCCTATGCTGCCGATGCTGACGGTTTGCTCACGGGTCGCCGTACTGATTTCGCTGATCAGCAGCGCAACGCTTTTCACTTCCGTGACGATCTCGTTCATCGCTTCGCCGGCGCTGGAGACCAGGCCTGCCCCGGAGTCGATCATGCTCACGCTGTCGACAATCAACTCCTTGATTTCCTTGGCCGCCTGCGCGCTCCGGTGAGCCAGCGCACGGACCTCGCTCGCCACCACCGCGAAGCCGCGTCCCTGTTCGCCGGCACGGGCCGCCTCAACGGCTGCGTTCAAGGCAAGAATGTTGGTCTGGAACGCGATGCCATCGATGACGGAAATGATGTCTTCGATTTTCCTGGAACTGGCCGTAATGTTTTGCATCGTCGAGACGACTTGGCCAACCATGGCGCCGCCGTTTTCAGCAGCGGCACGCGCGCTCAACGCCAGGTCGCTGGCGCGCGCTGCGGTGTCGGCGTTGAGCCGGATGGTCTCGGTGATTTTCTCCATCGCGCTGGCGCTTTGCTGTAACTGCCTGGCCTGATCTTCCGTTCTGGCCGAGAGGTCTTTATTTCTGTCCGCAATCTCCGTCGAACCGGACTCGATCGTGTCGGAGGAGCCGCGCACGCTGCTGACGATGTTCGCCAGGGATTGCTGCATCTCGCCGAGCGACGCCATCACGCTGTTCGCCGGCGCCTCCGCGGCGTGGTGCAAGGTGCTCAAGTCGCCGGAACTGACCTGGTTCGCAGCCTTGCGCAAATCTTGCGGATCGGCGCCCAGCGAGCGATGCAGGCTGCGCTTGATCAAACTCGCCAGCGCGACCGCCGTGGCCACGGCAATCAGCGACACGCACACCAGCAGCATGCGCTTGGTGCGGAATTTGTCGGCCGATTTCTGGATTTCGTGTTCTGCCGAGCTGGCAATCAATTTGGCATATTCGCCGACCGTTGCAATCAGTTTTTTCAGCAACGGCTGGCATTCCGCATTCATTTTGTCCGTGGCTTCCGCCGTTTTGCCGGTAAGCGCCAGATCGACGATCGCCAGTGCAACCGGACCATACTGCTGCTCGATACCGACCAGTTCCTGGTACAGCTCATGCTCCCTTGCGCTTGCTGCCTTGTCCTGATCAAGCAATTTCTTGAGCAACAGCATGCGGTCCTTGACCCGCTCGTGGGCCGCCAACACAGCAGCTTTCTCCGACTCGATGTCGGCCGGCGCCTTCAACAGGATAAGATTGCGCGCCGCAATCGCCCTGGCGCTGACCGCCGAGCGCACATCTCGGGCGACGCTGCCGCGATTGAACTCATCGCCGACAAACCCGTCGAAGTTGGATTGGGCCTGACTCAAGCTGAACACGGCCAGGGCAGAGATCACCATAATGATGGCAACCAAGATGGAAAAAGCGATGGTTAGCTGGCGGTTAAGACGCTGCTGAAAGAAAAACATGATGACCCCCGAATAAAATAGACTGCGATCCGAAACGCTGACGGCCGCGTGCAATAAACATTAAAAATTTGACAAGAAGTCAGCGCGACGTGGCGCTCGGCGGCCCCGCATGCAATAGATGGCGATGCGGGTGATAGGACTTGGCTGCGATTGCGGTAGGTGGCGGACGCAGCAGTTGTTACGGGAGAAAGGTCAGCGCAGGCATCGGGCGTTGATCATGTCGGGAGCTTATCATAATTACCCGTAGGAAAGTTGCCCTTTGACATCCTGAAGGTGGGAGATGTTGTAAAAACGCCGGACAAAAGCGGTTCACAGTGGCGCGACTGGCTGGTAAAAAAAATGCCCGCGTTATGCGGGCATTGTCTTGACGCAGGGGGGCTTAGCCGACTTTTGCTTCCGGGAAGGCGTTGGTTGCTTTCGAACCCCACAGCGCGTAGAACAGCACGTACAGTTCGCATGCCGCCGTCAGCAGGAACGACAGTTGCAGGCCGACGGTGTCGGCCAGCCAGCCTTGCACCACCACCAGCGCGCCACCGGCGATCGCCATGATCAGCAGGCCGGCGCCTTCTTCGGTCATCGGTCCCAATCCCTTGATGCCGAGCGTGAAGATGGTCGGGAACATCACCGAGTGGAACAGGCCGACCGAAATCAGCGCCCACATGGCGACGCTGCCGGTACCCAGCGCCGCGATCATCATAACGACGAAGGCGCCAATCGCGCAGAACGCCAGCACGCGCTCGGCGGTGGTCTTGTTCATCGCCCAGGCGCCGACGAAGCGGCCAACCAGCATGCCGCCCCACAGCAGGAACAGGTAGTGCGCGCCTTGCTCATGCGACAGGCCGCCGATTTCCGGCTGGCCGGTGAAGTTGATGAACAGGTTGGCCACGCCGATTTCGGCGATCAGGTAGATGAAGATGGCCGGAATGCCGAACACCAGGTTGCGGTGCTTCCACAGCGACAGTTTCTCGCGCTCGGTATCGGACACGCGGCTGGTGGCGCCGTGGTGCATCTTCGGCATCGGGAAGCGGGAAATCACCAGCGCAAGGATCACCAGCACGCCGGCCACGATCAGGTACGGCAGCTGCACGGCCTGGGCGTCGGCCAGCTTTTCAGCCTGGGTCAGCACGTGGCCGGCTTCGGCGGTGCCGGAAGCCGAGCGGCCCAGAATCAGGTAGGCGCCGAACAGCGGCGCCAGCGTCGCACCCAGCGAGTTGAACGCCTGCACCAGGTTCAAGCGCGACGATGCCGTCTCCGGCGAGCCCAGCACGGCAACGTAAGGATTGGCCGACACTTGCAGCAAGGTGATGCCGCAGGCGATCACGAACAGCGCGCACAGCGTTACGCCATATGACGGCAGCCGCGCGGCCGGAATCATCAGCAGGGCGCCGACCGCCATCATGCCCAGGCCGAACACCATGGATTTCTGGTAGCCGATGCGCTCGATCAGGCGGGCCGATGGGATCGAGGCGAAGAAGTAGGCGATGAACCAGACCGATTCGATCAGCGTGGTCTGGGTGTAGTTCAGGTCGAACACGCTGCGCAGGTGCGGCAGCAGGGTGTTGTTGATGACGGTGATGAAGCCCCAGGTGAAGAACAGGCTGGTCAACAGGGACAGGACAGCGCGCGGGCTGGCGCCCGGGCTGGTCTGCGGTGCGGCGGAAACGGCAGCGGTGGTGAGTGGTGCGGGCATGGATGTCTCTAGAAGTTTTCTTAACCTCGTATGCTATCGCAGGGTGCGTATGTTCTCCAATGCCAAAAAAATCATTAGCAATACCATTTGGGTATAGCAGTTCAGGTTAAGTTGCTCAGGAGGAACTCCACGAAGGTGCGCACCCGCAGCGACAGGTGGCGTGCGTGCGGATACAGCAGGATGAACGGGCGCGAGGTGCCGCCGTGCTGCGGCAGCAGTTCAACCAGCGCGCCGCTGGCCAGGTCTTGTTCGACGATGAAACGGTAGGTTTGCACCACGCCGGCGCCGCCGCGCGCCAAGGTGACGATGCCGAGCACATCTTCCGAGCAACACAGGCCGCCTTCGGTCACCACATCGACCTGTTGGCCGTCCTGCATGAACGGCCACGGAATGCGCTTGCCGGTGCTGGGCAAGTCGAATTGCAGGCATTCGTGCCGGCTCAAATCGGCCAGCGAGGCCGGCGTGCCGGCGCGCTTGAGGTAGGTGGGGGCGGCCACCAGCACCAGTTCGGCGTCCTCCAGCTTGCGGGCGATCAGGTTGGAATCGGCCGGCGCGCGGCCGCGGATCGCCAGGTCGTAGCCTTCGTCGGCGAAGTCGATGTTGCGGTTGCTGACGTGGATGTCGATCGTCACTTCCGGATAGGTGCGGCGAAATTCGCCCAGCAGCGGTAGCAGCCGGTAGTGCGCATACGGCGTCGGCGCGCTGATGCGCAGCGGGCCAGACGGCTGGACCTGGGCGCCGGTGATCTGCCGTTCGGCCTCGGTCAGCTGCGACAGCGCCTGGCGACATTGCTCGAAGTAGACGCGACCGCCATCGGTCAGGCGGATCTGGCGCGTAGTGCGGACGAACAGGCGCACGCCGAGGCGTTCCTCCAGCCGTGACACGGAACGGCTGACGGCGGCCGGCGTGACCCCGGCGGCGGTAGCGGCGGCGGTAAAGCTGGACAGCTCGGCGGCCAGGCAGAACAGCTCTATGCTGCCCAGCAGCACATCATCGAATTGGCGTTTCATAGCGGTTTATTGATTACATGATGTATCTATTGTCTTGTGTTTCCATGTCTTTATCAAGGTTCTGCGCAAAAGTATAGTTTGCTCACACCAACCTTGAAAGGAAACATCATGAACAAGACAGTCATCGTTACCGGCGCATCGAGCGGGATCGGCTTTGCCGTCGCCGAGGCTTATCTGCAACGCGGCTACAACGTGGTCGGCAACGCGCGCACCATCGATCGCCTGAAACAGGCGTCGGACAAGCTGGGCAATCCCGCCAACTTTTTGCTGGTGCCGGGCGATATCGCTTTGCCCGCCACGGCCAAGGCTTTGTTCGAGCGCGCCGTGGCGGCGTTCGGCAAGGTGGATATCCTGATCAATAACGCCGGCATCTTCATCGCCAAGCCGACCACCGACTACACCGAGCAGGAACTGGACGAGCTGCTCAACACCAATCTGAAGGGTGTGTTCTTCCCGACCCAGCAGGCGGCTGCGCACATGAGCGCGAATAAATCCGGCCACATCGTCAACATCACCGCCGCCATTGCGATGCAGCCGAACGTCAAAGTGCCGGCGCTGCTGCCGGTGCTGATCAAAGGCGGCCTGAACAACGCCACCCGTGCGCTGGCGATTGAACTGGCGGCGTCCAACATCAAGGTCAACGCAGTGGCGCCCGGCATCATTGCCACGCCGATGCACAGCCAGGACGACGCTACCCAGGCGTTCTACCGCACCCTGGCGCCAACCGGCCAGACCGGCGTGACGCAGGATGTGGTCAACGCTGTGCTGTACCTGACCGAATCCAACTTCACAACCGGCACCATTTTGCCGGTCGATGGCGGCGGCAGCGCCGGCACCTGGTAATCATTCAAGGAGAATCACCATGCCATACGTAAATATCCGCGTCACCAATGAAGGCGTGTCGGCCGCGCAGAAGCAGCAACTGATCGAAGGCGCGACCGACCTGCTGCAACGCGTGCTGAACAAGGACCCGGCCACAACCTTCGTTATCATCGACGAAGTGGAGACCGACAACTGGGGCGTCAATCGCGAAAACATCACCACGCGCCGACAACGCGAGAAAGCGACCAAATGAAGCTTCTGTACGTGGGCGATCCCATGTGCTCGTGGTGCTATGGCTTCGGCAAGGAAATGACCGCGCTGATGACCCTGCACCCCGGGCTGGAACTGGAGATCATCGTCGGCGGCGTGCGCGCCGGCGCCACCGACCTGCTGGACCAGGCGGGCAAGGAGTTCCGCCTTGGCCACTGGGAGCGGGTGGAGGCGCAGAGCGGTTTGCCGTTCAACCGAGCGGCGCTGATGGCGCGCGAGAACTTCGTCTACGACACCGAACCGATCTGCCGCGCGGTCGTCACGGGGCGCAAGCTGGCGCCGGCGGCCGATCTGCTGGCCGTGTTCCGCGCCTTGCAGCAGGCCTTCTACGTGGAGGGGCTGGACACCACCGACGGCCGCGTGCTGTCGGCGGTGGTGGCGGCGCAGCTGCAACTGGATGTCGGCGCCGTGCTGGGCATGTGGCAGCACGCCGACACCATCGCCCAAACCCAAGCCGACTTCAGCCGCGCTCGCGCGCTGGGTGTGCGCAGCTTCCCGGCGCTGCTGTTGGACAAAGGCGGTGAGATCGTCGAAGTCAGCGGCGGGTATGCGAAGGTGGAGCAGCTAAACCATCGGCTGCGTCAGATAATGGCGGTCTGAAAAGAACGATTAATGCGTGGAGAGGCTGTGCGCTGGCAAGCGCGCAGCCGAGAAGGTAGGTCACAGTGAAGCCAAG
This sequence comes from Duganella dendranthematis, assembly GCF_012849375.1. NCBI lineage: Bacteria > Pseudomonadati > Pseudomonadota > Betaproteobacteria > Burkholderiales > Oxalobacteraceae > Duganella > Duganella dendranthematis. The sequence goes on from NZ_CP051684.1 coordinate 4,923,342, forward strand.
TCGTCATAAAGCCTGCGCCTCTTCGTCGGCCAGATGATATTCTTGGTCATGGTAATTAGTTCTATCGGTGGGTCATGCAATTGAACGATAGTGCCAGGGCATAAGGAGCGGTGAAACATCGGTTCCAGTAAAATCAAAGTGGTTTTGTCCGAAACCGGCCAGAAGCCGCCGGTCATCAGCGGCGTTTTTATATAAATTTGTAGGAAAAGAGATGAAGCGGGTTCTGCCCCATATTGAAATCGGACTGCACAACGATGAGCATGTCGTCGTCGTTGTGGGCGATTATGAGTTGGCTGACTTCATCGAAGACTACCTATGCGAGGAATGCGACTTACCCTACGATTACCGGACTACAGTCGAACGGCTTGGAGGAGAAATTATCACCTTACATTTCCCTGCATCGGCGTTATTGCAGGAAATTAGAGATAGCCTTACCAAGTTGTCCTCAGACGAAATTGAGGACATCTATCGCCTCAACAACTAAGCTTGAACATGGCGCGTAACGGCCAAAAGCGGTCCGTCAAAAACGAAAGACAATTAATGCTGAGCCTGGAAGATAAAAAGTGGCGAGAGCTTCACGGTGGCTACAGAGTTCCATACGATGTGTCGGTAGCATTGCGGTCGATGCGAGAAGGAATCGATGTATGGGATGAACTGTGGAATGAGCTTCACCATCAAGGTGACGTGATATGGCCTCTTACGCGGCAGTGCCTCAGTTGGTGGGTATCGTAAGTAAGGCACAGGGCGCGATTGGAATTTTTACGGATTACTGGCGACCATCGAGGTAGCGCGCCATCGGGAAGGTAATCCGCCAGTACCCGATTGGTTGAAAGCCGATTACGATGGTGCGTGGGCACAAGCAGCCGCCTTAGCTTTGGCTGACATCGGTTCAAAAATCGACAGTCCAACTACGAGAGCCATTCTCAGTGTGCTCGCTCTGACAAGGGGCGAGTTAAAACTCGGAGCCATGCTTTCCGGCCTGGATGAATCCGAACTAGATGAATGGCTTGACGAACGACTGGCTTGGTCCGAATTGTATGAATAATTCGGCTCTCGGCCATTAGCGGCCCGCCACGCCGAGCGATTGATTTTTAGGAGTTGTGTTGAATCTGTTCATTCGTGCGTATGCCAGTTGTGGCAGTTTGGAAAACGCTAAAGAAATCTCCGATGCAATTCGACTGGTGTTGTTTCAGTTTGACCCGGTAGATTTTTCAGAACCGAAGCCATATTGGAAAATGCCTGAGCTTTTCGAATTCTCGTTCAACCTTAGCCCAGCGAGCGAGACTTCGTTTCTTGAGGTAATTAAGTCATGTGGCGCAGGCTGGCTACACCTTGGGAATGGGCAAGATAGGTCTTCGGTATGGAATCGAGTAGAAGGCTATTCTTTCTTAACGCCGTCCGTCGCCTGGGCTGAGCTGGCACTAATTCCGTAATCGGCCAAAAGCGGAATGTCGTGCTTAATCGAGAATCGATACTTTATTCATCAATTCCAGCGTTATGAAGAACCGCCTTGCTCAGCTCATATTTTTAGCTTTCTTTCAAAGCACTGCGTTAGCGCAAAGCTCACTTGAGCCATGTCGAAAAGATTTCATTGATGCCTACCATGTCGGCGTCAACAAAGTCATTGATGATGCTGTTGCCGTACCTTCTTCACTTCAGCTAACGACTTTTCCATCATTTCAGGCTGAATCTGGGTTGCGGTTAGTCGCATCCAAGGTCTACTTTGTGGAGTTTCAAACATCGTTCTGGGGCGATTCGTATGTGGTTGACCGTAAAGGGAATGGCCGCATGGACTTTACCAAGCCCAGAACGGTGGCGAAATCAAGAAGCGCTCCATTAAGCTCAGATACAGCGCAACGTATTGGGCGTGCGTACTCAAAAGCTATTACTGAAGCAACACAATCGGGCAGGATGGGATTGGATGGGACCGCTTACGTGCTTTCGACGGGGAAGGGAGATTGCGCGTGGGCTTGGTCTCCGGAGCCGAATTCTCAGAATGGGCAATTAATCGAGTTGATGCGAAGATTGGAGACGCACACCAAATTCTCGTCTTTAATTGATTTACAAAGAAGTGAAAAGTCTATCATTCAACTTCTCAACACCATCGAGAGAGTGGGAAAATAATCTGCGTACTTCCGCTAAGGGGCGAAATCAGCCTCTCACAGAATGGCGCAGGCCAGGGAATTAACTGCCATTGTCAACCCCAGCCCCTAACCTTGCGCAATGTTGTTCTCGATTAGCCGCACAGCTTGCTTCGCGCCTTCATGAAAAATCGCGTGCTATCGGCCAGCAAAACACCAGCTGGTGGGCGCAGCCCTTACGACTTCGCCGCCGCCTCCCTGGCGCGCTGGCGTAGCGTGGTGACGGCGGTGCCGCCGACGCCCCAGTTGTCGGTCTCCACTTCGTCGATGATGACGAAAGTGGTGGCTGGATTCTTGTTCAGCACTTTTTGCAGCAAATCGGTCACGCCCTGAATCAGTTCCTGCTTCTGCTCGGCGGTAGCGCCTTCATTGGTGATGCGGATATTTACGAATGGCATAGCTTTTCTCCTTGGTTAAAATTGGTCGACAGGGCCAGCAGCGCACCGCCGAGCAGCAGGGCGGTCGATACGCCGAGCGCGATTTCGATACCCGACAGGATAGCAGCCGTAGCCGTCGCCGCCACCAGCGCGCCGTAGACCGCCACCCCCATCGCGCCGCCGACCTGGCGCGCCGTGTTCAATACTGCCGACGCCGTGCCGGCCTGATGCTTTTCAACCGAGCCGAGAATGGCGGTCGTCATGGCCGGCACCGCCAGTCCCATGCCGGCCGGGATCAGTGCCAGCCCCGGCAGCATGGCCCAGAAACTGGCCGAAGTGGAAATCCCAAATACGCCCAGCAATGCATAGCCGCTGGCGCCGAGCACGCCACCGATGATCATTGGCAGCCGCGAACCGACCCGCGATTGCAACCAGCCGCTGGCGATATTGGCGAACAAAAAAGTGCCGGTCAGCGGCAGGAAAATCAGGCCGGCATGCAGCACCGAAAAGCCGCGCACCTGTTGCAGGTAGAAGCTCAGCACGAAGATGATGCCGTAGTAGGCAAAGTTGACGAACACGCCGAACAGTACCGCCGGCGAAAAACCGGTCAGCTTAAACAGCTGCAAGGGCAGCATCGGCGCCGCGCTGCGCGCTTCGACCCGGACGAACAGTACGGCCGCCGCCAGCGCCACGGCGAACGCGCCCAGCACGGCCGGATGCGTCAGGCCCAGTGCATGCACTTCGATCACCGCGCCAATAAAGGCGGTCAGCGCGATCACCGCCAGCAACTGGCCGGGAATGTCGAAATGGCGGGCCGGGCCATTGTGGCGAATGACCGGCACCACCCGCAAGGTCAGCCAGAAGCCGATCAGGCAAATCGGGATATTCACCCAGAAGATGCTGCGCCAGCCGAAGGCCGACATCAGGATGCCGCCCAACACCGGCCCGGCGGCGATCGAGACGCCACCGGCGGCGGTCCACCAGGCGATGGCCTGGGCCAGCAGCTTGCGCTCATGCGCATAGACGGCGTTGAGGATGGACAGCGAACTCGGTACCAGCAGCGCGGCGCCGACGCCTTGCACCGCGCGCGCCAGGTTGAGCGCCAGCGCGCCGGGCGCCATGGCGCAGGCCAGCGATGCGGCGGTGAACAGGGCGAAGCCGGTCAGGAACACGCTGCGCGAGCCGAAACGGTCGCCCATGGCGCCGGCCGACAGCAGGAACACGGCAAAGCCCAGCGTGTAGGCGTCTACCACCCATTGCAGCTGGCTGACACCGGCATGCAGTTCGCGACCGATTTCCGGCAACGCTACGTTGACGATGGTGACGTCCAGCTGGACGATGATGAAGGCAAAGCTGCAAGCGAGCAGGATGGCCAGTGAGGGCGTGGGTTTCATGATGGTGCTCCAGAGGTCGATATTGCCAATATAGACCTGATTGCGCATCATTAAAAATGAATTATACTGAACTAGTAATTCGCTTATTGAGAATGATATGGAGCTTTCATCCCTGCGCATCTTTAAAACCGTGGCCGAGGAGGGCGGCGTGACGCAGGCTGCCGCCCGGCTCAACCGCGTGCAATCCAACGTCTCGGCCAGGCTGACGCAGCTGGAGGAATCGCTGGGCGTCAGCCTGTTCCACCGCTCCGGGCGGCGCATGCTGATCACCGAGGACGGCGCGCGGCTGCTGGCCTACACCGAGCGGCTGCTGCAACTGGCGGACGAGGCGCAGGAAGCCATGCGCGGCGACCGCCAGCCATCCGGCCAATTGCGCATCGGCTCGATGGAAACCACCGCCGCCGCGCGATTGCCGCTGGTGCTGGGGCAGTTTCACCGCCAGTATCCGCAGGTGGACCTGGTGCTGGATACCGGCCCCACCGATTATCTGCTGCAGGCGGTGCTGAATCACAAGGTGGATGTGGCACTGGTAGCGGCCCCGGTCGAGCGGCCTGAACTGGTGCAGTTGCCGGTGTTTGACGAGGAATTGGTCTTGCTGACCGACAGCCTGCACGGCCCGGTGACGTCGCCGGCCGATGTGGCCAAGCGTACGCTGCTGGGATTTCGCAGTGGCTGTTCCTACCGTCGGCGGCTGGAACGCTGGTTTGCAGAAGGCGGCGTGTCGCCGGCGCGGATTTCGGAGTTTGGGACGTTCGAGGCGATTATCGGCTGCGTGGCGGCCGGGATGGGCGTGGCGATGATGCCGAAGGAAGTGCTGAAGCAGCGCGAACTGGCGAAATCCGTGCGCGTGCACGCATTGCCGGACGACGTCGCGCGCGTCCAGACCATGCTGGTCTGGCGCCGCGACATCGCCCAACACGCCGCCCGCGATGCATTCGCGGCGGCGTTTGCTACCCCGAACGAAAGGGTCTGACCCCGTACGGGGTCAGACCCTGTGCCGCAGCGCTGTGCGGGTTCGGGAACAGCGATCGCTTAGCGGTTAGCCGGCGGAGTCGCTGGTGGCGGTTCGGTGGTGGACGGTGGCGTGGTCGCTGCCGGCGGTGCGTTCGGATCTGGCTGGGTAGCCGTGCCGCCTTCCGTGGTCGGCGTGTTGGTCACCGGCGGCGTAGCTGGTGCCGGAGTGGCCGCTGGAGCTGGGGTCGCTTCCGGCACCGGTGGCGGCACGTCAGCGTCTTTTTTCTTGCAGCCGCCCAATACGGCAGCGGTAACGAGCAGGGCACAAGCAAACTTACCAGTAAGATGGAACTGTTTCATGGTGGACTCCTGTTAGTGGGTGATTGCCATCTTAGCCATTCGCGCGGCCGAGTCGTATCGGCGTGACTGCACTGCGTTTGTAGGACAACTGCCCGTCTTATGCCCAAGCTACCTATACGGATGGATACTGCCAGCCGCCGAAAGGGCAAGGTATGATGGCAACCGAACCATCGAATAGCCCAATACATGAACCGAGAGACACTATGAGCGTGCGGCCTGCACTGATTTGCGTCGTGGACGACGATGACGGCGTGCGCCAGGCACTGGACAACCTGCTGACTTCCGCCGACTACATTCCGCTGTGCTTCGAATCGGGCGAGGCGTGCCTGTCCTATGCGCGGCTGGGCGACATCGACTTCGCGGTGGTGGACATCAAGCTGGGCGGCATGAGCGGCTTCGAACTGCAAGCCAGCCTGAATGCGCTCGACCTGAACCTGCCGCTGGTGTTCATCAGCGGCCACGCCGACCAGGCGATGGAGCAGCTGGCGCTGCGTGCCGGCGCCATCGCGCTGCTGCACAAGCCGATCGATGTCGACCGCCTGCTGGCGCTGATCGAACAAACGCTGTCCGGGCGCGACGGCGCATGAACCTGGACGACTACACGTTCCAACCTCTCTATCAGGATGGCGTGCTGGCCACCTTGCGTGGCCATTTAACCGCCGGCCACGGCGCAATCCTGATCACCACCGCCGCCTCCGAGCGCGACGCCGCTGAAGCAGCCCTGTACCTCAACAACGAATACGCGCTGCGCGAACGCCTGTTGCCGGCGTGGTCGCGCGCGCCGCAAGGGCTGGCGTGGCACAACGGCGTGATGGCGCTGATTTATCCCGATGCCGGCGACACGCCGCTGTCGCAACGCGCTGCCGGTCCGCTGGCGCCGGACGCTTTCCTGGCGCTGGCGCTGAGCATCTGCGGCGCGCTGCGCGGCCTGCACGACGCCGGCCTGCTGCACCAGAATATCAAGCCCGCCAACATCCTGACCGACAGCGCCGGCCATTGCCGCCTGACCGGCTTTGGCGTGGCCCGCGTCGGCGCTGCCCATGCACGCGCCGCGCAGGCGGACGTGGTGCGCGGCACGCCGGCGTATATGTCGCCCGAGCAGACCGGCCGCACGCAACTGGGCATCGACGCCCGTAGCGACCTGTACTCGCTCGGCGTGACCTTGTACGAACTGCTGACCGGACGTTTGCCATTCATGGTCAACGCCAGCGCGGCGGCGGGCGAGTGGATGCATGCGCACCTGGCGTCCGAGCCGGCGCCGCCGCACCGAGAACATGCGGCCATGCCGGTAATGCAGTCCAAGGTGGTGCTCAAGCTGTTGGCCAAGCAGCCGGGCGAGCGCTATCAAAGCGCGGCGGCGCTGGAGGCGGATTTGCGGCGCTGCCAGGACGCATGGCGCGAACGGGGCCAGATTGCGCAATTCCCGCTGGGGCAGGGCGGCGCGCCGGCGCTGCGTTTTCCGGCGCGTCTGTATAGCCGCGACGACGCCATGGCCGCACTGCTGGCCGCCTGGCAGCAGGTGGCGTCCGACGGCAAGGAAGTGCTGGCGCTGGTGCACGGTCCTTCCGGCGTCGGCAAGTCGGCGCTGGTGGCGCAGTTTCTGCGCGACCCGCAACTGCGCACCGCCTTGGTCGCCAGCGCCAAGGTCGACCAGTTTGGTGGCGCCGCGCCGTATGCCGCGCTATCGGCTGCCTTGCGCACGCTGGTGCGCCGCATTCTTGGACAGAGCGCGCAGGAAGTCGCGTTCTGGCGCCAGCGCGTGCAGCAAGTGCTGGCTGACGACGCCGAACTGGCGATCGCACTGGTGCCGGAGCTGGCGCTGCTGGCCGGCGATGTCGCCCACGCTACCACGCCCGCCGCGCCTGAATCGCCGTCGCGTTTGACGATGACGGTGTTCCGGCTGTTGCAATTGTTCGCCGTGCGCGAACGGCCGCTGATTCTGATGATCGACGATGTGCAGTGGCTTGATGCGGCCAGCCTGCAAGTGCTGGAACAATTGCTGGAACAGGCCAGCGGCCTGCCGTTGCTGCTGCTGTTGACCAGCCGCGCAGCTGACGGCGATGCGCTGCCGCCAGCTGCGGCGCATCTGCGCGCCCGTGCACAGCAGGCGGTGGAGATCGCGCTGCCGGCGCTGACGCCAGTGGCGCTGCAAACCATGCTGGCCGAGGCCATGTCCGCCGACCCGATGCAGATCACCGAACTGGCGGCGCTGGTGTATCAGAAAACCGCCGGCAATCCTTATTTCGTCCAGCAGTTCGTGCAGACCGCCGTCGATGAAGGCTTGGTGGCGCGTGATGCGGCCAGTGGCGAGTGGCGTTTCCGCTTGTCGGAAGTCGGCGCGCTGCGCTATACCGACAACCTTGCCGACATCGCGCTGGGCCGGCTGGCGCGGCTGCCGTCGCCGACTCGTCGCATGCTGGGCGCCTTGGCCTGCATGGGCCGCAGTGGCAGCACCGTGCTGCTGCGCGCTTTGTACGAACTGGAAGAGCGCGAGATTGACAGTCTGCTTACGGTAGCGGTGGAGGCCGACGTGCTGTTGGCTGACGCCGACGGCTACGTCTTTACCCACGACCGCTTGCAGGAAGCCGCCTACGCCGAGCTGGATGGCGAAGCGCGCCACCGCCTGCATGCCCGCCTGGCGCGCCTGATGGCCAGCGCCGCGCTGGAGAATGCACGCGACGACTTGCTGTTCGGCGCCATGGACCATCTGCAAAAAGCCGTGCACCTGGTGCCGGCCGAAGAGCGGCAGGAGATGGCTGCCATCGGCCTGATGGCAGGCCGCAAAGCCCGCCGCGCCTGTGCCTACCTTCCGGCGCTGTCCTACCTCAGCATGGCGCGCAGCCTGCTGGATGCTGGCGACGACAGCGCAGCTGAGCGGCTGGCCTTCGACCTGGCGCTGGAGCAGGCCAGTTGCTATTTCTTTAGCGGTAACCTGGATGCTGCCGCTGCGATGGTGCCGGCCCTGCGCACTGGCCCGTCGGCGCCGCGTGTGCAAGGCCAGGTGCTGCGGCTGGCGGCCGATATCGCCACCCGGCGCGGCGACTACGCGCTGGCTGTCAGTCTGATTCTGGAAGGACTGCGTGCCTTCGGCATTGAGATGGCCGCCGCTCCATCCGACGCCGAATGCGAGCGCGCATACGCCGCGTTGCGCGCCAGCCTGCAAGGCGATTGGCGCGGCTTGCTGCGCGGCTTGCCGCAACAAACCGATCCCGATACCGCCGTGGTGATGGCGCTGTTATCCAGCCTGCTGGCGCCGGCCACCTTCACCTCGCAATCGCTGCTGTTCCTGCACCTGTGCGCCACGCTGCAAGTGAGCCTGGAACACGGCATGAGCGGCGAAACGGCGGTAGCGCTGGCGTGGTTCGGCGTGCAGGTCTGTCATCGCTACGGCCACAATGAAGACGGCTTTGAGTACGGCATAGCGGCCCGCGCGCTGGTCGAACAGCACAGCTACCGCGCCTACGCCGGCTTCGTGCTGCTGGGCCTCGACCAGCTCAGCGTGTGGACCCAGCCGCTCGGTTTTGCGCTCGATTGCGCGCAAGCCGGTTACGACGCCGCGCTGGCCGTCGGCGACCTGACCACGGCGGCCTTCGAAGCCTGCCACCGCACCTGCATGATGCTGACGCGCGGCGACAAGCTCGATACCCTGTCCGGCGAAATCGCCCGCGCCCGTGCCTTCGTCGGCAAAATCGAATTCCGCGATGTCGAAGGCATCCTGCAAGTGCAGCAGGACTTCGTCGATCACCTGCGCGGCGTCAGCGGCGAAGGCGTGCTGCAACCGCCGGCCGGCGCCGACAGCATGGCCACGCTGCGCTTCTGGCATTGGCTGTACCTGGCCATGGCGGCCTTCCTGGAAAACGACATCGCCAAGGCGCGCGCCAGCCTGGCCGAAGCGGCGCAGCTGGCATGGTCCGCGCCTGGCCACCTGCACCTGATGGAGTTCCACCTGTTCAGCGTATTGAGCCTGTGCGCCGAGCCGGTAGACAATGATGCGCTAGACGCGCAGGTCGCCGCCCACCTGGCGCCACTGGCCGCATGGGCCGAGTCCAATGCGGCCACCTTTGCCGACAAATACGCGCTGGCGCAAGCCGCCATCCGCCAGCGACAGGGCGACGCCTTCGGGGCCCTGGCGCTGTACGACCAGGCCATCCGCCACGCCCACGCGCAAGGCTTTGAACATTGCGCCGCCGTCGCCCACGAACTGGCCGCCGCTTTGTGCCGGCAGCACGGCCACGTCACCGGCGCACAGGCGCATCGGCTGGCCGCCATCGAATCCTACCGGCGCTGGGGCGCGCTGCGCAAAGTGGCCGAGCTACAGGGACAGGAACGCGCGCCGCGCGCGCCAGGGCAGGGCGCCGGCGTCGCCGCGCAGGACACCATCTCCATCGTCGAAACAGCGGAGATCCGCAACATCGACAGCGTGATCCGCGCCGTGCGCGCACTGTCGGAAGAAATCCAGACCGCGCCGCTGGTGCGCACGCTGATGACCATCGCGCTGGAACACGCCGGCGCCCAGCGTGGCCTGCTGATACGCATGGATGGCGAAACGCCGCTGATGGAAGCCAGCGCCGTGCTGGGCGAACATGGCATCCAGATCGACTTGCGCCAGGCCGCGCCGGGCGAACTCGATCTGCCGCTCACCATGCTGCACACCGCCATGCGCACCCTCAAGCCGGTCGGCGTGGCCGGTGCACCGCGTGCCGCGCCGTGGGACAGCGACGCCTATCTGCTGTGCTATCCGCGTTGCAGCGCCATCTGCATCCCGATGCTGAAGCAGGCGCGCCTGGTCGGCATGCTGTACCTGGAAAACCGGCTGGCATCGGCCGCCTTCACCAGCGAGCAGGCCGCGGTGCTGTCGCTGCTGGCGGCGCAGGCGGCGGTGTCGCTGGAGACGGCCGGCTTGTACGCCGAACTGCTGGACGAAAACCAGCAGCGGCGCCAGGCCGAGAAAGCGCTGCGCGAAAGCCGCGCCACGCTGCTGCTGGGGGAACAGATCAACCGCAGTGGCAGCTGGACCTGGGACCTGGACCGCGCCATGCTCAATTGCTCGCCGGAGTTCTGCCGCATCTTCGGCTTCGATCCGGCGCAGCCGCAGGTCAGCCTGGCGGCCTTTATCGAACGGGTGCACCCGGACGACCGCGAACGCGTCACGCGCGCGCTGGACCGCGGCATCGAACACCGCCATGCACTGCGCGTCGACTACCGCCTGCTGGACGCCGACGGCAAGGTGCGCTACCTGACCGGCGCCGGCGAACCGTTTGGCGTCAACGACAACGCCGTCTACGTCGGCACCACGGTGGACGTGACGGCGCGCCGCGCGGCGGAAGACTCGCTGCGCCAGACACAGGCCGAACTGGCCCGCGTGGCGCGCGTGACCACGGTCGGCCAACTGACGTCCTCGATCGCGCACGAAATCAACCAGCCGCTGATGTCGATTTCGTCCAACGCCGGCGCCAGCCTGCGCTGGCTGGAACGCGATCCGCCACAGCTGGATCGGGTGCGCGCCGGCTTGCAGGAGATTGCGGCCCAGAGCCAGCGCGCCGGCGGTATCATTCGCGGCCTGCGCGCGCTGACCCGCAAGGCGCCGCAGGAATCGGCGCCGTTCGACCTGCACGCCACCATCCGCCACATCATCGGCATCTCGCGCGCCGAGCTGGAACGCCAGAACGTGGCGGTAACGCTGGCATTGAACGCCGCCAGCGGCTGGGTTGATGGCGACACGGTGCAGCTGCAACAGGTGCTGCTGAACGTGGTGGTCAACGCGCTGGATGCGATGAGCGAGGTGCAGGACCGGCCGCGCAGCCTGGCCATCACCACCAGCACGCAGGACGGCCAGCTGGCGGTACGGGTGGACGACAGCGGCAGCGGCCTTGATGAAGAAGGCGCTGCGCAGATGTTTGAAGCGTATTTCACGACCAAACAGGATGGCATGGGCATGGGCCTGGCGATCTGCCGCTCCATCATGGAAGCGCATGGCGGCACGATCTCCGCGCAACCGCGCCAGCCGCATGGATGCAGTGTGTTGTTCAGATTACCGGAGCGAGTTTGATGGAATTAAGCATGAACCAGGTGGTGATCGTGGTCGATGACGACGAGGGCGTGCGCCAGGGCTTTGTCAATCTGCTTGAATCAGAAGGCTACACGGTGCAGGCTTACGGCTCGGCCGCCACTTTCTTTGAACAGCCGTTGCCGGACGCGCCATGCTGCCTGCTGCTGGACATGCGCATGCCCGAAGTGGACGGTTTTGAGGTGGTGGCGCAGCTGGAACGCACCGGCGCCGGCGTTCCGATCATCTTCGTCACCGGCTTCGGTTCGATTCCGCTGACGGTACAGGCCATGAAGGCCGGGGCGCTGGAATTCCTCACCAAGCCGGTGGAGCCGGAAGAACTGCTGCGCGCCGTGCGCGGCGCGCTGGAAGCCGGCGCGGTGGCGTATCGTGAGCGGCAGGAGCTGGACGAACTGCGCGCCCGTCACGACAGCCTGACCCCGCGTGAACGCGAGACCATGCAACTGGTGATCGGCGGCCTGCTGAACAAGCAGATCGCCGATGAACTGGGCGTGAGCGAAATCATGGCCAAGACCCACAAGCGCAAGGTGATGGACAAAATGCAGGCGCGTTCTTTGCCAGATCTGGTGCGCGACGCCGAACGCCTGAATATCACGCAAACGCGCAGTCGCTGACGGAATAGGGTGGTCGCCGTCCGGCTCCGGTAGAATATTGGCAATTCGATCAAATACCAGGGGATTTCATGCGCATCTATATCGCCGCCGCGCTGCTGGCGTTCACTTCGCTGGCTTGCAGCGCCAGTGAATCTGCCAGCGGCAGCTTTGCCGCCACCCAAAGTTGCGAGGCGTTTTCCTCGTTCGCCAAGCGCACCAATCCCGGCGACATCAAAGTCAGCGCCGGCACCAGCTACACGGTCCGTGAAATCAACAAGGTCGATTACGACTGGGTGCGCATCGAGGTGCCCGGCGCGCAGCCGGCCCTGCGCTGGGTACAGCGCGAATGCGGCAAGCCGGCGCTGGAAGACCAGCAGGCCAGCCGTCTGCCGGAAGGCGCCAGCGGCGCGGTATGCTCGGCGGCCAACCAGCAGGATAGCTATGTGCTGGCGATCACCTGGCAGCCCGGCTTTTGCGAACACACCAAATACAACGGCAAGAAGCCGGAATGCGACGCCATGAACGGCGGCACGCTGGAGGCCAAGACCCTCAGCCTGCACGGCCTGTGGCCAAACAAGAAGGAATGCGGCACGCAGTACGGCAGCTGCAGTGGCCAGCCTTTCGCGCTGAGCAAGGACACCATCGAGAAGATCGCACCGTGGATGCCGAACTTCTTCTACGAACGCACCTTCGGCGCCTACGAGTGGAACAAGCATGGCAAGTGCCAGTCGCTGCCGCCTGATGACTACTTCATCAAGGCCGTATCGGCGGTGCGGGTGGTGAATGAATCGGAAGTGGGAAAGATCGTGCTGGGGAATACCGGCAAGAGCATTCGCGTGAGCGACTTCTTTGACAAGATCAAGGCGCGCTATGGCGAGAAGGTCGCCGACACCATCACGCTGGTCTGCACGCAGCACAAATACCTGCAAGAGATCCGCGTGTCGCTGGCGCTGGACTTCGCCACCGACCGCGAACTGCCGCAACTGGTGGCCAACGCCAAGCCGGCCGCCAGTCGCGCTGTTGGCTGCGCCGACGAAATCTATGTCGAAGCAGCCGGCAGGAACTAAGCTTACGCTGCGAAGCCGCCGTCGATCAGCAGGTCGGCGCCGGTGACGAAGCCTGCTTCAGGGCCGGCCAGGTAGGACACCATGGCTGCCACTTCATCTGCCTTGCCGTGGCGTTTCAGCGCCATCAGGCCATGCAAGCCCAGGGCGAAATCGCTGTCGGCCGGATTCATGTCGGTATCGACCGGACCTGGCGCGACGTTGTTGACGGTGATGTTGCGGCTACCCAGATCGCGCGCCATGCCTTTGACCAGGCCAACCAGCGCCGATTTGCTCATCGCGTAAGCCGCGCCGCCTTCGAACGGCATGCGTTGGGCGTTGGTGCTGCCGATGTTGATGATGCGGCCACCATCGGTCATGTGTTTGGCGGCGGCTTGCGAAGCGACGAACACGCCACGCACGTTGACGGCCACGGTGCGGTCGAAGTCTTCCAGCGAGAACTGGTCGGTTGGGCCGAGCAGCAGCACGCCGGCGCTGTTGACCAGGATGTCCAGGCGGCCGAAGCGTTCTGCCACGCTGTCGATGGCTTTGGTCAGTGCTGCGGCATCGGCGGCATCGGCCTTGATGGCGATGGCTTGACCGCCGGCGGCTTTGATTTCTTCTACCAGTGCTTCGGCAGCGATGGCCGAGGCGGCGTAGCCGATGGCGACTTTGGCGCCTTCGCTCGCCAGGCGACGGGCAGTGGCAGCGCCGATACCGCGCGAACCGCCGTTGATGAAAGCGACTTTGCCGTTGAATTTAGTGTTCGAGGTCATGATTTGGTTCCTTTCGGTTGGTTGATGAACACAGTATGGTCTTCGCGACTTGATCGCGGTAGTTATGAAATACCGCTTACAGTTTCAACCCAAGGTATCAATTGGTATAAGATGAGCGCATGTTTACTGAATTAAGCAGCTATCTCGACGCCTTCATCGCCGCTGCCGACGAGGGCAGCTTTTCCGCAGCCGCGCGCCGCCTGGGACTAACCCCGGCCGCCGTCAGCAAAAGCGTTAACCGACTGGAATTGCGGCTGGGTGTGCGCCTGTTCCAGCGCAGCACCCGCAGCCTGGCGCTGACCACCGACGGCGAACGCCTGTACGCGCAGGTGCGGCTGCCGTGGAGCGAGATCGGCGACGCACTGACCGACCTGAGTCAAGGCGCGGGCAAGCCAGCCGGCACGCTCAAGGTGTCGCTGGCGCATACGGTGGGCCGCAATTACATCGTGCCGCTGCTGGCGGAATTCACGCGACGCTATCCGGACGTGGTGCCGGACCTGCACTTCGATAATCGCCAGGTGGACCTGATCGCGGAAGGCTTCGACGTCGCTATCGGCGGCGGCATCGAGCTGACCGACGCACTGGTGGCGCGCGAACTGGCGCGGGTGGACATCATCCTGGCGGTCTCGCCGGCGTATCTGAAGGCGTCGCCGGCGCCGTCGCAACCGCAGGAGCTGGCGCGTCATCGCGGTTTGCTGCGCCGTTCACTGGCCACCGGCCGGCTGGCTGCGTGGACCCTGAAAAATAAGGCAGGACAGGAAGTGGTGGCCAGCGTGCGGCCGGTGGCGGTGATGGACGACCCGGAAGCCATTGCGCGCGCGGCTGCCGCCGGCATGGGCATTGCCATGCTGCCGCTGCCGCACGCCTTGCCGTTCCTGGACAGCGGAGAGCTGCTGCGCGTGCTGCCGGAGTGGTATGCCGAAATCCGGCCGCTATCGATATACTATTCAAGCCGCAAGCTGGTGCCGGCCAAGGTGCGGGTGTTTGTCGATTACATGATCGAGCAATTCCGCGCCAGCGGACATGCGGAGCGGTTCCGCCAACAATAAAGGAGACGTATCGATGAAGTTCAAGACAGGGATGCTGGCGTTGCTGCTGGCGGGGCAGGCTTTCGCCGGCGTGGCCATCCAGCCGGATAACGCGCAGTTGCAGTACACCGGCCGCATAGACTTCGCCGACCGCGCGCGTCCCATGTTGTCCTGGCCTGGCACCAGTATCGAAGGCAACTTCACCGGCGCCAGCCTGGCCGTCAAGCTGGACGACCAGCAGGGCAAGAACTTCTTCAACGTGTTTATCGATGGCGACCTGGCCAAGCCCGTGGTGATCGAGGCGGCGCAGGGCAGCAAGACCTATCCGGTCGCCAGCGGCCTGACGCCGGGCGCGCACCGTTTCTTGATTACCAAGCGCACCGAGGGCGAGGAGGGCGGCACCTTCTTCCAGGGACTGGAGCTGGCCGACGGCGGCAAGCTGCTGGCGCCACCGCCGCGCAAGAAACGGCATATCGAATTCTTTGGCGACTCCATCACCACTGGCATGGGCAATGAGTCGCCGGATGACGGGCCGGATCATCTGCTGAAGGACAAGAACAACTTCATGTCCTACTCGTCGATCACGGCGCGCGCGCTGGATGCGGAGGCGCATATCACCTCGCAGAGTGGCATCGGCATCATGATCAGCTGGTTCCCGTTCACCATGCCGGATTTTTACGACCAGTTGAGCGCAGTCGGTAACAACGATACGCACTGGGACTTCACGTCGTGGACGCCGGATGTGGTGGTGATTAATCTGTTCCAGAATGACCACTGGCTAATCGACCGCGAGAAACGCCTGTCGCCGATACCGAGCGATGAGCAGCGCATCGCCGCGTATCGCACGTTTGTGCAGAAGATCCGCGCGCTGTATCCGAACGCGTACATCGTCTGCGCGCTGGGTAGCATGGATGCGGTGGAGGAGGGTTCCAAGTGGCCGGGCTATGTGCGTACGGCGGTGGACCAGATGCAGGCGTCGGGCGACCAGCGCATCGATACGCTGGTGTTTCCGTGGAATGGCTTCGGCGGCCACCCGCGCATCAAGCAGCATCAGGCCAATGCGGCGCAGTTGACGGCGTTCATTCGCCAGAAAATGGGCTGGTAAGGGCGCGTTCGACTGATCCAAGGGGAGAGTACATCCTCGCTTTAACGCGGTAGACTGGCGGTTTTACAATCCGGAGGCCGCGATGAGCGATCAGTGCCAGCACTTCAACCAGATCCACACCCACCACGCCAATACCAACGGCTGCGAAGAGTGCCTGAAGACCGGCGATGAGTGGGTGCACTTGCGCGTCTGCCTGACCTGCGGTCACGTGGGCTGCTGCGACCAGTCGAAGAACCGTCACGCCACCAAGCATTTCAACACCACCGGCCACCCGATCATGCGCTCTGGTGAACGTGGCGAGACGTGGGGCTGGTGCTATATCGACCGCGAGATGTTCGATCCGATTTGAGTTTGGCCCTTGATCGTCAGGCCGCGATCCAGCGGTAGGCGCAGCCGGCGCTGGCCAGTGCGGTAACGGCGCAGGCCAATGCCGCGACGTGAAAAGCGTCCAGCAGGGCAGCACCTTGGGCGCCGAGCACCGCCGCCAGCAGCGCGGTGGTGAACAAGCCGCCGGCGCGGGCTACAGCGCTGTTGAAGCCGGAGGCGACGCCGCTATGTGCGGCATCCACCGAGGACAGCACGGCGGTGGTCAGCGGCGCCACTGCGACGGCCATGCCGATGGCGATCACCAGCATGGCTGGCAGCGTGGTGGTCCAGTAGCTGCCGCCACCGATGCGCATCGCCAGCATGAAGCCGGCGGCGACGATGATCGGGCCGGCCGTCAGCGGCAAGCGTGGTCCTAGTTTGCCGGCCAGCCGACCCATGGTGGAGGAGGCGAGCGCAATTACCACCGGCAGCGGCAACAGCGCGGCGCCGGCTTCGCTGGCCGAGTAGTGGTCGTATTCGATCAGTACAAACGGCAGCACCAGCAGCAGTGCGCCCAGCGCGCCATACAACAGGAAAGTCATCAGATTGAGGCCGCTGAAACTGTGCGAGTGGAACAGCGACAGTGGCAGAATGGCGCTGTCGCCAGCGCGCTGCTCGACGCGCAGGAATAGCAGCATCAGCACCACGCCGACGACGATTCCCAGGCCGGATTGCCAGTGCAGGCCGGCGCCGCTGGTAGCCACCGTCAGGCCCCAGGTAAGCGCCGCCAGGCCGATGCTGGCCGTGGCTGCGCCGGCGATGTCCAGCGTGGCGGCGGGCCTTGCCGCCGCTCTGGCCAATCCGGTCGCCGCATCGTCTGTCCGCAGATCGCCGGCCGCTGGGGCATCGGCGCGTAGATAGCGCAGGGCTAGCACGATGGTCGCTGCTGCCAGCGGCAAGTTGATGAAAAAGATCGCGCGCCATCCGGTGACGTCGACCAGCCAGCCGCCGAGCAAAGGGCCGATGGCGCCCGCCGCCGCGCCGACTGCGGCCCAGATGCCAATCGCCCGTCCACGCGCCTCGCCTTGAAAGTGCGTGCCGAGAATCGCCAGGCTGTTTGGCATCAGCAGCGCTGCGCCGGCGCCTTGGACAATGCGTCCGGCCACTAGTAGGGTAGCCGTCGGCGCCAGCGCGCACCAGGCGGACGCCAGTGCGAACAAAGCCACGCCAAGCACCAGAATGCGGCGCCTGCCGAAACGGTCGCCAGCCGCGCCGCCCAGCAGCAAAAGGGCGCTAAGCGGCAGCAGGTAGCCGTTGATAATCCACGACAGCACGCCACCGTCGGCATGCAGACTGCGACCAATCGCCGGCAGGCCGACATTCACCACCGAGCCGTCAATGAAAGCCAGGCTGGAAGCCAGGATGGTGGTCGCCAGCACGATGCGCGGATGATCGGCGGGTGCCGGCGTGACCTCTGGTGCGCCGGCAGCTGCGGCAATGGCTCGGTCGCAGCCCTGATGCGGCACGGCGCTCATGGCGCGCCTGACGCGCGGCGGTGGGGCAAACAGCATTGTGCGGAATTCGTCATTTTTCATGCTCCTGTCATGCAAGACGGGTGAAGAGGGACGCGGTACATTATCGGCATACTAATCTATTCAGGATTTCCATGCGCGCCTTGTCGTCTTTCCATCATCGCCGCCTGGTGCTGCGCGGCGCCGCCGGCCTGGGCCTGGTCCCCGGATTGAGTGCCGCCAGCGCGGCCACCGTTGCCACCGGATTGGCCACCGCTGCCTCCAGCGTGCCGGCCACCGCCCAGGCGCTGCCGTTGTCGTCGGTGCGTCTGCTGCCTTCCGTGTACGCGGACGCCGTGCAGGCTAACCAGGCATACCTGCTGCGCTTGAGCGCCGACCGCTTCCTGCATAATTACCATCTGTTCGCCGGCCTGCCGGTCAAAGGCGCCATCTACGGCGGCTGGGAATCCGACACCATCGCCGGCGAAGGACTGGGCCACTACCTGTCCGCACTGTCGCTGATGTATGCGCAAACCGGCACGCCGGCGCTCAAGCCGCGCATCGATTACATCGTCGCCGAACTGGCACGCGTGCAGCAGGCGCAAGGCGACGGCTACGCGGCCGGCTTTATGCGCAAGCGCAAGGACGGCACAGTCGTCGACGGCAAGGAGATTTTCCCCGAAATCATGCGCGGCGAGATCCGCTCGGCGGGCTTTGACCTGAACGGCTGCTGGGTGCCGCTGTATAACTGGCACAAGGTATTTGCCGGCCTGTTCGACGCCCAAACCTACGCCGGCAACGATCAGGCGCTGCAAGTGGCGCTGGGCTTGGCCGGCTACATCGACAAAGTATTCGCGGCGCTGAATGACGAACAAGTGCAGCAGGTGCTGGGCTGCGAACATGGCGGCATCAACGAAAGCTTCGCCGAACTATATGCGCGCACGCAGGACAAACGCTGGCTGGCGCTGGCGCAGCGGCTGTATCACACCAAGGTGCTGCTGCCGCTGACGCAAGGCCGCGACGAACTGGCCAACCTGCACTCCAACACGCAGATCCCGAAATTGATCGGCCTCGCGCGACTGCATGAACTGACCGGCCGCCAGAGCGACGCCAACGCGGTGGACTTCTTCTGGAAGCGCGTCACGCAACATCACAGCTACGTCATTGGCGGCAACGGCGACCGCGAATACTTTTCGGCGCCGGACACCATCGCCGCCCACATCACCGAGCAGACCTGCGAAGCCTGCTGCAGCTACAACATGCTGAAGATGACGCGTCATCTGTATAGCTGGGCGCCGGATGCCGCGTACTTCGACTACTATGAACGCACGCACCTCAATCACATCCTGGCGCATCAGAATCCGCGCACAGGCATGTTCACCTATATGACTCCGCTGATGTCCGGTGTGGCGCGCGAATACTCCAGCGAGGAGAATGATTTCTGGTGCTGCGTGTTGTCCGGCATGGAGAGCCACGCCAAACATGGCGATTCGATCTACTGGGAGAATGGCGATACATTGTTCGTCAACCTCTATATTCCATCGACGGTGGAGTGGAAAGCCGGTGCTGCGCAATTAGAACTGAACACGCGCTATCCGTATGAAGGCGATATCGACCTGAAGGTGCGCCGGCTGGCGGGGCAGCGCACGTTCACTGTCGCGCTGCGCATCCCGGCATGGGCCGCGCAGCATACGTTGCTGGTCAACGGCAGGCCGCACAAGGCGCAGCAAGACAAGGGCTATGTGCTGATCCGCCGCCGCTGGCGCGCGGGCGACACGGTGCGCCTGTCGCTTCCGCTGGATCTGCGATTGGAATCGACCGCTGGCAATGACCATGTGGTGGCGCTGCTGCGCGGCCCGATGGTGCTGGCGGCCGATCTTGGCGCGGCCGACAAGCCGTTCGACGGACTGGCGCCGGCGCTGGTCGGCGCGAATATTCTCGCTTCGTTTGCGCCGGCGGACAAGAGCAAGGCGCTTTACCGCAGCGTGGGCAGCGGCCGGCCGGGCGATATGAAGTTTGCGCCATTCTTCTCGCAGTACGAGCGGCGCGCGGCGGTGTACTTCAACGCCTACACGGAGTCGGAGTGGGCGGCGTCGGAGGTGGCCTTCCGCAAAGAAGAAGCGCGCCTCAAGGATTTGGCGGCACGATCGGTGGATGTGATGCACCTCGGCGAAATGCAGCCGGAGCGCGATCACGATCTGCAATCGGACATCTCATATCCGGTGTCCTACCGTGGCCGCAACGGCCGCGATGCGCGCACCGGCGGCTACTTCAGCTTCCGCATGAAGTGCACGACCGGCCCGCTGGTGCTGCAAGCAAGCTACTGGGGAGAGGAACGCAACCGCGATTTCTACATTAGCGTGGACGGCGAACGGATCGCCCGCGTCATGCTGGATGGCAGCCATCCGGGCGCGTTTATCGACGAGGAGTATCCGCTGCCGGAGCGCCTCACCAGCGGCAAGAGCAGCGTGGTGGTGCGCTTCGATCCTGAACCGGGGCACACGGCCGGTCCGGTGTTTGGCGTGCGGCTCTTTACTTCTTCTTGATCGGCTGCGTCTTCGCTTCGTTGCGGGTCTTGTTGGCTTGCGCCAGCAGGGCGCCGCAGTCCACTGAATCGACCTTGCCGGTATTGATCAGCGGGATCACGGCCGCCAGCGGATTGACGATGCTGGCCAGCGCCACGGCGGCGCCGGCTTTGAGCGCCAGCGGGCCTTTTTGCGGGCCGACGTCCGGATTGGTGAAAGTGCCCCTTGCGTATAGCGGCGTGCGCAGCGAAATAATGCGTACGCCCTTGGTTTGCGGACGAACGTCCAGGTCCAGCGTCTCTTTGGCCAAGTCCACATTGCCGCTGACGTTGATGATTGCTTCCTGCGTATCGACCACGAAGCGGCGCGCGTCCGCCTTGCCGTGTTCCACCACGAAGTCGCCGGCCAGGCAGTTCAGCTGCACCTGACGGTCGCCGAACAATTTGACGAACACCAGGTTGGCGACGTTCAGGCCTGCGGCTTCCAGAATGAATTTGCTGACCGAGCCTTCGCTGACGGTGGTCCCCAGTTCACCGCTGGACGTCGCCAGCATGGCAGACACGGAATTGCCTTTGCCGGCCAGCGCGGCGTCTGCGCTGACTTCACCAACGCTGGCCTTCATCGATTCCAGTTTCGGGAACAGCTGGTTGATCTTGAGGTGGCGCGCCGCCATGCGGATATCGGCGTCGATTACCTTCTGGCGGCCATCGAGCTTGATGTTGGAGGTGATGTCGCCGCCGGCCATGCCGAAGTTGAGTGGCGTCAGCGTCAGCACCTTGTTGTTCATCTTGATGTGTGCCTGGATGTCGTTAAGCGGAATGTCATGCGTGCGGATCAGCTTTTTGCCATTGAATTTGACGTCGGCATCCAGCGCATCCCATTTGGCGGTGTTGAATTGTTCAACCGGCAGCGCTTTGTCGTCTGGCTGATTTTTCGCTTTGCCGCGATTGGCTTTGCTTTCGTTACTCTCCGCGCCGATGGTTGGCCCCAGATCTTCCAGTCGCAATTGACGTGACGTCAGTTCGCCGGTGAGCATCGGGCGCGGTTTGCGCGGGCTGTAGGCCAGCGTGCCTTCCAGATCGCTGCCGCCCACAGTGCCGGTGAAGTTTTTGTAAGTCCAGTTCCAGACAGCGCCGGATTTTTTACCGATCAGGCGACCAGTGGTGGCGTAGGGTGGCGTTTCCGGCAGCAGCACGCCAGTCAGCGGATACAGGTCGGCCATGCTGGCGCCGCCCAGCGACAGTTTCAGATCAAGACCGGCCGGCGCGCGCGGGTCGGTCAGCATGCCTTCCACGGCGATTTTGTTTTTACCCAGGTTGGCGTTGGCCTGCACCGGGAATTGCGTGTGTTCGTCGGTTAGTGCCAGGACTTTACCGACTTTGCCGCCGCCGGTGACCGGCGCGTTGCGGTAGCTGCCGCTAAGGTCGAACTTGATGCCGTATTTTTGCGCGTCGACGCCTTCGTTGATGCCGCTGGCTTTGGCGCGCAGATCGAGTTTGATGCCGTCGTCGAGGTAGCGCAGATCGCCGTCTCCCAGCGTCAGGCGCTGGATATCGACGTCCCATTCGGATGGGCCGTTGTCCTTGAAGGTCCATGTGTTGCTGCCGTCGGCCCGGCGTTGTGCGGCCAGCGTGATTTTGTCGACGGCGAGGTCGGTGATGACCACTTCCTTGTGCAGCAGCGGCAGCGGGTGGATGGCCACCACGATGCTGCCGGCGCTGGCCAGTTTCGGGCCGGTGCTGGTCCAGTCAGGATTGGCGACGTAGACGTCATTGGCGCTGATGCGTGGGCGCGGCACGTAGCGTCGCCAGCCATGTTCGGCGGCGCTGCCCTGTTCCCAATGCACCCGCAAGTCGCCGTTGATGGCGAATTCGCGGCCGATGCTGTCGGACACGCGATGGTTAATCCAGGGCCGCGCACGGTTCCAGTCGAACGTCAGCACGAAGATGACGATCGCCACCAGCACCAACAGGAGCGTGACGAGCAGGCCAGCGAATATTTTAAGTGGGCGCGATTTTTTCATGACTACCGATGCTACGCCTCCATGGGCGTCGCTTATGTGCGGTACGCCACAATAGGCTAAATGCTGGCGTGTTTGCCGACCAGCCAGGCGTGCAGCAATTCGCGGTCCGACGTGTCTGGCGCGTAGTGGAATTTGCCTGCGACCTGGGTGGCAATGGGGGCGCCGTCACGGAACAGCAGGCGGTTGCCGGCCAGCGCCGGGACTTTGTCGCCGGGCAGCAGGGTGCCGCACAAGTTGAGCGGGTCGACGGCGGAGATGCAGACGTAGCTGCCGTCATGCGGCCGGCGGCGCATTTCGCGCAGCAGGGGAATGGCTTCCGGCAGGGCGAATTGTTCGCCTGAGAGGCCGGCCACGAAGCGGCCGCCACGGATTTCGCCGCGTGCTTCCAGGCGGTGGTAGATGGGCAGCAGTTCGCGCCAGCTAGGCATCCAGCCAGCTTCGCGCTCCAGTAGACGCCAGAACATCACGCCGTAGCGGCGCAGCAGCGTCATGGCGATGTGTTCCAGCGTGTCCGGATCGGTGCGCGGCTTGCGGCCAGGTGGCGCGGGACGTGCGGCCGGCAGCGCGATTGCGTGCGGGGCCGTGGCCAGCGGCGTCTGCGCGCTGGGGGCGGTGGCTGTCAGGGAGGGGATGCTGTCTTCATCGCTGCTGGCGGTGGGGATAGCGGTTTCAATCGCCCGCACCGTGATGGTCAGGTTGTCGCCACGACGGACCAGCGCCCAGCGGCCGGCTTCCTCCATTGTCGGTCCGGCGCCACGGCGGCGGCGCTTGTCGTTGCTGGCGCGCTTGTTGGCCGGCACCAGCATGGCGCGCAGGCCGGCGTAGCTGTCGGCGTTGACCAGGCCTGTGGCGACCAGTTCGCCCAGCGTGTTCTCCAGTTCCACCGGCAGCAAGCGGGCGTCGTGCGACAGTTCATCGAAGAACATTGCGCCGTCGCGCCGCAGCGCCTCCAGCACGCGCGCGGCGCGGGGCGATACTTCCACCTGATCCGACACGGCGGGCAGCGCATGCCACAGCGCCAGTTGACGGCGCGGCAGCAGCACCAACGGCGTATTGCGCACCGGCCCGCCGACAGCGCTGGACGGCGCGCCGACCCGCGTCCAGACGATTTTGCCGGCGCGGCACAAGTCGTCCAGCCACAGCGAGGAGTAGTCCTGCACGCGTAGGGCCAGCAGATCGCTTTCCCAGGCGCCGGCGGCGGCTTCGTAGCCTTCCAGTTGCGCCAGCGCTTGCGGCAGTGCGTCCGGGCCCTTGAGTTGCGCATCTGGCGTCAGGTGCTGCCACTCGAACAGGAAGCGCATGAAGTCTTGGCGTTCCACCGGCTCGATCTCGCGCCGCAGGCGTTTGATGGTGTAGCGGTGGATGCGGGCCAGCAGGTGGCGCTCGCACCATTCCTCGACGGCGGCGCCGGGCGTGAAGCGGCCTCGCATCACGTAGCCTTCGGTTTCCAGTTGCGTCAGCGCGATGGTTACCGTGGACGCGGTAAGGCCGAGCGGTGCGGCAATCGCGGCCACGGTCTGCGGCCCGGTGCCGCCCAGCCGCGCGCGCAGAATCTCCACCAGCGCAGCATCGCGCGTCCATTCTTCTGCCGCAGCCAGCGCCCCGATGCGCAAGGCAAGCCCATCCCCAGCGGTCTGCGCATCGCCAGCGACCAGCGTCCCGGCGGCGAGGCGCGCGGTCAGTAGCGGCGTGGCGTCGGCTGCCGGATAGGCTGCGCTCAGGCAGGGCAGCCGCTCCAGCGCGACCCACAGATCGGCGCCGCTGGCGGCGTCGCGTAGGCGCGTGGCGCGGCCGGTGGCGGCGAGGCCTTCCAGCCATGCAGGCCAGCCTTCCGCGCGCGTCGCCTCGTCATGCGTGACGCAAGCCAGCGACATCAGCGCTTCGTGCATCTCATCGTTATTGCGCACCGACGGCCAGGCTTCCTCCGCCACCGCTGCAATCGCGCCAGAATCCAGCGCACCCAGATCATCGGTGGATGCCGGATCGGTCCAGCGCCGGTTGATCACCGCCTGCGCGCGCCGCTCTTCCAACGGCGCATCGTCCAGGAACGCATACGGCCGCGCATTCAGAATCTCCATCGCCAGCGGCGACGGCGCCGGCAGATCGCGTGACAGCAGCCGCACCTCGCCAGCCTCCATGCGTCGCAACAGCGCCAGCCAGCCTTCGCTGTCCATCGCCTCGTGCAGGCAGTCGTCCAGCGTCTGGTCCACCAGCGGATGGCTGGGCAGCTCGCGCTCGCCGACAATATTCTCCAGGCACGCCGCCTGATCGGGAAACACCGCCGCCAGCAAATCGTCGCTCTTCATGCGCATCAGTTGCGGCGCCACTTTGCGGCCACCGGCAAAGCGCGGCAAGGCCAGCGACGTGGTCGCGTTCCAGCGCCACCGCACATTGAACAGTGGCGCGTCCAGCAAAGCCTGAATCAGAATATGCTCCGCCGTGGTGGACCGCAGATAGCGCCACACCTCATCCAGCGGAAAGCTATGACTCTCCGACAGCGACAGCACAATCGCGTCCTCGGTGGCCGCAGCCTGCAATTCAAAGTTAAAGGTGCGGCAGAAGCGCTTGCGCAGCGCCAGTCCCCAGGCGCGGTTGACGCGGCTCCCGTACGGCGCATGCACCACCAGCTGCATGCCGCCCGATTCGTCAAAGAAGCGCTCCATCACCAGCGTATCGCGGGTGGGCAGGGCGCCCAGCGTGGCGCGCGACCGCGCCATGTAATCGGCGATCTGGCGCGCAGCATCGTCGCGCAGTCCCAGATGCTCGGCCAGCCAGTCAACCACGCGTTCCAGCGCGGCATCGCCATCGCTGTCACCATCGCCGGCCAGTAAGCGGTCAATCTCGCCGCGCAAGCGCGCCACGCCGATTGACAGCTCGTCGGTGCGGCCAGGCGCTTCCCCCAGCCAGAACGGGATATTCGGCGCCGCGCCATGCGCATCCTCCACCCGAACCTTGCCGGCTTCAATGCGCTGGATGCGGTAGGACGTATTCCCAAGCTGGAAAACATCGCCGGCCAGGCTCTCGACCGCAAAATCTTCGTGCACCGTGCCGATGTTCTGGCCCTGCGGTTCCAGCATCACCGTGTAATCGGCGTTGTCCGGAATGGTCCCGCCGGACATCACTGCCGTCATCTTGCCGCCGCGCCGTCCGCGCATCGTGCCGCTCACCGTGTCGCGGTGCAGATAGGAGCCGCGCACGCCTTGGCGGCTGGTGTAGCCGTCGGTGAGCATGTGCAGCACATCGTCATAATGCTGGCGGTCCAGTTGCGCATACGGCGATGCTTGCCGCAGCAGGGCAAACAGCTCATCCTCGCGCCACTCGCGACAGGCCACTTCCGCCACGATCTGTTGCGCCAGCACGTCCAGCGGCGCCGGCGGAATGCGCAACGCGTCCAGCTCATTGCGGCGCACGCAGTCCAGCAGCGCCGTGCATTCAATCAGATCGTCGCGTGAGGTCGGGAATAGCCGGCCCTTGGGCAGGCCGCCCACATGGTGGCCCGATCGGCCCACGCGTTGCAGGAAGGAGGCGATGCTGCGCGGCGAACCAATCTGGCACACCAGATCCACATCGCCGATGTCGATGCCCAGCTCCAGCGACGCGGTGGCGATCAGCACCTGCAATTCGCCGCGCTTGAGGCGCTGCTCGGCATCGAGCCGGTATTCCTTGGCCAGGCTGCCGTGGTGCGCCGCCACGTGTTCTGCGCCGAGACGGTCGGCCAGGTGGCGCGCCATGCGCTCGGCCATGCGCCGGGTGTTGACGAAGACCAGCGTGGTGCGATGCATGACGGTCAGTTCGGCCAGCCGGTCGTAGACGCGTTCCCACACGTCGTTTGCCATCACCGCTTCCAGCGGCACCGGCGGCAGTTCCAGGTTGAGGTCACGCGCGCGCACATGGCCCACGTCTACCACCGCGCACGGCCGCCCGGCGCCGGCCAGGAAGTGGGCCACCGCCGATATCGGCTTCTGCGTAGCCGACAGGCCGACCCGCACCGGCGGCTGCGCGCACAGCGCAGCGAGCCGCTCCAGGCTGAGCGACAGGTGGCTGCCACGCTTGCTGCCGGCGACCGCGTGAATCTCGTCGACGATCACCGTGCGCACGCCAGCCAGCATGGCGCGGCCGCTGTCGGAGCCCAGCAGCACGTAGAGCGACTCCGGCGTCGACACCAGGATGTGCGGGGCGCGCCGGCGCATGGCGTTGCGTTCGGTCTGGGTGGTGTCGCCGGTGCGTACGGCGGTGCGGATGCCGTGCGGCGGCAAATTCAAGGCCTCCAGTTCGCGGCCGATGCCTTCCAGTGGCGCCAGCAGGTTGACCCGGATGTCGTTCGACAGCGCCTTGAGCGGCGACACGTACAGTACCCGCGTCTCATCCGGCAGCGGCGCGTTACGGCTCTCCCGCACCAGCGCGTCGATGGCGGCCAGGAACGCGGTCAGGGTTTTGCCGGAACCGGTCGGCGCGGCGATCAGCGTGGTGCGGCCGGCCTGGATGTGCGGCCAGGCCTGGCGCTGCGCCTCGGTGGCGTCGGGGAAGGCCGCGTCGAACCACGCCGAGACGGCAGGGTGGAAGTGATACGCGTGGGCGGCGGGCATGGCTTCTGTCATGAGGGGATGATGGGGGCGCTGGCGCCAAAGTCAATGTTGCGCTGTACGCTGTATCTCAGCAGTGACATGGTAAACTTGAAAATATTGTAAATGATGAATGGCTGTTACTCCCATGTCTACGCGCGCACCCGAAGGCATCCCCATGTTTCTCAACGCTCCAGGTGAACTGGGCGCGCGTTTCTGGGCACACGATTGGGAGCAAACGCCGCTGGGACCCATCAGCGCCTGGCCGCATAGCCTTAAGACGGTGATTAACCTGATGCTCAATTCTCCGCAGCCGATGTGGCTAGGCTGGGGCGAGCAGATGACGTTTTTATACAACGACGCCTACATCGATGTGCTCAGCATGACCAAGCATCCCTGGGCGCTGGGGCGGCCGACGCAAGAAGTGTGGGCCGAAATCTGGGATATCTGTGGCCCGCTGGCCGACCGCGTGTTCTCGCAAGGCGCATCGACCATGGCCGATGACGTGCGGCTGTTCATGCGGCGCGGCGACTTCCTGGAAGAGACCTTCTACGCCTTTTCCTATAGCCCGGTGCGCGATGAAACGGGCGCTGTGGCAGGGCTGTTCTGCGCCAACCTGGACGTGACTAGCCGCCATTTGAACGTGCGGCGCATGCACATGCTGTCGGACCTGAACGCCCGCACGCTGCAGGAAAAGACGGTGCACGGTGTCTGTGCCATCGCGCTGGCCACCATCGCCGATAACCCGGACGACGTGCCGTTTGCGCAGTTGTACCTGGCCGGCGACGCCGGCCCGGCGCAGCTGCTGCATGCCACGCATGCGGATATCGACGGCGCGCGCGCGGTGTTTGCGGTGGATTCCGTGATCGCCGAAGGGGTGCCGCGCCTGGTGTCGCTAGACCCGCGCGCGCTGCCGGCCGGACTGCCGCTTGGACTGGCGCAGCAGCCGCTGCGCGAAGTGCTGGTGCTGCCGCTGCCGGGCAGCGTGGCGGAGCAGTCGGCCGGCGCGCTGGTGCTGGGCGTGAGCTCCGCGCGCCGGCTGGATG
The DNA here is from genome assembly GCF_012849375.1 of Duganella dendranthematis. Classification (NCBI taxonomy): domain Bacteria; kingdom Pseudomonadati; phylum Pseudomonadota; class Betaproteobacteria; order Burkholderiales; family Oxalobacteraceae; genus Duganella; species Duganella dendranthematis. The sequence goes on from NZ_CP051684.1 coordinate 4,951,153, forward strand.
CGGACTACCGCGGTTTCCTGGAGCTGATCGCCACCCAGGCCGGCAACGCGATCCGCCACGCGCGCGCGGCCGAGGATGAGCGGCTGCGGGCCGATAAACTGGCGGAGCTGGATCAGGCCAAGACGCAGTTCTTCAGCAATGTCAGTCACGAATTCCGCACCCCCTTGACGTTGTTGCTGGGTCCTGCCAATGACGCGCTGGAGGACGTCGACGCGCCGCTCGCGCCAGTGCAGCGCGACCGCATGGTGCTCATGCAGCGCAATGCGCAAAGGCTGCAAAAGCTGGTCAACACATTGCTGGAGTTCTCGCGCGTGCAGGCTGGCCGCGCCCAGGCGCGGTTTGCGGCGGTCGACCTGGTGGCGCTGACCAGCGACTTGGCCAGCAGCTTCCGTTCCGCCATCGAAGGCGCCGACATGCGGCTGGCGGTCGATTGCCAGCCGCTGGTGGCGCAGGTGTATGTCGATCCGGCCATGTGGGAAAAGATTGTCCTGAACCTGCTGTCGAACGCCTTCAAGTTCACGTTTGACGGCGAGATCCGCGTGCGCCAGTACATTGCCGGCGACCGGTTGCGGCTGGAGGTGGCCGATACCGGGACCGGCATCCCGCGCGAACAGTTGCCGCACTTGTTCGAGCGCTTCCACCGCGTGGAAGGCGCGCGATCGCGTACGCACGAAGGTTCCGGCATCGGCCTGGCGCTGGTGCACGACCTGGTGGCGCTGCACGGCGGGCAGCTCGATGTCGACAGTGAACCGGGACGCGGCAGTATCTTCACCGTGACGATTCCGCTGGGCTGCGCGCATCTGCCGGCGGGGCAGGTGGATGCGGCGCCGTCGCCATCGGCTTCGCTGTCGGTAGCGGCGGACGCCTATGTGGCGGAAGCGGAGGGCTGGGTACAGCAGCACGCGGCGCCGGCCGCCGTCGAAGCGACGCATGGTCGTCTGCTGGTGGTGGACGACAATGCCGACATGCGCGACTATCTGCAGCGCCTGCTGCAGGCGCAGTGGCAGGTGGAGGTCTGCAACAACGGCATGGAAGCGCTGGCGGTCATCGAGCGCGATCCGCCGGACCTGATCTTGTCCGACGTGATGATGCCGCAGCTGGACGGCTTTGGCTTGCTGGCGGCGTTGCGCGCGCACCCGGCCACGCGCGATATTCCGTTCATGCTGCTGTCGGCGCGCGCCGGTGAAGAGGCGCGGCTGGAAGGCTTGCAGGCGGGCGCGGACGATTACCTGGTCAAGCCGTTTTCCGCGCGCGAACTGTCGGCGCGCATTGAGGTGTTGCGTCTGCGCCAGCGCATGCGCGTGGTGGAAGGCGCGGCGGCGCGGCGCTTGCAAAGCGTGTTCAGTCAGGCGCCGGTGGCGATCTGCATTCTCAATGGGCCGACGCACGTATTTGAGCAGGCGAACGATTACTATCAGCGGCTGGTCGGCCCGCGTCCACTGCTTGGACTGACGATACGGCAGGCGTTCCCCGAACTGGCGTCGCAAGGCATTTATGAACTGCTCGATGGCGTGCTGGCCAGCGGCCAGCCGTATGTAGGGCGCTCGGTGCAGCTGAATATGCGACGCGCACCGGAGCAGGAACCGAGCGAATGCTGGTTCGACTTTGTCTATCAGCCGTTGCTGGATGACGATGGCACGCCATATGGCGTAGCCGTGGTGGCGTTCGAGGTGACCGAACTGGCGACCGCCAAGCGCGCGGCGGAATCGGCCAACCGCGCCAAGGATGAATTCCTTGCCATGCTGGGCCACGAGCTGCGTAATCCGCTGGCGCCGATCGTCACCGCGCTGCAGCTGATGCGCATGCGCGGCAGCGACTTCGCCATCAAGGAACGTGCTGTGATCGAGCGCCAGACTAACCATCTGGTGTCGCTGGTGGACGACTTGCTGGACGTGTCGCGCGTGGCGGAAGGGAAGATCCAGTTAAGCCGGCAGGTGCTGGAAGTGGGTGATGTGATCGGGCGCGCGATCGAAACCGCCAGCCCTTTGATTGAGCAAAAGCGCCATGTGCTGACGCTGGACGTGCCATCGTCCGGGCTGGCGGTGCAGGCCGACCCGGTGCGGTTTGCACAGGTGCTGGCCAATCTGTTGACCAATGCGGCCAAGTACACGGAAGCGGGTGGCCGGCTGACAGTGTGCGCGCGGCGGGACGGCGGGCAGGTGATAGTCCAGGTGGGAGATAATGGCATCGGCATTGCCCCGGATATGATCGACTCCGTATTCGAGCGCTTTACGCAGGCGCGCCAGGCCCTGAGCCGTTCGCAGGGCGGCCTTGGGCTCGGGCTGGCGATTGCGCGCAGCATGATGGCGCTCCATGGCGGCAGCGTGACGGCCAGCAGCGATGGCGTTGGCCGTGGCAGCACCTTCACGGTGCGCATGCCGGCGCGGCAAGGACTCGAGCAGCCGACGGCGGCGCAGGAAACGATCGCCGCATGCGGAGCGGGCGGGCTGTCGATCCTGGTGGTCGACGACAACGAGGATGCCGCGCGGGCGCTGGGCGAAGGGCTGGAGCTGATGGGACATACCGTCAAGGTGGTGTTCAGTGCGCCGGAGGCGTTGGCGTTGGCGCCGCAGTTCCAGCCGCAGGTTGGCTTGCTCGATATCGGCCTGCCGGGCATGGATGGCTATGAGCTGGCCGTGCGCTTGCGCGAGCAGCCTGGCGCTGGGTCATTACGGTTGTTCGCCGTGACTGGCTACGGCCAGGATGCGGATCGACAACGGGCGCGGGAGGCCGGCTTTGAACATCACCTGACCAAGCCATTGGAATTGACCCGGCTGGACGCGCTGCTGCAAAGCGCGCGCGTGGTCTAGCCGCCGACGCGGAAACTGTCGCGGTACTGGTTGGGCGTCACGCCGAAGCGCTGCGCGAAAACCAGTCGCATGCGCGCCGGGCTGCCAAAGCCACAGCGGTAGGCGATGGTTTTCAGGGCCAGTTCGCTGCCCTCAAGCAGATTGCGCGCCGCATCCACGCGGGCGCGCTGGACGAATTCCGCCGGCGTGACGCCCATCTCCTTCACGAACTGCCGCGCGAAGCTGCGCGTGCTCATGCCGGCGACGGCCGACAACTGTTCCACCGACAGCGGCTGCGCCAGATTGTCCATGACATGGCGCTGGATGATGGTGGCCAGTGCGTCGGGCGTGGATGCCTCCGACAGGTAAGGACTGAATTGCGATTGCCCGCCCTGGCGCTGCGCCAGCACCAGCAGGCGCTTGGCTGCCGCCAGTGCGACCGCCTGACCGTGATCCTCTGCCACCAGCGCCAGTGCCAGGTCGATGCCGGCGGTGACGCCGGCCGACGTTACCAGGCGGCCGTCGCGCACGTGGATGCGGTCATGTTCCACTTGCGCCAGCGGGAACTCCACAGCCAGGCTGGAGGCGTCGCTCCAGTGGGTGGTGGCGCGCTTGCCGTCCAACAGGCCGGCGCGGCCCAGCAGATAGGCGCCGGTGCAGATGGAACCGTAGCGTGGCACCGTCTGCGCCACTTCGCGCAGCCAGGCTGAGAGCTGCGGATTGTCCGCCTGCTGCGCCAGCTGCGGGCCGCCCGCCACCAGCACAATGTCGTAATCCGTTCCCGCCGCATCCAGCGTCAGGTCATAGCCCAACTGCTGGCCGTTGGAAGCGCGAACCGGCGACGGCGTGGTGCCGATGGTGATCAGGCGGTAGTGCTGCTGCGGCGGCAGGAAGGCATTGGCTTCGGCGAAAACGTCCATCGGGCCGGAGACGTCCAGCGACTGCACGCCGGGGAACAGCACGAGCGCCAGGGTTTTCAAGATGCCCGCCCCGCTGCCGGCAGCGGCGCGGCCGGGAAGTAGCTGCCGCGCGCCAGCAATCGCAACGAGCCCCAGGCCACATACAGCACCAGCATCAGCGTGGCGGCGAAGACGACGCCGGCGACTGCTTGCAGCAGCATGCTGCCTTGATGTCCCGCCATCAGCATCAGGCCTTGACCCAGCGTGGCGAGGCCGAAGGTGTAAGCCCAGTAACCCGGCGCGAAGTCCTGCTGTGCCAACCATGGCATGGCCAGCGCCAGACCTGCAAACACGAACAGCGCATAGCCGGCCAGTGCGTAGCTGATAGCGGGATTGACGCTGGCGCCGCTCAGTATCTGGTAGGCGACCAACGCAACCACCGGCGGCGCGCTGTAGATGCCCATGAAGTTGCGGGTCTTGTCGGACAGGCCGCCGGTCATCAGCTGGTGGGTGATGGTGGAATCGAGTATCAGCCACGAGATGCCGCCGGCGCCGAACAGCATCCAGCCGTAGTCGGTGTAGCCGAAGATGCCGGCGGCAAGGGCGTTCACCAATACGCTGGCAGTGTAGGGCAGATACAGCGGCGGGACGATCTGCGCGGCGTCGCGCTGGCTGCTCCAGTGCGCGGCCATGCGCCATGCGCCGTAAGCGAGGTTGGCGGCGGAGCCGATCCAGAACAGTGGCTTGGCGCCCGACGGCGCGTACGGTTGCAGCGCCAGCGCCACCAGAATAAGCGATTCCGGTATCAGCGCCAGAAAGGACGATTGCACCGGGTCGCGCGTTTCGGCGATGGCGGCGGAGCGATGCGCCAGCCATTTGTGCGCGTACAGCGCGCCAAATATCAGGAAGGACAGCACGGCCAGCGCTTGTAGCAGTTCGCCGGCGAGCGGCGGCAGGGCCCACAAATTGTGGGCAAAGCGCCAGGCGTTGCCGGTTTCAGCGAGCCCCAATGTAAGGGCGAAGAATGATGCAGGTAGCAGTTTGGTTTTCATGATGTTGGTGGCAGTAAGTGATCGATGTGTCGATTTTAGGCGCTACTGCCAACGGCATAAATCAGTCAGATGGATCGAATCCTGCCAATGTAGCACCGAATCCGGTCTGTGCTGACTTTTGCGCTTTGCGCAAAGGTGTTGATGAACCACGCTGTCTTATCACCGCGCGGCGCGGGCGGTACAGTCGCTCATCTACCACTCACCCGGAGCATTACCATGAACCAGCTGCTGCAATCGATCCAGATCGGCGACGTCACCTTCAACAACCGCATCGCCATGGCGCCCATCACCCGTGCCCGTGCCGGCGAAGACGGCGTGCCGGTCGCGCTCAACGCCGAATACTATGCGCAGCGCGCCACGGCGGGCCTGATCATCACCGAGGCCACCAACGTGTCGCCCAATTCGGCCGCGTTCGAACTGGCGCCGGCCATCTACAACGATGCGCAGCTAGCCGGCTGGCGCCGCGTGACCGAGCAGGTACATGCGGCTGGCGGCAAGATGTTTATGCAGCTGTGGCATAGCGGCCGCGTAAGCGCGTATTCACTGCTGAAAGGCGCCGAGCCACTGTCGCCGTCGGGCTATAACGACGACCTGGGACTGTTGCAGGTGTACGGCGCGCTGCGTAACGGCTACTACACCCGCATCTACGCCTCGCCGTCGCGCGCCATGACCAACGAAGAAGTGTATGCGGCCGTGGAGGAATTCCGCGTCGGCGCCGAAAACGCCAAACGCGCCGGTCTGGATGGCGTGGAGATCCACGCGGCCAACGGCTACTTGCCGCAGCAATTCCTGTCGCCGCTGGTCAATCGCCGCACCGACGAATTTGGCGGCAGCGTGGCAAACCGCGCGCGCTTCCTGCGGCTGGTGATCGAGGCCGTGTTGACGGTATTTCCGAAACAGCGCATTGGCGTGCGCATTTCGCCTTATGCCGCCTATAACAACGCCACCGATACGGACGTCGCCGAAACCTACGGCTACGTGGCGCGCATGCTGAATGAGTACGGCATCGGCTACATTCACGGCGCCGACACCAACGCCTGGGGCGGCGTGGCGGATATGCCGAAGATCCTCGATATCATCCGTAGCAACTATAGCGGTGTGTTAATCGCCAACGCTGGCCTGACGCCGGAAGACGCGCAGCAGCTGGTGGAGCAGGGCAAGGCGGATATGGTGGCGTTTGGCCGTCAATACGTGTCCAATCCCGACCTGGTGGCGCGGATCGCCGCTGGTGGGCCGTATAACCAGCCGGACCCGTTCTCGTTCTACGGCGGCACTGAGCGCGGTTACACCGACTATCCGACGCTGGGCTGATCATGGACCGATGGCAGGCGATGGAAACGCTGGTCCACGTGGTGGAGGCGGGGTCGTTTTCGGGCGCCGCCCGCCGCCTGGATGTGGGTCAGCCCAGTGTCTCCAAGGTGGTAGCGCAGCTGGAGGCCGATCTCGGCGTGCAGCTGCTGCTGCGCTCCAACCGCGGACTGACGCCGACCGAGTCGGGGCTGGCCTATTATCGCGGCGCGCGACGCGCACTGGACGCCGCCGCCGAGGCGGACAACAGCGCGCGTGGCGCCAGCGCCGGCATGGATGGCAAACTGGTGGTGACGGCGCCGGTGACGTTCGCGCGGCTGCACGTCATGCCGCATATACAGCGCTTCCTAGACGAGCATCCGCAAATGTCGCTGGATGTGGTGCTGGACGACCGCAATATCGACTTGCTGGAAGGCGGCATCGATGTGGCGCTGCGTCTCGGCGCCTTGAGCGATTCCGCCATGACGGCGCGCCGCATCAGCCGCAGTCCGCGCGCGGTGCTGGCGACGCCGGCCTATCTCGAACGGCATGGCACGCCGCTTCATCCTGCCGATCTGGCGCGGCATCAGGCAGTGGTGTATCACCGCGCCGGTGGTGGCGTGACCTGTATGTTCCAGTGCGGCGAGATGCAGGAGACGGTGACGCTCGACGGCCGCCTGCGGGTGTCGGCGGCGGAGGGCGTGCGCGCGGCAGTGCTGGCCGATATGGGCATCGCCATCACATCGGAATGGATGTTCGGACCGGAACTGGCCAGCGGCCAGGTGCAGCGCGTGCTGCCCGGATGGACGCTGCCAGCCATGGACCTGTGGGCGGTGTTCCCGGCCGGCCGCAAGGCCAGCGCCAAGGCGCGGGCATTTGCGGCCTTCGTTGAAGAGCTATTAACTCCGTAACTGCGGCCCGGCCAGCGGCAAGTCGAACCAGCGCTTGCCGGTGGCGTCGGCCAGCGCATTGCCCAGCGCTCCCGCCATCGGCGCCTGCGCCGCTTCGGCCACGCCGAGCAGCGGCGCACCGGGACGGTCGATCAGGATCACATCGACCTTGTCCGGCACATTCGAATAACGCATGATCGGATAGCTGGCCCAGTCCACGCTGGTGATGCCTTCCTGCGTGAATTGCAGCTGTTCGTATAGCGTCCAGCTGGACGATTGCAGGATGCCGCCTTCAATCTGGTTGCGAATGCCGTCCGGATTGACGCCCTGGCCGCAATCCACTGCCGCCGTCACGCGCATGATGTGCACCGCACCGGTGCTGCGCTCGACGCGAACCTCCACCGCCAGCGCCACATACGCCATGATGTTCTTATACTGGCCGAAGGCAAAGCCGAAGCCATGGTCGCGACGGCGCTGGCGTTGGTTCCAGCCAAACTGCTTGGCGGCGCGTTCGATGACGTCGCGCGCTCGTGCATCATCCAGGTGGCGCAGACGGAATTCCACCGGATCGGAATGGGCCGCCGCCGCCAGTTCATCCATCATGCCTTCAATCGCGAAGATGTTGATATGCGCGCCCAGTGAACGCATGGCGGAGCTGCGCAGTGGCGTCACTGGCAGGAAGTGGTTGATGATCTTCGTCTGCGGCAGCGTGTACAGTGGAATGGCGTTGCGGTCGCCGCCACCTTCCGGCATCGGCATCGGTTGCGAGGGACTCGGGATAAAGGCCTTGGCCAGCAGTTGCGCCGGTATCAGCTTACCGGCGTTGCCGGGACGTTCGTTGTGCGAGCCGCTCCATAATTCGTACTGCCAGTCGCAGATCTTGCCGCTGGCGTCCAGTGATGCCGCCAGCTGTGTGCTCATGGCCGGCGCGTAGGGTTCCCACTGGTTTTCCTGGTCTCGCATCAGCTGCACCCGCACCGGGCGGCCGGGCATGACGCGCGCCAGCAGGGCGGCATCGGCTGCCACGTCGTCGGCGCCGTTCTGGCCATAGCAGCCGGCGCTTTCGGTATGTATACAGCGCACATCGTCCATCTTCAGCGACAGCATCTCCGCCAGCGCGGCGCGCAGCGGGTAGACGCCTTGCGTGTGGGTCCACACCGTCATGGCGCCTTGCTCCAGCAGCGCCACCGAACACGATGGGCCGATCGAGCCATGCAGCACGTACTGCTTGGTGTAGCGGCGTTTCAGCGTCAGTACCGGTTTGATGCCTGCGCCACGTCTGTCATCGATCACAATATCCTGCGACGGCAGCGCGCGCAGCGTGGCGTGGATGTTGGCCGGCGACGGCAGCGCCGGTCCGCGTTGCCATTTGGCGCTGGCCGACAGCGCCAGCATGGCTTGTATCGCCTGCCATTCGCCGCCGGCGATCACGGCCAGGTAGTTGCCATCCACATGGACTTTCAGCACACCCGGCATGCGCGCCACGCCGACGGTATCCGCCGACAGCAGCTTGGCGCCATAGGCCGGGGGACGCACCACGCGCGCGTGCACCATGCCAGGGGGACGCATGTCCTGCACATAAGCGGCGCCGCCGGTCAGCTTGGCGGGAATGTCCACGCGCGGCAGCGAATGGCCGATCAGCGTGTAGTCATTGACATTCTTCAGCGGCGATTTGACTTGCGCCGCGCGATGCAGGTCGACGCCGCGCACCGCTTCGCCGTAATGCATGGTGCGGCCGTCCGGTGCAGTCACCTTGCCGTTGCTGGTCTTGAGCGTTTCCGGAGTGAGCTTGAACTGGGCAGCCGCACCTTGCACCACCAGCGCGCGCACTTGCGCGGCGGCGTTCAGTAGGGCCGTGCCGCTGTCCGCCATGGTGTGGCTGCCGGCGGTGAAGCCTTCGTTCGGCGTCAGGCTGGTGTCGGCGGTGACGAAGTTGACGTCGGCAGGCGCTACGTCCAGCTGTTCGGCCGCCACTTGCAGCAGCGCGGTGCGCACGCCGGTGCCCAGTTCCACCTTGCCGGTGAAGACGGTGACCTTGCCATCCGGCGCGATCTTGATCCAGGCGTCCAGCATCGGCGTACGTTGCAGGCTGCCCGCCAGGTCTTTATTGGCGATCGGCGGTACGCCCATGCCGTTGAATTCCGCCAGTGCGCGCCGTGGCAGCATGGTGAAACCTAGCACCAGCGCACCGGCGCTGAGGATGGTGCGGCGGCGCAGATCGATGATGTCGTCGCTCATGCTTTCGCTCCCTGTGCGACGTCCTTGATGGCGGCGATGATGCGCATGTGGGTGCCGCAGCGGCAAAGATTAGGCTCCATGTGTGCGCGGATCTGCGCTTCGGTCGGATGCGGATTCTGTTCCAGCAGCGCTTGCGCGCGCATCACCATGCCGGCGATGCAATAGCCGCACTGCGCCGCCTGGTGCTTGATGAACGACGCTTGCAGCTTGCCCGGCTTTTCGGCAGTGCCGAGGCCTTCGATAGTGCGCACCTGGCGGCCTTCGCACGCGGTCACCGGCGTCAGGCAGCTGAATACCGGCTGGCCGTCCAGCATGACGGTGCAGGCGCCACACTGTCCCATGCCGCAGCCGAATTTGGCGCCGTTCAGTTCCAGCTGGTTGCGCAGCGCGTACAGCAGTGGCGTCGAGGGATCGATGTCCAGTGTATGGCGGACGCCATTCACAATCAGAGTGCTCATTGTTGGTTCTCCTTGCGGATCTTGGTGGCGCGCTGCTCAACGTCGGACCATGCGGGCCGCTTGCCGATGTCGGCGCGGACGTAGGCGGCGATGCTGGCGATCTGCGTGTCGGTCAGTACGGCGGAAAACGGCGGCATGAAGGTGGTCGGCTCCGGATGTGCCCACGGCACGCCATTCAGCACGATCTGTATCAGGTTGTCCGGCTTGTCGCCGGTGACGGCGCTGCTCAGAGCCAGCGATGGCCGGCCGCCGGCCGCCATCATCGGCGCCGCCGTGCCATGACAGCTGGCGCAGGCGCCGGCGAACAGGATGGCGCCTTGCTGGACGCGGGCTGCGTCAGTGCTGGTGCTGGCGGCGGCCGGAGCAGGGTTGGTTGCCGGCTTTTGCAGCGACATGATGTAGGTGGCGATGGCGTTGGTATCCGCCTCCGGCACTTGCGACAGGCTATGCGCGACTGGGCCCATGGGGCCGGCGGCAGCGCCGTGTTCCGGCGACCAGCCATGGCGCAGATAGTGGGCCAGCTGGTCGCGGTTCCATGGCTTGGGCGTTTGCAGCAGCGCGGTCAGCGCCGGCGCATCCCAGCCGTCGATATTGCCGCCGCTGAAGGCGGGGCTGCGTTCGCCGCCGATCGGGTCCAGCGTGCTATGGCAGGAAGCGCAGTGGCCGGCGCCGTCCACCAGGTAGCGGCCACGGTTCCATTCCTGGCTTTGGGTCGGATCATCCTGCAGCGGACCAGGACGCAGGTACAGCAGGTTCCAGCCGGCCAGCATGGGGCGGAAGCGGAGTGGCAGCAGCAGGTCGTTGTCCGGCGCGCGGGACACCACCGGCGTGCGCGTCATCAGATAGGCGTAGGCATCGCTGATGTCGGCACTGGACATGCGCGTGTAGTGAATGTAAGGGAAGGCAGGGTAGAGCAGATGGCCGTCGCGTGCCACGCCATGCCGCAGCGCGCGCGTGAATGCGGCCAGCGACCAGTTGCCGATGCCCGTCGCCGTATCCGGCGTGATGTTGGTGGTGTAGATGGTGCCGAACGGCGTGCGCAAAGGCAGGCTGCCGGCATAAGGCGCGCCGCCGGCGGCCGTGTGGCAGACCATGCAATCGCCCTGGGCGACGACGCGCGCGCCGCGCGCGATGCTGTCACTGGTGAAATCGTTCGGTGATGGTGGCTGGATGGGCGCGATGGCCGGTTGGATCATCCATGCCGCCGCCGCTGCGCTGCCGGCGACCAGCACGCCGGCGATCCAGATCCAGGTTTTTGTTTTCATTGGAGTTCCCTTTTTGGTCCATGGTGCTACTTTGCCATCGGCGGCGCGGCTTGGTAACTCACCATATGGCATGGTGACTATTCCGAAACTGCATGGCTGGCTGGATTGTAATTAATCGAACGATCAATTAAAGTCGGCTGCCTGACTATCCCGACGGAGAACCCCATGCCTACGCTGACCTTTAAACAGAAACTGTGGCTGCCAGTGATTTGCGCCCTGTTATGCCTGACCGCTGTTGCGGTAGTCGACGCGCTGCAATTGCGCACCACGCGCTTTGAGGAACGTCAGCAGGCGCTGACGGATATGAATGACGCCGCGCTGAATATCGTGCGGCGTTATGCGGCGGAAGCCAGCAGCGGTAAGACCGACCTGGCCGGTGCCCAGCGGCGCGCGATGACAACGCTGGACAGCATACGTTACGCCGGCGATAGCTATGTGTCGCTGATTAGCGCGGACGGCACGATTTTGCAAAATCCCGGCAATCCCGCCTCCAACGGCAAGAACATGCTGGACTTCCGCGATGCCGACGGCGTGTATATCTTCCGCGAGTTTGCGCGCATCGCCGGCACGGCGGAGGGCAGCGGCTTTGTGCATTTCCTGTGGCAGCGGCCTGGCAAGCAGCAAGCCACGCCCAAGCTGGCGCGCGTCAGCAGCTACAAGCCGTGGGGCTGGGTATTCCTGACTGGTGTGTATACCGACGATATCGAGGCGGATTTTCATCGCTCGCTGATGATTTCGGCGCTTGGTCTGGTGGCTGCGGGCACGGTGCTGTTGCTGGTGTCCGGGGCGGTCAACCGCAGTTTGAGCCGGGCGCTGGGCGGCGCGCCGGAGTATGCGGTAGCAGTGGCCAACCGCATCGCCACCAATGACCTGAGCAAGCCTGTGGTGCTGAGCGCCGGCGACGACAGTAGCCTGCTGCACGCGATGCACACCATGCAGTACAACCTGGTCGGCACCATCGGCGAGATACGCGGCAGCGCCGAGACCATCGCCACGGCATCCAGCCAGATCGCGGTCGGCAACCTGGATTTGTCGAACCGCACCGAGACCCAGGCCAGTTCGCTGGAGGAGACGGCGGCGTCGATGGAGCAACTGACCGCCGCCGTGCGGCAGAATGCGGAGAACGCGCACCAGGCCAATGAACTGGTGCAGACCACGGCGCAGGTGGCGCAGCAGGGCGGGCAGGTGATCGGTCGCGTAATACAGACCATGGGCGATATCAATAACGCCTCCAGTCGCGTGGTGGATATCATCGGTGTGATTGACGGTATCGCTTTCCAGACCAATATCCTGGCGCTGAACGCGGCAGTGGAGGCGGCGCGCGCCGGCGATCAGGGGCGCGGCTTTGCAGTAGTGGCGACCGAGGTGCGCAACCTGGCGCAGCGCAGTGCGGCAGCAGCGCGCGAGGTGAAACAGCTGATTGATAACTCGGTGGCCAGCATCGCTGCCGGTCAAACCCTGGTGGAACAAGCCGGCAGCACCATGGCGCAGGTGGTGAGCAGCGTGTCGCGCGTGACGCAGATTATGGCAGCCATTAGCGATGCATCGCGTGAGCAGAGCACCGGCATCGGTCATGTCAATCAGGCGATTACGGAAATGGACGCTGTGACGCAGCAGAATGCGGCGCTGGTGGAGCAGGCCGCAGCGGCGGCGGGCAGCATGCAGGAGCAGGCCAGCTATCTGACCGGCTGCGTTGGCGTATTCCGTCTGGCGCAAGGCGGCGCGGACTTGCGCCGGCCGCTCTTGGCGTTGAACTGACCGGGAATTTCAATCGGTGGTTTGCCGGTATTGCGCAAGCAATGCCGGCATTTGTTTTTGGCGTTGCAGCTGTTGGCAGGCTTGTTGCAGGCGTGCCCCCAGCGCCGGTGTGAGGACGGAAGGCGCGACATATAACGACAGCGCTGCTTGACCAACCACCAGCGGCGCGCCAAAGTCGGATGGCTTCAGGCCCAGGTGGCGGATGGCGTAGTCCATGGTGGAGCGCGCGCCGGCCATGGCTTCCAGCCGGCCCTGGCGCAGCATGCGCAGGCCTTGTTCGTAGCTGTTGGTTGGATAGCGGACCAGGCATGGGTGCTGGTGCAGCGCGCCTTTGAAACTGGCGCTGCGCAGCAGGCCGACCCTGCGTCCGCACAGCGCGTCGGTATTGTCGTAGACGACGCCACGGCGGCCGATGATGATGATATCTTCCACGCCGACTGGCGCCAGTGGCGGCAGCAAGCCTGTTTGCTGGCCGGCGTCAATCGCCAGCATCAGGTCTGCGCTACCGCCGGCCAGCATGGCGACGGCGCGCGCGTAGGGAACGGCGCGGGTGACGATGGGCAGGCCGCTCAGCGACGACAACTGCTGCGCCAGATCTACCGCCACGCCTTCCAGTTGGCCGTCGGCGTTGCGTCCGGCCCATGGCATCAAGTCGACTACCACCATGGTCAGGGGCGTCGCAGCAGTGAGTGGAAGTGCGGCCAGCAGCGGCGTGCAGAGAAAATAACGGCGGGTGCGGTTCATCAACGTCCCCTGAAGTAGAGAATTCAGTATAAATGATCGACTGATAAATTAAAAGATAATATACTCGGCCTATGACATCCAGCACACAAAAGAAAACCGCGGCTAAAGTGATTAAACGCCTGTCGCCGGAAGAGCGCGAGCAGCAGATCGTTTCCAAGGCCATCAGCTATTTCGCCACCCATGGATTCTCGGCCAGCACGCGCGAGCTGGCGAAGGAAATCGGCATCACACAGCCGCTGTTGTACCGTTACTTCCCCAGTAAGGAGGCGCTGGTGGACCGCGTGTTCCAGGTGATTTACCTGTCGCGCTGGAATCCGGAGTGGGATGGACTGCTGCGCGATCGCAGCATGCCGTTGTCTCGCCGGTTGCAGGTGTTCTATAAACAGTATGCCGCCATGATCCTGCAAAGTGACTGGATCCGCATCTTCATTTTTGCAGGGCTGACGCGCCAGGGCATCAACGATCGCTATCTGGCCGGCCTGCGCGAACGCGTGTTCGACGTGGTGCTGCAAGAGCTGCGCTTTGAAACCGGCGTGACCGATCCCACGCCGCAGCAGTACGACGATGAGATTGAGTTCATCTGGGGCCTGCATGCGGCGATTTTCTACATCGGCGTGCGTAAATGGGTGTATGGCCTGTCGGTGCCGCAAGACCTGGACCGCCTGGTCAGCCAAAAGGTAGAGGTTTTTTTATCCAGCGCGCCCAAGGCCTTGAGGAGCTTGCGGAGAGCAACCTAAACCTTGGTATGAGTTTGCATACGAAGGTGCAATTTCCATAAATCTTCCCGGATTTTATATTGAGTCATGCTCAATCAGGGAGGAAGTATGTTCGTCCAACGTTACAGGAATCTGTCCGGTTTTCGCACGGTCGCCGTGGAATGGCTGATGCTGGCCTTCGTGCTGGCGCTCAGCGGCTTGTTGATTGCCTATTTCGTCTGGAATGAGCGCGGCCTGCTGCTGACCTCCAACATCGAGCGGATGCGCCTGCAAACGCTGATCATCGACGAAAGCCTGAGCCACCAGCTGGAAGGCGTGCGCAGTGCGCTGGACAGCGTGCGCGATGCGCTGCGCGGTGGCGGCAACTGCACCGCCGATTGCCGCCGCACGCTGCTGCAATCGCTGAAACGCGCCATGCCCGGCGTGCGCGCACTGCTGGTGCTGGACCGCAAAGGCGAGATCGTGATGTCCGACGACGACCTGCGCGACCGCCGCCTGGATGACCAGAACTACACCAGCCGCGTTGAGCACATGCGCGATCCAGACACGCTGTACCTGTCGCAGCCTTACGAAAATACCCCCGGCGTCTTCAACATCAAGCTGTCGATGGCGCTGATTGGGCCGGACGGCAGGAACAATGGTGCCGTCAGCGCCATCCTCAACCCCGAATACTTTGATGCCGTGATGCGCTCGGCCCTGTATGCGCCGGACATGAACAGCGCCATCACCGAAGACAGCGGCCGCCGCATCCTGTTCGTGCCAGCCGATCCCGCCGCCATGCGAAACACCAGCGCGGCGCCCGATCCCTTCTTTGTGCGTCACCAAAACAGCCATCGCTCCGAAACCGTGTTCGATGGCGTGGCCACCAGCGGCGAACAGCGGCTGGTGGTCCAGCGCACCATGCTGCTGCGCGGCCTTGGGCTGGACAAGACACTGGTGGTAAGCCTGGGCCGCAACCAGGCCCTCGTAGCTGCCGGCTGGCATAGCATGGCCTGGACCTGCGGCGTGGCGTGGCTGGTGTTCGGTCTGAGCGCCAGCGGTGGCCTGATCCTGGTGCAGCGCCGCCGGCAGGTGCTGGAAGACGTGGCCGCAGCGCGTGAGCAGGAACAAGCCGCTGCTGCGGAGAAGATCGAACTGGCGCTCAACGGCGCCAATCTGGGCTTGTGGGAATGGCATATGGTGAACGACCGCCGCACTGTGGACGGCCGCGCTGCCGCCATGCTGGGCTACACCGAGGATGAGTTGAACCTGAGCGCCGTCGATTGGCGCGGCATGGTCAAGAGCGAAGACATTCCCGGTATCGAGGCGGCGCTGGCCGCGCACCTGGCCGACGGCTCACGTTCTTTTGAAGCCGAATACCGCATGCGCCATCGCGCCGGCCAGTGGATCTGGGTGCAGAGCCGGGGCAGGGTGGTGGAGCGCACCGCTGACGGCAAGCCGCTGCGCATGCTGGGCACACGCATGGACATCAGCGCGCGCAAGCTGGCGGAGGCCGAGATTGCCCACCTGGCGTTCTACGACGGCCTGACCAACTTGCCCAACCGCCGTTTGCTGCTGGACCGCCTGCATCACGCCATCGCTAAGGCCACGCGCAGCAGCTTGTATGGCGCGGTGCTGTTTGTCGACCTGGATAACTTCAAGTCCCTGAACGACACCATGGGCCATGACATGGGCGACCGCCTGCTGGAGATGGTGGCGTTCCGCCTGGGTGAAGTCACGCGCGAAACCGACACCGTGGCGCGGCTGGGTGGCGACGAATTCGTCATCCTGCTGGAAGACCTGGGCCAGGACCAGCAGCAGGCCATGGGCAATGCCGCTGCTGTCGCCGGCAAGGTGCTGGATTCGCTGAGCCGCTGCTATCTGCTCGAAGGCCACGAGGTGCGCAGCACGCCAAGTATCGGCGTGGTGCTGTTCGGCGCCGAACACCACACCATCAACGATCTGCTGCGCCAGGCCGATATGGCGATGTATGAAGCCAAGGCGGCCGGCCGCGCCACGTTCCGCTTCTTCGATCCGCATATGCAGGTGGCGCTGGATGCTTCCGCCACGCTGGAAGCAGACCTGCGCTTCGCCTTGCAGCGCGATGAGCTGCGGCTGTATTACCAGCCGGTGGTGGACATCGGCGGCCGCGTCACCGGCGTGGAAGCGCTGCTGCGCTGGCAGCATCCGCAGCGTGGCCTGATCGGTCCAGGCGAATTCATTCCGCAAGCCGAGAAGTCCGGCCTGATCGTCGAACTGGGCGACTGGGTGCTGGAGGCGGCCTGTCGCCAGCTGGTGTGCTGGGCGACGGCGGCCGATAGCGCGCATCTGACCATGGCGGTCAACGTCAGCGCGCGCCAGTTCCGCCAGCCGGTGTTTGTCGACCAAGTGCTGGCGGTGCTGGAACGCACCGGCGCCGATCCGCGCCTGCTCAAGCTGGAGCTGACCGAGAGCATGCTGCTGACCGACATGGATGACGTTATCGCAAAGATGACAACCTTGAAAGCCCATGGCGTCGGCTTTGCGCTGGACGATTTCGGCACCGGCTATTCGTCGCTGAGTTATCTGAAGCTGCTGCCGATCGATCAACTGAAAATCGACCGCTCGTTCGTGCACGACATGCTGCACACCCGCCACGCTTCCAGCATTGTGCGCGCCATCATCACGCTGGCGTACAGCATGGATCTGGCGGTAGTGGCGGAAGGTGTGGAGACGCGCGAACAGTGGTCGGCGCTGGAAGCCTTTGGCTGCGCCGCCTTCCAGGGCTATCTGTTCGGCCGCGCCGTGCCGCTGGGCGAACTGGCTGTACTCCCCGAGGTGGGCGCGTTCTGTGCTCCTTCCATGCAGCTGGCTGACGCTATGCTGGACACGTCAATCTAAGGAGCGTTCATCATGGCCGACCAAAAAGAAAAAACAGGACACATTCAACCCTACCACCACGCCGCCGCCGGCTGGGGCGCGTTGAAGTATGTGGCGATTAACCTGTTCAAGGAGCGCGTGAGCGGCGTCAATTACAAGTCGCTCTTCGCGCAGAACCAGCCGGATGGTTTCGATTGCCCCGGCTGCGCATGGCCGGACCGCGAGCATTCCTCCACCTTCGAATTCTGCGAGAACGGCGTCAAGGCGGTGGCGGCGGAATCCACCAGCAAACGCGTGACGCCGAATTTCTTCGCCGCGCATACGGTGGCCGAACTGCTGCAGCAATCGGACTATGAGCTGGAACAGCATGGCCGTCTGACGCATCCGATGGTCTACGATCCGGCCAGCGACAAGTACGCGCCGATTGCATGGGACGACGCCTTCCACCTGATCGCCGATGAATTGAATATGCTGGACGACCCGAACCAGGCAGCGTTCTACACCTCCGGCCGCGCCAGCAACGAGGCGGCCTTCCTGTACCAGCTGTTCGTGCGCGCCTATGGCACCAACAACTTCCCCGACTGCTCCAATATGTGTCACGAGGCCACCAGCCGTGGCTTGCCGGGCACCGTCGGCATCGGCAAGGGCACTGTGACGCTGGATGATTTCGAACACGCGGACACGCTGCTGATCTTCGGCCAGAATCCGGCCACCAATCACCCGCGCATGCTGGGCGAGTTGCGCGAATGCGCCAAGCGCGGCGCCACCATCGTCTCCATTAACCCGTTGCGCGAGCGCGGGCTGGAGCGGTTTACCAGCCCGCAGCACCCGCTGGAGATGCTGACCATGTCGAGCACGCCGATCAGCTCACTGTTCGTGCAACCCAAGCTGAGTGGGGACCTGGCGCTGATCAAGGCCCTGGCCAAACGCCTGCTGGAACTGGATGACCGCGCCGTGTTGATCGGCATGAAGCGCCTGATCGACCTGGATTTCATCACCCAGCACACCACCGGCTTCCAGGAATTTGCGCGTGACCTGCGCGCGGAAAAGTGGCCGCTGCTGGTGGCGGAATCCGGCGTGTCGCGCGAACAGATCGATCAGCTGGCGGACATCTATGCGCGCGGCGAACGCGTGATCGCCACCTGGGGCATGGGCCTGACCCAGCACAAAAATTCGGTGGCGACGATCCAGATGCTGTCCAATCTGATGCTCATGCGCGGCAATATCGGCCGCCGGGGCGCCGGTTTGTGCCCGGTGCGCGGCCACTCCAATGTGCAGGGCGACCGCACCGTCGGCATCGAGGAACAGCCAACCGCCGCCTTCCTCGACCGCATGGAGCGTGTGTTCGACTTCGTGCCGCCGCGCCCCCATGGGCTGGACGTGGTGGCCACCATTGGCGCCATGGCGGAAGGGAGGGTCAAGGTGTTTGTGGGCCTGGGCGGTAACTTCGCCATGGCCACGCCGGACACGCCGCTGACCTTTAAGGCGCTGCAATCGTGCGCGTTGACGGTGCACGTGGCCACCAAGCTGAATCGCAGCCATCTGATCCACGGCCGCAAGGCGCTGATCCTGCCGACGCTGGGCCGTACCGAGATCGATGCGCAGAACGGCGTGCCGCAAGGCGTGACGGTGGAAGACTCAATGAGCATGGTGCACATTTCCTTTGGCCTGAACAAGCCGGCGTCGCCGGAGCTGCTGTCGGAAATCGCCATCGTCTCGCGCATGGCGGAAGCCACGCTTGGCGACCGCTATCAGTTGAAGTGGAAGGCCTACCGCGACGACTATGCGCTGATCCGAGACGATATCGAAAAAGTGTTCGACGATTTTTACGATTACAACGCGCGCGTGGCCAAGCCGGGCGGCTTTCACCTCAAGGTGGCGTCGCGCGAGCGCGAATGGCATACCACCAGCGGCAAGGCGCAATTCGTTCCGCATGGGATTGCGCTGGATACGCCGATTCACCGCGCCCGCGCCAAGTATGGCGAAAAGTTGATGGTGATGATGACCACCCGTTCGCATGACCAGTACAACACCACCATCTATGCGCTGGATGACCGCTATCGCGGCGTGTTCGGCATGCGCCGGGTGATCTTCATCAACCAGGCCGACATCGACATGCTGGGCATGAAGGCCGGCGACTGGGTGGATGTACAAAGCGTGTGGGACGATGGCATCGAGCGCCGCGCCGATGGCTTCATGCTGGTGGCCTACGATATCCCGCGCGGCTGCATCGGCGCCTATTACCCGGAGACCAATCCGCTGGTGCCGCTGGCCAGCGTGGCCGATGGCGCGGGCACGCCGACCTCCAAATCGATTCCGGTATTGCTGACGGCAGCGGCGGCATCATGATCATCCGTCCGCCAACCAATTGGTTGCGGATGCTGTTCATCTGGGATGGCTCCGTACTCAAAACCATCGTGCCGCAGTTGCTGATCATCCTGGCGATCAGCGGGGTGGCGGTGGTCACCCATGGCCATATCCTGGGCGGCAAGATGCCGCTGGATACGGTGCCGTTCCCGCTGATCGGCGTCAGCCTGGCGATCTTCCTGGCGTTCCGCAACAACGCCGCCTATGCGCGTTATGTGGAAGCGCGCCAGATCTGGGGCCGCATCCTGATCGCGGCGCGGGCCTTGACGTCGCAAGTAGTCAACTACCTGCCGCAAGATGGCGATGGCTTCGAACGCAAGCTGTTCGTGCAGCGCCTGATCGCATTCGTCTACGCACTCACGCACCAGCTGCGCAAAACCGATCCTTCGGAAGACCTGGCGCGCTATCTTTCGCCGGAGGAGTCCCGTGAATTGCGCGACATGCACTATATTCCAGTGGCGCTGCTGGACCGCATCCGCCTGATGCTGTCGCGCGCCGGCCGCAAACGCGGCGAAGGCGAACCGCTGCTGTGGATACTGGATGCCCAGGTCAGCGAACTGGCCGCCGCCGTTGGTGGTTGCGAACGCATCTCCAACACGCCTATCCCGTTTGCCTACGGCGTGCTGGTACACCGCACGGTGTATCTGTACTGCTTCATGCTGCCGTTTGGACTAGTGGCGGATCTGGGCATGGTGACGCCGCTGGTGTGCGTCTTCGTGGCCTACACGCTGTTTGCGCTGGAAGCGATCGCGCAGGAGATTTCGGAGCCGTTCGGCACCGATCCCAACTGCCTGGCGCTGAACGCCATGACGCGCAATATCGAACGTTCGCTGCTGGAGCAGTGCGGCGAACAGGTGCCGGATCAAATGGAACCGTGCGAACGCTATAACATCTCATAAAGGAAAATATGCTTACCTGTGCCCTTATCACAGTCAGCAACACACGAACCGCCGCCGACGATGATGCCGGCGATTTATTGGCCGCCAATCTGGAACAGGGCGGCCATCGTGTTTTGCGGCGCGAGATTGTGTTTGACGATATCTACCAGTTGCGCCGCGCCTTCAGCGAATGCATCGCCGATCCGCAGATCGATGTAGTGATCAGTAGCGGCGGTACTGGCTTTGCGCGCCATAATTCGGTGCCGGAGGCGGTGGAAGTGTTGTTCGATCAGCCGATCCCCGGCTTTGGCGAGCTGTTTCGCCAGCTATCGTATAACGACATCGGCTCGGCCGCAATCCAGTCGCGCTGTGTGGCGGGTATCGCCAACGATACCTTGATCTTCTGTTTGCCCGGATCGCCGGGCGCCTGTGCTCTAGCCTGGAACTACATCCTACGGTCGCAGCTGGATCACCGCACCCGTCCCTGCAACTTTGCCTGCCGCAGCTGATTTGCCGCTCCACAGCGGCAGTGCAGCGGCCGGCATCGGCCTGGCGATCAGGTAACCCTGCGCCAGGTCGCATCCCAGTTCGCGCAACAGCAGGCGATCCTGTTCCAGCTCTATGCCTTCCGCCACGCTGGTGACGCCGATTTCGTGCGCGGTGGCGATGGCGTGGCGCAGCAACGCTTGCATGTGCGGGCGCTTGCTGGCGTTGTGCACCAGGCGCCGGTCCAGTTTCAGCTCGGTGAACGGGAAGCGTGACAGCTGCAACAGCGAGGCGTAGCCGGCGCCGTAATCGTCCAGTGCCAGGCCGAAGCCGTGCATGCGCAGCTTGATGAGGATGCGCAGCGCGGTGGCCAAGTCGGCGATTTCCTCATGCTCGATAATCTCGAAGGTGATGGCGCGCGGCGGCACGCCGGCGTCGTTGACGGCCTTGATCAGCTGTTCCGCAAGGTGCGGATCGGCCAGTGACAGCGGCGACAGATTGATCGAGATCGGCAGCGACAGGCCATCGGCATGCCAGCGGCGCCAGTCCTTGAGCGCGATGCGGACCACTTCTACGGTAAGGATATCGACCAGGTTGGCCGCTTCCGCCTGCGGCAGGAAACAGGCCGGCGACAACAGGCCGTGATGCGGATGGCGCCAGCGCAGCAAGGCTTCGGCGCCGCGCAGAACGCCGTCATGCAGGGCGGTCTTGGGCTGGTAATACAGTTCGAATTGGTGCTGCTGCACGGCGCCGAGCACTTCACCGGCGTCCGGCCGTGGCACATTGGCGTCGCAGCGCGGCCGCAAGGCCAGCAGGGCGGCGCTGCGGGCGGCGGCGGGTGCGCAGCCCTGGACCAGGTCCTGCAGTGCTTGTGCTTCCAGTGGCTTGTTCAGGGCACCCAGCGCTTCCAGTCCCAACGTGGCGGCCAGCGTCAGCGCAGCGTCGTGCAGGCGCGCGCTGTGGCGGCTGACCAGCACTACCGGCAGGCCGGGTTCCAGCATGGAGAGGGCTTGCAGCAGGTCGGTGCCGTCCATGTCGGGCAGGTCGAGTTCCGTGACGACCAGGTCGGGCGGCAAGGGCAGGGACTCAATCAGTTCCAGTGCGCCGGCGCCGCAGTCGGACCAGCCGTTGACGATGATGCCGGCGGCGCGGCATTGTGCGACGGTGGCTTCCAGGTCCGCCGGGCAGTCGTCGATGACGACGGCGCGCAGCGCGAATGCGGTGTCGGGGAAGCGGGTCATGACGGCACCATCAAGCGTGGGGTGCGATTATCAGCAGGGGCAGGGGCAGGGGCGATCTTGAAGCGTGAGACGGCATTCTCCAGCTGTACCGACTGTTCTTGCAGCGCGTGCGCGGCGGCGGCAACTTGTTCCACCAGCGCGGCGTTCTGCTGCGTGCCATGATCCATCTGCACCACCGCCTGGCTACAGGCCAGGATGCCGGCGCGCTGCTCGCTGCTGGCATGCTTGATCTGCGCCATGATCTGCTCCACGTTGGCGACACTGTCGACGATGTCCTGCATGGCTCCTGCGGCTTCGCGCACCTGCTGGTCGCCGGCGCCGACCTGCTGCACCGCCGCCTTGATCAAGTTGCCGATGTCGCGCGCCGCTTCGGACGAGCGGTGCGCCAGCTGGCGTACTTCGCCCGCCACCACGGCAAAGCCGCGTCCCGCATCGCCGGCGCGAGCCGCTTCCACGGCGGCGTTGAGCGCCAGGATGTTGGTCTGGAAGGCGATACCGTCAATCAGGCCGATGATGTCCGCCATCTGCGCGGCCGAACCGCGTATCGCTTCCATGCGTTCTGTGACGGCGGCTACCGCCTGGCCGCCCTTGCCGGCCATCGAGGAGGCGTGCGACGCCAGCGTGTTGGCGCGCGCCGCGTGGTCGGCGTTCTGCTGCACGGTGGCGGTCAGTTCCTCCATGGCGGCGGCGGTCTCCTGGAGACTGGATGCCTGCTGCTCGGTGCGGGCCGACAGATCGAGGTTGCCGCTGGCGATCTGGCTGGAGGCGGAGGTGATCATCTCGGTATCGGAGCGCACTTGCGCCACCAGCTGGCTAAGGTTATCGCGCATGTGCTCCATTTCATACAGCATGCTGCTACGGTCGCCGTGGCGCAGCGCGATGGCGCGCGTCAGGTCGCCGTCGGCGATGCTGGCGGCGGTGCGCGCCGCCTGATCCGGTTCGCCGCCCAGGTCGCGCCGCAGGCGGCCGATGATGGCGGCGGCCACGCCGATCGAGATCAGCATCGCCGCCGCACCGAGCGCCAGCATCTTGAGGCGGGTGGCGGCGTAGGCTTCCACCGCCTGCTCTCGGGCGGCGCGCATCAACGACACTTCGTTGCTGATCTGCGCTGCCAGCGTTTCGCGGCAGGCTTGCAGCATCGGCTTGACGTGCGTGTTCAGGTAGTCGCGCGCTTCGTCATCGCGGCCGGCCTGCACCAGTGAGATGAGCTTTTTCTGGCCAACGACGTAGTCCTGATAGGCGCTGCGCAGCTTGTCCAGCGCCGCGCGGCCGGCCGGCGTCACCACGCGCTTATCCAGTTCGGCGATCTTGCTTTCGGCGTCGCGGCGATAGCCTTCGATGCTGTCGATCTGGTGCGCTCGCACGGCGGAATCGGTAGTCAGCATCAGGTTGCGCAGCGAGACCGCGATATCGGTCACGCGCAGGCGCACGTCGGTGGCCAGTTCAATTTTCGGCCAGCGGTCGTCGGCCATGGTGGCGGCGGCGTCATTCAGTTTGGCCTGTTCCGACAGGCCCAATGTAATGACGGCGGCAAGAAACAGGCAAATCAATCCGAAGCCGATCATCAGGAGATTGGCGACTTTGATGCGAGCGGTTTTCATGGCAGTTTGACCCAGTAGTTTGGCACGCTATCAGAATAAGCGCGCTACTGGCAGGGCAACGGCTACAGATTCGCCTTTTGACGAGGAGCACAGTTGGCCAGTTCGCCGGCCAGCAGGCCAAGCGTACGCACGGCCGCTTCCACTTCCGGCGTCCACGGGTAGCTGTAGTTAAGGCGTATGCAATGCTGGAAGGCGTCGCCGGTGGCGAAGATATTGCCGGCGCCGACGCTGATGCCGCGCTCCTGCGCCCGCGCATACAGTTCCAACGCCTGTATGCCGTCCGGCAGGTTCACCCACAGCAGGTAGCCGCCGACCGGCGTCGACACCAACGTCCCGGACGGGAAGAAGCGCCGCACCGCCGCCGCCATGATGCTGGCGTTTTGCGCGTAGGCCTTGCGCACCTTGCGCAGGTGGTAGTCGTAACCGTCGTTCTTCAGGTACTCGGCAATCGCCAACTGCGGCAGTGCGGGGGTGTTGAGCGTGTTGAGGAACTTGAGCTTCTCCACCTGCGCGCGATAAC
Organism: Duganella dendranthematis; assembly: GCF_012849375.1. Taxonomy (NCBI): domain Bacteria; kingdom Pseudomonadati; phylum Pseudomonadota; class Betaproteobacteria; order Burkholderiales; family Oxalobacteraceae; genus Duganella; species Duganella dendranthematis. Next base: position 4,975,180 of record NZ_CP051684.1, read on the forward strand.
GGCCGGGCAGCGCCCAGCCGATGCGGTTGGCGGGACTGAGCGTCTTGGAGAACGAGTTACAGTGCAGGACCAGGCCGCGCGTGTCGTAGTTCTTCAGCGAGGTTGGATGGACATCGCCGTAATACAGTTCGTGATAGACGTCGTTCTCGATCACCGGCACGTCGTGCCGCGTCAGCATCTCCACCATGGCGCGTTTGCGCTCATCGCTCATCTGGTAGCCCTGCGGGTTCTGGAAGTTGGGCATGACCATGCAGGCCGCTACGCCCCGCTCGACAATCGCGCGTTCCAGTGCTTCGAGGTCGATGCCAGTCACCGGATCGGTGGGGATCTCCACCACCTGCATGCGCATGCGCTCAATCGCCTGCAGCAGCGCGTAATAGGTGGGCGATTCCACCGCGATCACGCTGCCGGGCGGCGCCACCGCTTGCAGGCAGAGGTTGAGCGCCTCGGTGGCGCCGGTGGTGATGATGATTTCGCCGGCGTCCACCGGCAGGCCGTTCTCCAGATGGCGACGGGCGATCTGGCGTATCAGCTCTGGATTCCCCGGCGGCAGGTCGGCCGTCATGCCCATCTGGCCGGCGCGGCGCGCCAGGCTGTTGGCGTATTGGTTCAGCCGCGCCCACGGAAAGCTGGCCGGATCGGGATAGGGCGAACCCAATGGCACGCTGCCCTGGTTGATCGAACGCAGGGTGGTGAGTACGAATTCGCTGGTGTCCAGCGTTTCGCCGCGCGCCATGTCGGCCGGCCCGGTTGGCGCGGCCGTATCGCCAGCGGCGCTGGCCTGCACCGTCGGTTTGCGGCGCACGAAGTAGCCGGACTGCGGCCGGCTTTCGATCACGCCCTGGCTTTCCAGCAGCAGGAAGGCACGGATGACGGTGGAGACGCTCAAATTGTGGTGTTGGCTGGTCTGGCGCACCGAGGGGATTTTCTCGCCCTCGCGTATTACCCCCTGCGCGATCTGGCTGGCGATATCGGCCGCCAGCGTTTCATACAATTTCACGGTTTGTCTCCCGCAGATTAATATACCAAGAGTAGCTGATTGCGGTGCGGCCGGCACTATACCTCGGAATAGGGAGTTGGAACATAACCGTATACAGGAGTATAGGATGCAAGTCGTCGAAACCACACTATAATTCAGGAGATTGCCAATATAACCAAAAAGGATAGGCATGCTTCGGGTACCGCGTTCTCCATGGATGTCTGCGTTGTTGATTTTGCTGATGCTGTTGATCTTCGCGATCGACACGTTTTCACCGCTGGACATGGCCATCGCCGTCATGTACGTGGTGGTGGTACTGCTGTCGGCCGGCATCTGGGCTCGGCGCGGCGTGCTGCTGGCCAGCGCCGCCTGCCTGGCGCTGACGGTGCTGTCGTATGCGGTGACGCACAGCGAGGCGTTTTCCGCCGCCGCTTCCGGGCGCCTGCTGGTCGGGCTGCTGGCGATTGTGGTCACCACGGTGCTGGTACTGCGCGGCCAGGCCGCCACCGATGAGCTGCTGGCGCGCGAAGATGCGCTACGCCGTAGCGAGGCCTTTTTGGCCGGCACCCAGCGCATCAGCAAGACCGGCAGCTTCAGTTTCAAGGCCCCCAACGGCGCCATGTTCTGGTCCGACGAGGCGGCCCGCATCTATGGCTATCCGCTCGACGTCGAGCCGACCATGGCGCGCGTGCTGGCCCATACCGCGCCGGAAGACCGCCATATCGTGCAGGCGGCGATCGACCAGTCGTTGCGCTGCGAAGGTGACATCGACATCCGCCATCGCCTGCTGATGCCGGATGGGGAACTCAAATATGTGCACGTGCTGTCGCGTCCACGCTACAACAAGGACGGTGACTGCGAATATCTGGGTGCGCTGACCGACGTCACGGCGGCGGTGCTGGCCGAACAAGCGCTGCACCGCTCGCAGGTGCAGCTGGCGCACGCCACCCGCGTCACCATGCTGGGCGAGCTGGCGGCGTCCATCGCGCATGAGGTCAATCAGCCATTGGCGGCGATATCGACCAATGGCGAGGCCTGTTTGCGCTGGCTGAATCGTCCCAAGCCGGAACTGGACGAGGCCAAGGCCACCGTCACCAGCATCCTGGAGTCGAGCGCGCGCGCCACCGGCGTGATCAAGCGGATCCGCGCGCTGGCGCGCCGCACCGACCCGACTTATACGGGGCTGGACCTGAATGCGGTGGTGGAGGAGAGCGTCGACATGGTGCGGCGCGAACTGAATAACCACCACGTGGCGCTGATGCTGGGACTGACGCCGGACCTGGCGCCGGTCAACGGCGACCGCGTGCAGCTGCAGCAGGTGTTCATCAACCTGCTGATGAACGCGATCCAGGCCATGGGCACGTGCGCGCCCGGCCAGGCGGTGCTGACGGTGCAGACGCAGCGCAATGCCGACGGCGCGCTCCAGGTCAGCATCAGCGACTCCGGTCCCGGCATCCCGGCCAGCGCCGTGCCACGGCTGTTCGAAGCCTTCTACAGCACCAAGGAAGACGGCATGGGCATGGGACTGCCGATCTGCCGCTCCATTATTGAAACCCACGGCGGCCGGATCTGGGTCCGGGAGCCGGCGCCAGACAGCCCTGTGGCCGGCGCCACCATTCTTTTCACATTGCCTGTTCATGAACCAGATTGACTATTCCGACGCCCTGGTCTACATCGTCGACGACGAGGCGCAGCTGCGCGACGCCATTTCCAGCCTTTTGCGCTCGGTCGGCATGCAGGTGGCGGCTTTTCCGTCGGTGGCCGCGTTCCTGGCCGAGCCGCGGCGCGATCTGACCAGCTGCCTGCTGCTGGACGTGCGCCTGCAAGGCCTCAGCGGCCTCGATTTCCAGGCCGAGCTGAATCGCGACGGCGTGGCGCTGCCCATCATTTTCATGACCGGCCATGGCGACATTCCGATGTCGGTGCGGGCCATGAAGGCCGGCGCGGTGGATTTCCTGGCCAAGCCGTTCCGCGACCAGGACCTGCTGGACGCCATCCACACGGCGCTGGCGGCCGACCAGGCGCGGCGCCTGCGCGACCAGGCCAGCGACGGCCTGACCGCCCGCTATGCGACGCTGACCCCGCGCGAGCGCGAGATCATGGCGCTGGCGGCGCGGGGGCTGATGAACAAGCAGATCGCCGGCGAAGTGGGCACCAGCGAGATCACGGTCAAGATCCATCGCGGGAACGCCATGCGCAAAATGCAGGCCAAAACCTTCGCCGATCTGGTGCGGATGGCCGAAGCGCTGGGGCTGGCCAAGGTTTAGCCCACCTATACCCTTGTATAATTTTCTCAATTCGCGCTGAACTGTATTGTTCTCCCATGCGCTGGACGGCCGCGAGCCGCCGTCCGAACATGGGAGTCACCAGTGTCAGATCCGGATCCAAAATTTTGTAATATCGCTATCGTTGACGACGACGAAGCCGTTCGCGTCGGTCTGCGTAGCCTGCTGCGCTCCTACGGCTACGCCGCCAATGCCTATGATTCCGCCTTGGCCCTGCTGGCCTCCGGCGCCCTGGGCGACTATCACTGCGTGATCACCGACCTGCAAATGCCCGGCATGAGCGGCATCGAGCTGCTGGAGCAGCTGCGTCGTAGCGGCAATCCGCTGCCATTGATCCTGATGACCGCCTTCCCGGAAGCGAACCTGTGCAAGCGTGCCTTGCAAGGTGGCGCCTCCTGCTTTTTGAGCAAGCCCTTTGAAGCGAACGAATTGCTGCGTTGCCTGAATCAGGCCAGCGGCAGCTTCCCGACCCACGCCGAGGAGTAACAAACCATGAAACACACCATCAGCAGTTCGCGTCGTCTTATTTATTTGTTACTGCTGCTGGTGATCGTCGCCAGTGTCACGCTGTCGATTTTCATGGAGCGCACTGCGCACAATATCCGCCACAACGAAACGCCGCTGCTGAACCGCACTATCCCGCAGATGCGTTACCTGGGCGATTTTGAAAGCGCCTTGCTGCGCTACCAGCTGGCGCTGGACAAACGGTTTACGGATTCGATCACGCCGGACCGCTTCCAATTTTTGGAAAGCATGGGCCGCAGCGAACTCGAAGCCACACTGGAGCAACTGCGTCCCAGCCTGGGCGATGGCCCGGAGCTGGGTGCACTGCGCGCCGGCTACCAGCGCATTATCCAGCTGACCCCGGAATTTGAACGCCAGGTCGGCGCCGATCCAGACGCCGCCCGCGCGGTGCTGATCAAGATGAATGAGGAAGTCAAGCAGCTGCGCCTGCGGGTCGATGGCCTGCAACAGGGCGTGGAAGACGCCATCTACGACAATGGCACCATGGCCAACCGCGCCATCGGCTGGATCACCGGTCTGGTACACGTGTTCGACGTGCTGGCGCTGGTGACCTGTTTGTTCATGCTGTACCACGTCCGGGCCCGGGTGCGGGTGGAGGATGAACTGAGCCACCAGGCGCGCCACGACCCGCTGACCGGCCTGGCCCATCGGCGCAGTTTCGAGGCGCGCCTGGCGTCGCTGCCGGCGCTGCCGCATGTGGTGGTGCTGGGCACCATCGATCGCTTCTCGCGCATTATCGGCGGCTTTGGCCACGCATTCGGCGACCGCGTCATGATCGGCCTGGCGGGGCGCATCCGCAGCGCAGCGGAACGCCATGGCGGCGAGGTGTTCCGCCTGGACGGCGCCAACTTCGCCATCCTGTTCCGCACCGACTGTAGCGACCTGGCCTTCTCCGAAGCGCTGTCGGTGCTGCGGGATGAAGTCCGCAACCCTTATGACTGCGAAGGCCACGAAATCTACACCACCCTGAGCCTGGGCGCGGTCAACTATCCGCAGCACGGCGCCAATCCGGACGTCCTGCTGCGCAATGCCGACGCCGCGCTGCAAGCGGCGCGCAAGGCCGGCGGCGACAGGCTGGAAGTCTACTCGCAACAACTGAATGCGGAAGCCGGCGAACGCCTGGACATGGAAGCGCTGCTGCGCCATGCGGTGGAACGCGAGGAACTGGAACTGCATTATCAGCCGCAGCAATCGCTGAGCGATGGCAGCTTGATCGGCTTCGAGGCGCTGGTGCGCTGGCGCCGTCACGGCAAGCTGATTTCGCCAGCGGAGTTCATTCCGCTGGCCGAGGAATCGGGACTGATCGTCTCGATCGGCAACTGGGTGCTGGAAGAAGCGGTCAGACAGATCAGCGTGTGGCAGGCGGAAACCGGCCAGCGCGTAGCGGTGGCGGTGAACATCTCGCCACGCCAGTTTGCCGCGCCGGGCTTCCTGGCGCACCTGGAAGACCTGCTGGCCACCAGTCATGTCGATCCTTCCTGCCTGGAGCTGGAAATCACCGAGAGCGTGATGATGGAAGGCGCCGAAAGCGCGATCGCCTTGCTGCACCGCCTGCGTGCACTGGGACTCAAGCTGGCCATCGACGATTTCGGCACCGGCTATTCCAGCCTGGCCTATCTGTCGCGCTTCCCGATCCACAAGCTGAAAATCGACCAGTCCTTCGTTCGCAATATGCATGCGGTCAGCGAGCAGAGTGCGATTGTGCAGGCCACCATCAGCCTTGGCCACGCGCTGGGCATGACGGTGATCGCCGAAGGCGTCGAGACCGAAGTGCAGCGCGCCATGCTGAGTGGCTGGCGGTGCGACGAGATTCAAGGTTACTACTACAGCCGCCCGCTGCCAGCGGCATCCGCGCTGGACTTCCTCGAAGGCAGCCTGCAACTGCAGGCTGCATAAATCAGAATTAGGAGATCGACATGAACTGGTTCCGCAATCTGAAGATCGCAAAAAAGCTGAATGTGGTGGTGGCCGCCGTGCTGGCGATGATGATGGCGCTGGGGGTGTTCTCCGTGTTCCAGCTGTATGAGCTGGACCGCGTGACCAATGAAATCGACCATCGCTGGGCGCCGGGCGTGCGCAATGCGCTGGACATCAAGTACGGACTGACGCGCTTCCGCACCTTTGAGCTGTTCCATGTGGTGTCGACTGAACCCGACATCCTGCGCAAGTACGAGCAGGATATGGAAAACCAGATGCAGCAGGTGCAGGCGTCGCTGAGCGCCTACGCGGCCCAGCCGCGTAGCAGCGCGGAACTGGACATCGTGGCGCAATTGCAGGTCTCGATGAATGCCTACCGTGGCGCGGTGCGCCAGGTGGTGGCCTTGTCGCGCCATGGCGACGACGCCGGCGCGCTGGCCGTGGTGCGCGGCGAATCGCGCAAGTATGACTTTGAGGCGATGGCGCTGATCGACAAGCTGGTCGCCATCAACGAAGCGGGCAGCGCCCAGGCAGCGCTGTCGGCGGACCAGACCTACCGCCATGCGCGGCACCTGATCTTCGCTTTCATGGCCGGTGCGCTGATGCTTGGCCTGCTGCTGGCGGCGCGTGTGGCGCGCATGATTTCGGTGCCGCTGGCGCGCGCCGTGGACGTGGCGCGCCGGGTGGCCGAGGGCGACCTGCGGGTGGATGCTGATATCGCCGGCCGCGATGAAACCGCCGAACTGCTGCGCGCCATGAACCAGATGAGCACCAACCTGCAACGTATGGTGACGCAGGTACGCGGCGGCACCGACACCATCGCCACCGCGTCGGCACAGATTTCCGCCGGCACCAGCGATCTGTCGCAGCGCACCGAAGGCCAGGCGGCCACGCTGGAAGAAACCGCTGCCACCGTGGAAGAACTGACCACCACCGTCGCCGACAACGCCGACAAGGCGGAGCAGGCGCACAAGCTGATGGACCAGACGGCGGCCGTGGCGCGTGAGGCCGAAGTGGCGGTATCGGCGGTGACGGCGACCATGGAGCGCATCAGCGCCTCGTCGCGCCGCATCGGCGACATCGTCGGCCTGATGGACGGTATCGCCTTCCAGACCAATCTGCTGGCGCTGAATGCGGCGGTGGAAGCGGCGCGCGCCGGTGAGCAGGGACGCGGCTTTGCCGTGGTGGCGAGTGAAGTACGGGCGCTGGCCCAGCGCAGCGCGCAGTCAGCCAAGGAAATCAAGGATCTGATCGCGCAATCGCTGACGGAAGTGAACAGCGGCGGCCAGGCAGTGAAGAACGCCAGCGCCACCATCGACGATGTGGTGCAGGGCGTGCTGCGCGGCGCCACGCTGATGGGCGATATCAGCAGCGGCACGCGGGAGCAGAGCCTTGGCCTGCAACTGGTGAATCGCACGCTGGCCTCGATGGACAGCGTGACCCAGCAGAACGCCACGCTGGTGGAGGAATCGCTGGCCGCCATCGTCTCGCTGCAGGAGCAGGCGGAGCGCCTGGCGCGCAGCGTCAGCGTGTTCAAGCTGGCCGGCAGCGCAAGGCAAGAGCTGGCGGTGATCGAGATGCCGCAGCCGCAGCGCCAACGCAGCCGGCCGGCGCCGGTTTACAGCACCGGCATGGCGTCGTCAGGCTACGTGGCGGGACTGGTCTGAACCCGGCGGCCATCGGCGTTCGATAGCTCGATGTTGTCGATCAGCCGGTGCATCGTCGGGCTGCCATTCACCACCACCTGGTCGGCCAGCGTGTGCGGCAGCGTTGCGCCGGTTTCGATCAGCGTCACTTCCTTGAACTGGTTGACAGCCAGCGCGCTGATGCTGGTCGGGTGGCCCAGCATGCTGAAGACGGCGTCGAAGAAATGGCCGCCGTAGATGTGCAGCAGGCCGGAATAGTTCTCCTGCGGGACGGTGAAATACAGCGTTTGCAGCCGCGAGGACTGGAAGTACTCGACGCTGACGTGCAGCCGCGCCGAACGCAGTTCACCGATATAACCGTCGCGTACCAGGTCGCGCACATAGCGGTAGTCGGCGCCGAGACGGCGCTGCAAGCCGGCCAGGTGGCGCGCGCCGGCCTTGTCGGCCAAGACGATCAGCTCCTGCGTCAGCGCGGCGCGCGGCGTCAGCGGCCATTCGCTGTAGACGTCTTTGCCGGCGGCGATGGCGTCGCACGCTGACCTGACAGGCGGTCCGCTGCCGATCGCACCGTCGGTGGTGCCGTTCGAGACCGACATGCTGACGCAGGATGGCTGGGTGCCGGCCTCGCCGCATCGCGCCATTGATGTGGAGGAAATCCGGCGCGTGATCGGTTACTATCGCCGCGCCGCCGAACGCGCCAAGGCGGCGGGACTGGATGGCGTCGAACTGCACGCGGCCAACGGCTATCTGGTGGATACCTTCCTGCAGGACGGCACCAACCTGCGTACCGACGCTTACGGCGGCAGCATCGCCAAGCGGGCGCGCTTGATGCTGGAACTGCTGGTGTCGGTGTGGGGCGCGGACAGGGTTGGCGTGCGCCTGTCGCCGAGCGGGCAGTGGGGATCGGTGTCGGACTACGATCCGCAGGCAACCTTCAGCCATGCCGCGCGCGAGCTGGATAAATTTGGCCTGGCTTATCTGCACATCATCGAGCCGCGTGTCAAAGGTGTGGTGACGCTGGATGATCGCCCACCGGTGGCTGCCGAGATGCTGCGCAAGGTATTCAGCGGCGCCATTATCGCGGCCGGCGGATTCGATGGTGAGGGCGCCGAGGCGTTGCTGCGCAAAGGGGGAGCCGATCTGGTTGCCTTCGGCCGCTTCTTCGCTTCCAACCCGGATCTGCCGTATCGCCTGAAGTACCGGTTGCCGTTGAACGCCTACGACCGCTCGGCATTCTGGGGCGGCACGCATGTAGGTTACACGGATTATCCGTTCCACGAGCCGGCATCCGTGGTATAAGACCGCCTGTTCATATCTTGTACAGGTGTCGTATGCGAATACTGGTAGCGTTGCTGCTGTGGGTCGCTGCTACTTGCGCCATGGCGGCGCAGGTGGCGGGCGTGGTGGTGCAGGTGAGTGGCGCGATGAGCGCGCGTTCGCCGTCTGGCGCGGTCAAGGCCTTGCAGGCCAGGTCGGAGGTGGAGAGCGGCGATACGCTGATCACCGCCGCCGGCGCCTATGCGCTGGTGCGCTTCATCGATAACAGCGAGTTGACGCTGAAACCAGGGACCACGGTGGTGGTCGACCAGTTTTTGTTCGATAGCGCCAAGCCCGAAAGCGACCGCGCCGCCTTCACGCTGGTGAAGGGCGGTTTGCGCTCGGTGACCGGCTTGCTGGGTAAGCGCAGCAAGGAAAAGTTTGCGGTCAAAACGCCTAGCGCTACCATCGGCATTCGCGGCACCACCTTCTTTCTGGAGTACCTGACGGTGCCGGCCTCCGGCCTGGAGCCGGGCCTGCACGTGCACGTCAGCGCCGGTGGCATCTCCATCGTCAACAGCGCTGGCGAGTTCCGTTACGATCCGGGGCAGTTCGGCTACATCAAGGATGACCGCTCCAAACCGGTCAAGATGTTCGCCAATCCGGGCATGCAGTTCGCGCCGCCGGCTTCCTTCGGCGAGGCGGATACGCTTATACCGTAAGCTCGACCACCACTTTGCCTTTGGCGGTGCCTTCGCCGAGGGCGCGATGGGCGGCGCTGACGCTGTCCGCTGTCAGCGTGTAGCGCGTCGTGTCCAGCAGCACTTTCAGTTTGCCCGCGGCGGCCAGCGCGCTGGCTTCGCGCATGATGTCGCCATGGTGGGCGCGACCTTCACCGCTGATCAGCGGCAGCAGCGTGAACACGCCGGAGTAGGTGGCCGCGCGGAATGACAGCGGCGCCAGCGCATGCGTGCCCCAGCCAAGACAGCTCACCACATGGCCGTGATAGCGGCGCGCGGCGCGGAACGAGGCGTCCAGCACGGCGCCGCCGACGGTGTCGTAGACGATGTCGAAACCTTCGCCACCGGTCTGCTGCTGCACGTAGTCTTCAACCGGCGTGTCGCGGTCGATGAAGACGGCGCCCAGGCTTTCGATGACGACGCGCTGCCCGGCGCTGCCGGTTGCATAAACCTGTGCACCATGCGTCATCGCCAGTTGTACCGCCATGTGGCCGACGCCACCGGCGCCGCCTTGTACCAGCACTGTTTTGCCGGCGCTGACGCGGGCACGGTCCACCAGTCCTTCCCATGCTGTGATGAAGATCAGCGGCAGGGCGGCGGCGTCGCGCATCGGCAGCTGTTCCGGCATGCGGGCCAGCAGGCGCGCATCCACCGCCGCGTAGTCGGCCAGCGAACCGGCCACGCCGCCGATGCCGCCGGTCATGCCGTAGACGCGATCGCCCGGTGCGAAGCCTTGTACGCCGTCGCCGACGCTATCGACCACGCCGGCCAGATCGATGCCCAGCACCGCCGGTAGCACGGCGCGTGCATGATCGGCTTTGCCGGCGGCGATTTTGATGTCGAGCGGATTGACGCCGCTGGCGTGCACTTTCACCAGCACCTGGCCAGGGCCGGCGGCGGGACGCGCGATATCCTGTTGGGTGAGCGGGGCGCCGAAGGTATTCAAAACGATGGCTTGCATGATGACTCCTGTCGTTGGATGATGGAGTCATTCTGAGGCAGTCGCGTGGCGGGAAAAACCGGGCAAGCTGGGATGCAGTATCCCGCAATCGTGGATAATCAAGGAGAAATCGGATGGACAGGCTGGATGCGCTGAAGGTGTTTTGCGCGGTGGTCGATGAGGGAGGCTTCAGCCGCGCGGCGGCCAAGCTGGGGATTTCCACCTCGTCGGTCACGCATCAAATCGGCCTTCTGGAGACGCATTTCGGCGTCCGGCTGCTGAACCGGACCACGCGCAGCATGTCGCTGACCGACGAAGGCCGCCGCTGCATCGAACAGGCGCGCCGCCTGCTGGACGAGATGGACGACCTGGAGTCGAACCTGAGCGACGCCCTGCACGAACCGCGCGGCAGCCTGCGGGTCGACATGCCGGGCATTCTGGCGCAGGGCTATGTGGCGCCGGCCTTGCCACGCTTCCTGGCCGCCTATCCGGAACTGAGCGTGCGCCTGACGGCCAGCGACCGTCTGATCGACATGGTGGACGAGGGCGTGGATGTGATGCTGCGCATCGGTGAGCTGGCGGATTCCGCGCTGATCGGCCGCAGTATTTTCAGCAATCGCTATATCTGCGCCGCCGCGCCGTCGTTCATCGCGCAGCATGGCCAGCCGCAGCATCCGGATGACCTGGACCGCCTGCCATGCCTGAATTTTGTCTATCCCAAGGCGCGCCAGATCAGGCCATGGGCCTTCCAGCAGGATGGCCAGCCGTTCACCGCCACGCCGCGCGGTGTGGTGGCGATGGACCATGTGGATTCGCTGATCGCCATGGCGGTGCAGGGCGGCGGCGTGGTCCAGCATCTGACGGTGTCGCTGATTGCGCCGCTGCGCAGCGGCGCGCTGGTGCCGCTACTGGAGCCGTGGCAGGCGGCGGGGCCGGAGGTGTCGGTGCTGTACCCGCAGCGCCATCAGCGTGCCGCCAAAATCAAGGTGTTTGTCGACTTTGTGGAAGAGCTGTTCAGGAACGCCGCAGCTTCTTGGCGCCCATCGGCTTGATGCTGGCGGCGCAGTCGCCGCAAAAGCCGTACAGCGACAGCGAGTGCTCGTGCAGCACGAAGTTGCGCTCCGCCGCCACGGCTTCCTGGCGCTGCTCGATTTCAGCGTCGAGGAATTCTTCCATCTTGCCGCAGTTGGTGCAGATCAGGTGGTCGTGGTGGCCGCCTTCGTTCAGCTCAAACACCGATGCCACCGACTCGAAATGGCGGCGGATCAGGATGCCGGCATCGGCAAACTGCATCAGCACGCGGTAGACCGTGGCCAGTCCCATGTCGATATTTTCATCGTGCAGCAGGCGGTACACATCGTCCGCGCTCAGGTGCTTGCTTTTCGATTCCTGGAACAATTGCAGGATGCGTAACCGGGGCAGGGTGGCTTTCAAGCCGAGTTTGCGCAATTCTTGAGGGATATCCATGTGTCTCTATATGATAATGATTCCTATTCTCACTATGTTATCCGAAATTTATTTTGTTAGCAATGCACGATTGCAGCGGTGTGCGTTTTTTCTGTATTAGACAAAGCTATAATCCAGCAACCTCATTCATTCTGTTTCCCCTGTGACTCCACCATTCCTGCAAGGCGGCGGCCAACTCGCGCACATCATCGCGGCCTTTGACTGGAGCCAGACCGCGCTGGGGCCGATGGCCGGCTGGCCGCAATCGCTGCAAACCACGGTGGCGCTGATTTTGCGCTCGCCCGTGCCGATCGTCACGTTGTGGGGCGAGGCGGGGGTGATGATTTATAACGACGGCTACGCGCAGTTTGCGGCCAATCGCCATCCGATGTCGCTCGGCGCCAATGTGCGCGAGGCCTGGCCGGAGGTGGCGGATTTCAATGACCATGTGATCAAGGTCGGTCTGGCCGGCGGCACGCTGGCGTACGTCGACCAAGAGTTGACGCTGTACCGTTCCGGCAAGGCCGAGCAGGTGTGGATGAATCTGGACTACTCGCCCATCGTCGACGAGGCGGGGGTGCCAGTGGGGGTGATGGTGGTGGTGATCGAGACCAGCGGCAAGGTCAAGGCCGAACGTGCGCTGCAAGAAGAGAGCGAACGTTTGCGCGCCAGCGAGAACACTTTCCGCACGCTGGCGCAGACCATGCCCAATCAGGTGTGGACCTCCGGCGCCGACGGCATCGTCGACTGGTTCAACGACCAGCTGTACCGCTATACCGGTACGCCGGCGGGAGAGATGGACCGCGAGCGCTGGCGCCAGATGGTGCATGAGGACGACCGCGACGCCGCCGGCGACCTGTGGTTCGCTGCGATTGCCGCTGCGCAGACCTATGAGACCGAATTCCGCATCCGCCGCGCCGATGGCGACTGGCGCTGGCACCTGGTGCGCGCGCAGCCCATCGTGGACGCGCAAGGCGTGGTGCAGCGCTGGGTCGGCACCAATACCGACATCCAGGACCAGAAATCGACCGCCGCCATGTTGCAGCGGCAGGTGGCCGAGCGCACGGCGGAGCGCGACCGCATGTGGCAATACTCCACCGACGTGATGATGGTGACGGACCTTGAAGGCTGGATCAAGGCCATCAATCCGGCCTTTACCCGCTTGCTGGGCTGGGAGGCCGCCGAGGTGCTGGGCACTTCGGTGTATGCGCTGATTCACCGCGATGACCTGGATGCGTCCAGGGCGGAAATGGCGTCGCTGGCGAGCGGCGCGGTCACCTTCAAATTTGAAAACCGCACGCAGCGCAAGGGCGGCGGTTACGCCATCCTTGCGTGGACGGCGGCGCCGGACGCGCGCTTTGTGCACGCCGTGGGCCGCGACATGACGGCCGAACGGGCGGCAGCGGAAGAGATGAAGCGCACCGCCGCCGCGCTCCAGCAGTCGCAGAAAATGGAAGCCATCGGCAAACTGACCGGCGGCGTGGCGCATGACTTCAACAATCTGTTGCAGGTCATCTCCGGCAATTTGCAACTGCTGGCCGGCGACGTGGCCGGCAATGCGCGCGCCGAACGGCGGCTGGACAACGCGCTGGCCGGCGTGACGCGCGGCGCGCGTCTGGCCAGTTACCTGCTGGCCTTCGGCCGCCGTCAGGCGCTCGATCCGCGCGTGGTCAAGATCGGCCGCTTCATCGCCGGCATGGAGGACATGCTGCGCCGCAGTCTGGGCGAGGAGATCGAGGTCGAGATGGTGATTTCCGGCGGCTTGTGGAATACGCTGGTCGATACCACGCAGGTGGAAAACGCGGTGCTCAACCTGTGCATCAATGCGCGCGATGCGATGGACGGCGCCGGCAAGCTGACCATCGAAGTCGGCAACGCCTATCTGGATGATGCCTATGCGCTGGCGCATCCGGAACTCAATCCGGGCCAGTACGTGATGATCGCCGTCAGCGACACCGGCACCGGCATGACGCCGGAAGTGCTGGAGCAGGCCTTCGATCCCTTCTTCTCCACCAAGCCGGAAGGCAAGGGCAGTGGCCTTGGGCTGTCGATGGTGTATGGCTTTGCGCGCCAGTCGGGCGGGCATGTGAAGATCTACAGTGAGCCGGGCAACGGCACCACCGTCAAGCTGTACCTGCCGCGCTCCACCGAGGACGAGGATGCGCCGCTGCCGCTGGAAGCACGCGCCGTCATCGGCGGCAAGGAGACCATCCTGGTGGCCGAGGACGACGAGGGCGTGCGCGCCACCGTGGTCGAGCTGCTGAGCGAACTGGGTTACCAGGTACTGAAGGCCAGCGATGCCGCCAGTGCCCTCAGCATCATCGACAGCGGCATGCAGATCGACCTGCTGTTCACCGACGTGGTGATGCCTGGCCCGTTGCGCAGTCCGGACCTGGCGCGCAAGGCGCGCGAGCGGCAGCCCGGCATGGCGGTGCTGTTTACGTCCGGGTATACCGAGAACGCCATCGTGCACGGCGGCCGGCTCGATGCGGGGGTCGATTTGCTGGGCAAGCCGTACACGCGGGAGGCGCTGGCGCGCAAGATCCGCCATGTGCTGGGCAATCGCCAGCAGCAGTTGCAGGTGACGGCGGAACTGGCTGCGCCGCCAGCGCCAGCGCCGCCAGCGCCGGCAGGCATGACCCGCATCTTGCTGGTGGAAGACGAACCGGAACTGCGCGACACCACCGCCGAGCTGCTGGAGCTGCTGGGCCATCAGGTGCACCCTGCCGGCGATGCCGCCACTGCGCTGGCGTTGCTGGCCGCCCATCCGGTCGACGTCATGCTGACCGATATCTCGCTGCCCGATATGTCGGGCGAAGTATTGGCGGCTAAGGCGCGCGCCGCCCATCCCGAACTGCGCATTATCTACGCCAGCGGCCAGCATCCCAGCGCGCCGCTGGAGCGTGCGCAGCTACTGCTAAAGCCATACAGTATCGACAAGCTGATCCTGGCATTAGCGCAAGGATAAGATGACGGATAGTGCAAGCTATCTGTCATCATTTTGATATCTCAATTGTCTAAATATTACGCCAATATGTGATTTTTGGAGAGAATTGTCGATATATGTTGCTCTAAGGCATCGACAGTTTCATCGAAGCGGTATAAAGTTCATCTATCCGAATAATTCGTCGGATCGGCACCCCAGCCTTGTGCCTCGCGCGTCCCTAGCGGCTTTCATAGCCGGCCTGACGCCGAACAATTTTCCCACTCAGTCTTAAAAACAGACGCCGCCCAGCGCAGTCCGCGCTCGCGCGTGCGCGCCATGACGGTGGGTTGCCGATGCAGATAACAGGAACCGTATGACCGTAGACCTCGCGCCGAAACCACCAGCCTCCGTGATTGCCACGGCCGCTGTGCTGATGCTGAGCTGCTGTGCAGCCCTGGCAGGCCAGCCCGCGTCCGCGCCCGCGCCTGTGGTGGATGAGGATGCGCCGCGCTGGACGTTCGGCGGCTTCGGCACGCTGGGTGTGGCGCGCAGCAACGGTGACCAGGCCGACTTTACCGCCAACTATCTGAGTCCGGGGGCGGTCGGTTATAGCCGGCAGTGGAGCGCGACGGTGGACAGCCGCGCTGGCGTGCAGGCCGGCGTGCATCTCAACCGCGACTGGTCGGCGGTGGTGCAACTGGTGTCCGAGCGCACGCTGCGCAACGGCTACGGGCCTGCGGTGGAGTGGGCGTATGTGCAGTACCGCGCCACGCCGGACCTGAGCCTGCGCGTCGGCCGCATCACGCTGCCGCTGTTTTTAGCCGGCGATTATCGCAAGGCCGGCTACGCGCTGCCTTGGGTGAGGCCGCCGGTGGAACTGTATGGCGCGATTCCGCTGTCCAGCAGCGATGGCGTGGACCTGAGCTACCGTTGGCAGTCGGGGGCAGCCAACCATGTCACGCAGTTTTTCTATGGTCGCGCCGACGTTCCAGCCACGCCGGAGGCGCGCGCGAAAGCGCATGGCCTGACAGGGGTGTCGCATATCGCCACGGCTGGCGCGCTGACCTTGCGCGCCAGCGTACTGCGCGCGGATCTGAGCGTGGATCTCGCGCGTCCCTTGTTCGATGGCCTGCGCCAGTTCGACGCCCAGGGCGATGCGCTGGCGGACCAATACCAGCTCAACCCCAAGCGCGCCTATGTCGCCACGCTGGGCTTCAATTACGATCCGGGCCGCTGGTTCGCCATGGGCGAGATCGCGCGCATGAACGCTCACTCCTACATGGGCGACAAAACCGCCGCCTATCTGAGCGCCGGCTATCGCCACCGCGACCTGACACCGTACGTGATCTATGCGATATCGCGCCCGAATGTGCCGAACAGCGTGGCGGGCCTGGACCTGGCCGGGCAGCCAGCGCAGCGCGTGGCGGCCGGCGCACAATTGAATGGCGGCCTGAATCAGCTGCTGGCGGCGATCGCGCGCCAGAACACGGCCAGCGCCGGCGTGCGCTGGGACTTCTATTCCGGCTATGCGCTCAAGCTGCAATACGACCGCATCCTGCCGCTATCGGGGTCGACCGGCACATTGATCAACGTGCAGCCGGGCTTCCGCGCCGGCGAGCCGGTGTCGCTGTTCAGCGCCGCTGTGGATTTTGTGTTCTGACCATGGCCAAGCTCCTTTCCCGTCTGCGCTGGTGTTTCGCGGTGTGCCTGCTCTTTAGCGGCATGGTCAGCGCCGCCGATTTCGTGGTGGTGGTCTCCGCCCGCAATCCGCTCAACGCGCTGCGCGCCGACCAGGTGGCGGCGATCTTTCTTGCCCAGAGCGGCCGCTTCCCCGGCGGCGCCGAGGCAGTAGCGCTCGACCTGCCGCTGGGCAGCCCGCTGCGCAACGAGTTCTATGCCACGGTGGCGGCCCGTACGCCGGCGCTGATGAAAGCTTACTGGACCAAGATGGTGTTCACCGGACGTGGCCAGCCGCCGCGCGAACTGGCCAGCAGCGTCGCCGCGCGCAAGCTGGTGGCCGACAATCCGGCCATGATCGCCTACATCGACAAGTCGGCGCTGGATGCCAGCGTCAAAGCCCTGGAGGTGATGCAATGAACTCTGCCAAAGAAAGCCTGCGCGCGCGCTGGCTGCGCCGCGGTCTCGATACCCATGTGTCGCTGCCGCTGTTTGCCTTGCTGCTGCTGGTGGCGATCTGGCTGGTGACCTTCCACGAGATCGACGCCGAACGCCAGCACGCGCAGGACGCCGCCGCCGATTCGCTGCACGAAATGCTGGGCACCTACGAAGCCCAGGTGGCGCGCAGCATCGACGGCATCGACCAGACCCTGCGCATGCTGAAGTATGCGGTGGAGCGCAAGGGGCCACTGGGCGCCTTGCCGGAGCTGGGCCGCGAAGGCTTGCTGCCGCCGGGCGTGGTGTTCGTGGTCAGCATCGTCGATCGCAACGGCGTGACGGTGGCCAGCAACCCGCGCGCGCTGTCGATTTCGGTGGCGGACCAGGGCTACTTCAAATTCCACCAGGAGCGCGACAGCGGCGCGACTTTCGTCAGCCCGGCGCTGCGCGATGCCGCCAACAGCGAATGGCATTTGCACTTCACGCGGCGTCTGGATGATGTCGACGGCAATTTCGCCGGCATCGTCATCGTCGAAACCGATCCCGCCTATTTCACCAGCAGCTATGAGCGCAGCCGGCTGGGCGAGCGCGGCATGCTCGGGCTGGTGGGATCGGACGGCGTGGTGCGCGCGCTGCGCACCGGCGACAAGATGTCGTTCGGCCAGCGCCTCGGCACCGCCGACGGCGAGATCGAAAATCAGATCGGCGGCAAATACAGCGGCATCAGCGAACTGCATGGCATCGCGTTGAATGTGCTGGTGGGGCTGGACGAGCAGGAACTGATGGCCGGCTTTGAGCGCCAGCGCCGCGAAAAGCTGTGGGAGGCCGCCACGCTCAGCGCCGGCCTGGTGGTGCTCACCGCGCTGGCCTGGCTGTGGTCCTGGCAAGGCGCGCGCTCCCGCGCCCGCATGCGGCGCGCGCAGGAAACCTATGCGGCGGCGTCGGAAGCCAGCATGGACGCGTTCTTCGTCATGCGCGAAGTGCGCAATGGCGACGGCGTGATCGTCGACTTCAAGATCGTCGAGGCCAACGTCCGCGCCGCGCAGATGACCGGCACCAGCAAGCAGGAATTGTGCAGCACCACATTGTGCCAGCTGATCCCTGCGGCACGCGGCAACGGCATGTTGAAAGGGCTGATTGAAGTGATCGCCGCCGGCGGCATGCACGAACAGGAATGGCAGAACACAGTGCCCCAGTTGCGCGCGCGCTGGCTGCACCAGCAGGTGGTGGCAGTGCAGGGCGGGATCGTGGCGATTGTGCGGGACATTTCGGAGCGCAAGGCGGCCGAGGAGCGCATGCTGCACCTGGCCCACCACGATACGCTGACCGGCCTGCCGAACCGCAGCCTGATCTCCGATCGGCTGGAGCACACCATCGCCCAGGCGCGCCGCAATGGCGGCACGGTGCTGGTGGCGTTTATGGATCTGGATGGCTTCAAACTGGTCAACGATGGCCTGGGCCACAACGCCGGCGATGAGCTGCTGAAGGTGGTGGCCGAGCGCATGTCCGGCTGCCTGCGCGAGAGCGACACCGTGGGCCGCTTCGGCGGCGACGAATTCGTGCTGCTGCTGGACGAACCGGCATCGGTGGTCGATGCGACGCCGGTGCTGGAGCGGGTACGCAAGGCGGTGCTGCAATCGATCAGCGTCAGCGGCCAGGAAGTGCAGGTCAGCTGTAGCATCGGCGTGGCCGTGTATCCGAATGACGGCGGCGACGCCGGCACGCTGCTGATGAACGCCGATGCCGCCATGTACCGCGCCAAGGAACTGGGCAAGAACAATATCCAGTTCTACACCCGCGAGATGAACGCCAGCATCGAGGAAAAGCTGCTGCTGCTGGAAGGCTTGCGCAGCGCGCTGGACGAGCGCCAGTTCCGGCTGGTGTACCAGCCCAAGGTGGACCTGCGCACCGGCCGCGTGTTCGGCGTCGAGGCGCTGGTGCGGTGGGACCATCCCGAGCATGGCGTGATCGGGCCGGATCGCTTCATTCCGCTGGCCGAGGAAAGCGGCATGATCATCGCGTTGGGCGACTGGGTGTTGCGCAGCGCCTGCGCGCAGAACCGCGCCTGGCAGCGCGCCGGCCTGGCGCCGCTGCGGATTTCAGTCAACGTCTCGCCGCGCCAGTTCGAAGATCCGCAACTGGTGGAGCGCGTGCAGCGCGCGCTGGCCGACAGCGGCCTGACGGCGGAATGGCTGGAACTGGAAGTGACCGAAGGCGTGATCATGCGCGACCTGCAGCAGGCCGTGGCCAAGATGGCGGCGGTGCGGGCGATGGGCGTGTCGTTGTCGATCGACGATTTTGGCACCGGTTATTCCAGCCTGTCGGCGTTGAAGTCGTTCCCGATTTCGACGCTGAAGATCGACAAGTCGTTCGTGCGCGATCTGGGCCGCAGCAGCGGCGACGAGGCGATCGCCAGTTCCATCATCGGCCTGGCGCATCGCCTCAAGCTGCGGGTGATCGCGGAAGGTGTGGAGACCGAACAGCAGCGCAGCTTCCTGCGCGAGAACGGCTGTGACGAGATGCAGGGCTATCTGTTCAGCCGTCCGCTGCCGCCGGAACAACTGGCGCTACTGTTAGTTGCGCCAGTCATTGAAGCCGCTTAGTAGGTCCAGCTCAGCGTGGCGCTGCCGTTGCGCGGCGCTGCGTACAGCGACTGCGTCCAATACAGGCTGGTCAAATACTTCTTGTCGGTGACGTTGTTCAGGTTGAGTGAGAGCGACAGGTGCTTGTCGATTTCGTAGCGCGCCATCAGGCCCAGCGTGGCATACGATGGTTGCACCGTGCGGATGCCCGGCTCCTGGTCGGTCGACGTCTCGCTCTGCCACGCCAGCGTGGCGCCGACTTTCAGCTTCGGTTCGGCCGCCAGGCGATAGGTGGTGTTGGCGCGCAGCGTGGTGCGCGGCACGTAGGTCCGTACCGTGACGCCGTTGTCGCCCTTGATCGAGGTCAGGCGGGTCAGACCGGCGCTCGCTTCCCAGCCTTTGGCCAGCTCGCCCGAGCTGTCGAATTCAAAGCCCTTCGATTCCGCATTGATGCCGCGATAGTAAGCCTTGGCGCCGATGATGCCGGCCTGCTCGGCGGTGTTCTCCTGCTTGGTCTGGAACAGGGCGCCGGATACATTCAGCTTGTTGTCGAACAGCGCGGCTTTCAGGCCGGCTTCGGTGGTCTTGCCTTCGACCGGATCGAGCGGCACGCCGTTGGCGTCGGTCTCGCTTTGCGGATTGAAGATCTGCGTGTGGCTGGCGTAGGCCGACAGCTCGCGGGTGATGTCATACACCACGCCCACGTACGGCGTGGTCTTGCTGGCGGACTTGTACTTGCTGGTGCCGTAGGACTCGCCGCTGCTGCGCGCGCGGGTGCTGTTCAGACCGGTCAGCACTTTCCAGTCGTCGGCCAGGTTGAAGCGGGCCGCCAGGTAGACCGTGTTGCGCCGGTCCTCGTAGTGGCTGCCGTCGTAGGCGGCGTCGAAGGTCGGCATCGGATAGCTGCCGTCAAACGCGGTCTGGCCCGGCAGTTCGGTGCCGATGCCCTGGCCATAGTTGGAGAAGTCGCTCAGCTTGGAGCGCGACCAGCTGTAGCCGAAGGCCAGGTCGTGCTGGCGGCCGCCCAGCATGAACTTGCCGTCCACCGCGATATCGGCTAGCGTCTGTTTCTGGTCGGCGCCGTATTGCGACGGGTAAGCATACAGGCCGCCGCCCACGCCCTTGACCGGGGTGCCGTAGACGTACTGCAGGTCGGAGTCGGACTTGTCGGTGATGTAGTTGAGCGTGCCTTGCACATGCCAGCCCTGGCCGAGGTTGTGGTTCAGCTCGGCGAAGGTGCTGTTGGTGGTGGTGTCCCAGCGCGACCAGCTGGCCGAGGTGCTGGTGCCGATTGGATAGTTGGTCGGCGTGCCGTCGGTGTAGTACAGCGGCAGCGCGCCCCACATCGGGCCCTTGTCGCGGTTGGTTTCGTAGGTGTGGCCGACGGTCAGCAGGGTGTCCTTGCTCAGGTGGGCGTCGATCACGGCGTAGGCGACGTCTTTCTTCGGCGCATAGCGGTCCAGATAGGAATCGCTTTGCTGGTGCACCAGCACGGCGCGGCCGGCGACGCTGCCGCTTTCGTTCAGCGCGGTGCTGACGTCGCCTTCAATGCGGCGGTCGTTCCACGAACCGACGGTGACGCTGGCGCTGGCCTGGGTGCCGACGGTCGGTCGCTTGCGGATGAAGTTGACAGTGGCCGACGGATTGCCGGTCGACGCCATCAGGCCGTTGGCGCCGCGCACCACGTCGATGCGCTCGTACAGCGCGGTGTCGAGATCGCCCTGGATGTTGCCGAAGACGACAGGCATGCCGACGCCGTCATACTGGAAGTTGACGATGTCGAAGCCGCGCGCGGTGTAGTAGGTGCGGCTGGTTTCGACTTTTTCGACGGTGACGCCGGTGGTGGTGGCCAGCACCTGGTTGATGTTGTCGAGTTTGAAGTCGTCCATCAGCGCGCGGCTGACCACCGAAATCGATTGCGGCGTTTCGCGCAGCGACAGTTCCAGCTTGCCGGCCGACTTGGTGGCGCGCGTGGTATAGGAGTCCTGCTCCGAGGCGCCGGTCACGGTGACCGTCTGCAACTGCGTTTCAGGGACATCGTCGGTGGCGGCCAGAGCGTGGCTGGTGTAAATCATCGACAGCGCCAGCAACATGGGACGCAGGGGCAGGTGACGGGGCATGCACAACTCCTTAATAAGAATCGAAATGAGAACGATTCTTATTATATCTTCTTGATGACATACACGCAACGTCGCGCGCCGGCCAGCATGTGCTCCACGCGGCCGACCGAGCAGTCCGGTCCCAGCACGCGCTGGAACAGGTCCAGCTCCGAGCGGCAGAATTGCTGGCACTGTTTGGCGGCGGCACAGATCGGGCAGTGGTTTTCCACCAGCAGCAGGCTGCCGTCGGCCTGGGTTTCGATGTCGGCCATATAGCCTTCGGCGCTGCGCGCCTGCGCCAGTGCCTGCACGCGCTCGGGCAGGTTGCGGGCGGCGGCCAGGTGCTGGCGGTAATCGCGCTCGCTGATCTGTTCGCGCGAGGTGATCAGCTTTTCCAGGCCGGCGTCGCCGAACAGGCTGCGCACCTGGTCGATCAGCTGCACGGTCAGCTCGGCGTGGCGGTCGGGAAAGCGCGCGTGGCCGGCGTCGGTCAGCAGCCAGCGGCGCGATGGCCGGCCCGGCTTGTCGGCCACGTCTTCGTAGGTGACCATGCCTTTTTCCTGCCACGCTTCCAGCTGCTTGCGGGCGCCCATCGAGGTCAGGTCCAGCAGTGTCGCCAGTTGCTGGGCGGTTTGCGGGCCGCGCGTCTTGATCAGGAAGAGCGTGTGGTCGGCGGTGTTCATGCCGTCACCTCCGTCTGCATGCTGTGGTGCCAGCTGAGCATGCGCCAGGCCGACCAGGCTGTGAGGGCGGCGCCCAGCAGCAGGATCAGGCGGGTGTCGATCAGCGTCAGCACCGCGCCGACCAGCGCCATGATGATGTTGGCCAGGCAGAAGGTGGTGGAAATCAGCCCCATCACCGCGCCCTGGCCGTGGGCGCCGCCGAAGCGTTCGGCGCAGTAGTTGGGCACGATGGCGTTATAAAAGGAGTGCGGAATGCCGTACAGGACGATGCACAGGATGCCGAAGGTGGCGTTGCTGGCCGCCAGCGCGGCGATGATGCCGGCCACGGCAAACGCATAGCGACGCGCGCGCAGCAGCGGTTCGCCCTGGAACGGACGGCCGGCCACAATGGTGGTGGCGGTCATGACGGCGCACATGGCGGCGGTGGTCCAGGCGATGCCCTGGGCGCCGTAGCCCGGCACTTCCACCAGCCACAGCGGGTAGAACTCGTAGAAGCCGGTGACGCCGCAGGTGTAGGCCAGCGTGATGATGAACAGGCTGCGCAGGTCTGGTTCGCGCAGCAGGTTGAGCGCGTGGCGGTGGCGCGCTACTTGCCACCAGGAGGTGGTGGCGGCGGACGGGGCTTCCTTCGGCAGCGTGATGGCAACCAGTGCGGCGACCAGCAACAGCGCGGCGACGGCGACCCAGAATGGCGTGGTGATACCGAATTGCAGCGTGGCGCCGGCCAGCAGCGGTCCGGCCAGCCAGCCCATGTAGAAGGCGCCGTTCAGCCACGACAGCGCTTTGCGGCGCAGGTCGCCCTCGAGGCGGTCGGCCAGCAGCGCGCGGGCCACCGAGCCGCTGCCTTCCAGCAGGCCGGTGACGAAGCGGGCGATGATGAACAACGGGTAGTTTTCAATCAGCAGCGCGGCGGCGGTAACGGCGTGGCCGATGGCGGCGCCGACCGCAGTAATCAGCAGCACCGGGCGGCGGCCGTAGCGGTCGGACATCGGGCCGAGCAGGGCGGAACCGATCAGCAGGCCGATCGGGTTGATGGTCAGTGCCAGGCCGAACAGCAGCTTGGGCGGCAGGCCGAGGAAGGCGTTCAGGCCGTTGGTCGCGCCGGCCGCGAACAGCGGCGGCAGGATCGGGTACGGCAACGCCGCGCCGATCGTGGAAAGCAGGGCTAGCAGGCAGGCGGAGAAGATCAGTAGGGACGTTTTCATGCCCTCCACTGTACTGCCGGTGCGATAATAAGTAAACGAAAAAGTTTATTTATTGGTTTGATCTGACTCAACCCTGCCCAGCTTGCCAGACGCCAGCCGCATGGCGCAGGATGGTTACATGGAAACCGACACCACACAAATGAGTGAGCAATTGGCCTCGATTGATCGGCGACTAACGGTCGTCGAGTACGAGGTTGCCGGGCTGAAGCGCCAAGTGGACACGTTGACTGAGGCCGTCGCTGTACTGACCACTGAGGTGACGGTGCTGTCCAGAACGGCCGCTACCAAGGAAGACATTGCCCGGATTGACGCCACGCTTGCGGCCCTCCAGGCAAACTGCGCCACCAAGGCCGATCTGGCGCTGCTGGAAACGCGCATCATGAAGTGGATGATCACCACGCTGGTGGGCGTGGCGGCGCTGAATTCCACCTTGGTACTCGTCGTGGTCAAGCTGTTGCAGGTATGATGCGGGCATTGCTATCGACGTCATCTGATTATGAAAGACTGGTTTGCCAGCGAGCGCGGGGCGTATTTTTTCCTGTTGCTCGGCATCGGCCTGATCGCGCTGTTTGGCGCGCTGGAGTATCGTTTCCCGAAAGCGGAGCAGCTGGAGACGGCGCGCGGCCGCGTGCTATGGCAGCAGGAGACGCACGGGGCGATGTATTTCATCCTGTCGGATAAACAGCAATTGGTGCTGTACACCAAGGGCGACCCCGACATCCGCCAGCGCCAGACGATTCGTGATGCGGAGCTGTATCCGGTCAGCGTGAAATTCTATCGTCAGCAAAAAGCCGGCACCGGCTTTGCGCCGGGCGATTTTTATACCGCCTACGTGGTGGCGGTCGGCGGCAAGGAGGTGGCCAGCCTGGATGCGGTGCGCAGCGCCTATCGCCGCGACAACCTGACCGCGCTGGTGCTCGGCATCCTGGCTACCCTGGCCGGCATATGGCGGGTGCGGATGCTGAAGTTCAGTCCGTCCCCACGTCGCGCTGACGACGAAACGCCAGCCAGCCGGCGATCACGGTAAAACTCGCCACGATCACCACCACCACCAAAAAGCCATGCTCGGACTGGGCCAGCGGAATGCCGCCCACGTTCATCCCCATCAGGCCGGCGATGATGTTGATCGGCAGCGCCAACACGGTCACCACGGTTAGCACGAACAGGCTGTGATTGTTGGCCTCGCTGGCCAGCGCCGCAATCTCCTCCTGGATCAGTTTGATCCGTTCCTGCAGCGACGCCATGTCCGCCAGCACCATCGAGAATTCCTCGGTTGACTGGCGCAGCTCCTGCGCGTCGATCTCGGCCATCCACGCCGGCGGCTTTTGCAGCAGGCGGAACAGCGCGGACGGTTCCGGCGCCAGCAGACGCTGCAGCCGCACCAGCACCCGTCGCAAGGCGCCCAGGCTGGCGCGCTTGGTGGTCAGCTTGCCGGCCAGCAGATTATCTTCGATGCCGTCGACGGTGCTGATGGCGTCACGCACGATCTTGATCAGCGCATCGGCCTGGTCGCGCAGCAGATGGATCAGCAGCTCGACCGATGAGCGGATCGGCTCGCCGTTGCGCACCGCATTGCGCAGGCTGTCCACCGCGCGCAGCGGCTTGCGGCGGGCGCTGATGACGATTTGCCGGTCGACGCTCAGCCACAGCGTGGAAATGTCGGACGGCTCGAAGGTGAAGTCGTGCACCACATCATTGACCACCGCCACCAGCGTGTTGTCGGCCAGTTCGATGCGGGTCGAGCGCGGGCCTTCGTGCAGGCTGTCGTAGAACTCTTCCGCCAGTTCGGTGTGCTCGTGCAGCCATTTTTCGCTGGCGGTGTTGGCCAGGTTGTAGTGCAGCCAGATGAATTCCTGCGGTGTCTGTTCGCGTTGCTTGAGCCAGCGGCAGGCGGCGTCGGTGTCCAGCGGAATCGCCTTGCCGTCGCCGTCGCGGCCGAACAGATAGCCGCATACCAGGCCGGATTGATCGGAGCCGTAGGACAGTGGCGCAGCTTGCATGCAGATTCTCCATCAGGGATGAGCCAGAAGCCGCCTGCGCCGGACGGCTCCGGAGGTACAGCGTTGGTTAGACCAGCAGGGCCGCGCTCATGTCGGCGGCGTCGCGTTTGGCGTCTTCCAGCATCGACGCCAGTCGCTGCTCGTCGATGAACAGGTCGATGGCGGAGTCGGAATGCGGCGGCAGGTCGCGCTGCGGTTCCTGCAACGGCGACTTGACCGGCGTCAGGTGGTTGGCCAGCAGCAGCGTGTCGAGCAGCGTGTCGGGCGGGATCGACATGAAACTGTCGCGCAGGCCTTCGATGGCGTCGGCCACCGGCTCGGGAATGCACAGCTTGCGCATCACTTCGCGGGTGATGATTTCTTCGCTGGCCGAGTGCCAGTTTTCCGGGTCCTCGTCCAGCAGGCCCGGGAACTCGTCAGCGCGCGACAGCAGGTAGAAGCCGCCGACCTCATGCACGATGCCGGCGAACAGCGCGGTATCTTCGTTGACGCCGGTGACGTGGCGCGCGATCAGGCGGCCCAGCGCGGCGACGGCGATGGTGTGGTCCCACAGCTTTTCCGCCATGTTGCGCACCTTGGGGTCGGTGATCTTGCTGCCGAACTGGCGCACCACCATGGCGGCCGCCAGCGCAAACAGGTTCTGGTAGCCGATGCGCATGATGGCGCCGCGCACATTGGTCACTACCGGCGCGCCGGCGCGGTTGAACATGGCCGAGTTGGCGATGGCCACGGTTTTCGCTGCCAGCAAGGGTTCCGCCAGCACCAGGCTGATCGCGGTATCGATCGGGCAATCGGGATCGTCCAATGCCAGTTGGACGCGCAGCGCCGCGTTGACGCTGGTCGGAAAGATGAGTTCGCCACGGATGGCCAGGGCCGCAATATGGCCAAATGCTTCTAATTTATTCATGGTCAAAATTATACGCAGGCTTGGCCCCAATCTCAACGCTCATGCAGGCGTTGTTGCGGGTTCGGCGGCAGATAGGGCGGCAATGCGACAGATGATGACGCGCGGGCGGGCTAGGCGCGGGAAATAAGGCGGACGCGGCGCGCTGATCGGGCGCCGCGTCCGTGGTGAAGGGACGCCGGTCAGGCGTTGGCCAGTTGCGGTTGGCGGGTGGTGCGGGTGGTGTGGTAGCGGCTGACCGACAGGTCGTCGGCGCGGATCGCTGGACGGTGGGCCGAGATCAGGTCCGACAGCAGTTGCGCCGAACCGCACGACATGGTCCAGCCCAAGGTGCCGTGACCGGTGTTGATGAACAGGTTGCGCAGGCCAGTGCGGCCGACGATCGGCGTACCGTCCGGCGTCATCGGACGCAGGCCGGTCCAGAAGCTGGCGGCGGCGGTGTTGCCGGCGCCGGGGAACAGGTCGTTGACCACCATTTCCAGCGTTTCACGGCGGCGCGGATTCAAGTCGGTGTTGAAGCCGGCGATCTCGGCCATGCCGCCGACGCGGATGCGGTCGTCAAAGCGGGTAACGGCGATCTTGTAGGTTTCGTCCAGAATGGTCGAGACCGGCGCAGCGCTGGCGTTGACGATCGGCACGGTGATCGAATAGCCCTTCATCGGGTAGACCGGAATCTGCACCAGGTCTTTCAGCAGCGCGGTCGAATAGGAGCCCATGGCCACCACGTAGGATTCGGCGGTCACCAGCTCGTCGCCGCATTTGACGCCACGGATGGCGTCGCCTTCGGTCAGCAGGCCGGTGATATCGACGCCGTAGCGGAACTTGACGCCCAGCTCTTCCGCCATGGCGGTCAGGCGGGTGGTGAACAGCTGGCAGTCGCCGGTTTCATCGTTGGGCAGGCGCAGGCCGCCGACCAGCTTGTTGCGGGCCAGACCGGGCTCGGCGCCGACCAGTTGTTCGCGGCTCAGCAGTTCGTAGGGCACGCCGGTTTCTTCCAGCACGCTGATGTCCTTGGCGGCGGCGTCCATCTGCTCTTGCGTGCGGAACAGCTGGGTCGTACCTTGTTGGCGGCCTTCGTATTCGATGCCGGTCGAGGCGCGCAGGGCTTTAAAGCAGTCGCGGCTGTACTCGGCCAGACGCACCATGCGTTCCTTGTTGATGGCGTAACGGTCGGCGGTGCAGTTTTGCAGCATCTGCCACATCCACTGCAGCTGGAACAGCGTGCCGTCGGGCGTGATGGACAGCGGGGCGTGACGCTGCAGCATCCACTTCATGGCTTTCAGCGGGATGCCGGGCGCGGCCCAGGGCGAAGCGTAGCCGGGCGAAATCTGGCCAGCATTGGCGAAGCTGGTTTCGAGGGCTGGACCGGGCTGGCGGTCAAGCACGGTAACGTCATGGCCGGCTTTGGCCAGATAGTAGGCGCTGGTGACGCCGATGACGCCGCTACCCAGGATTACGACACGCATAGAGTCCCCCGATTATTTAACTACCAGATATTCCGCTATGGTATTCTCGTTTGTATAGTGTTTGTTACTATATATCTTCGTAAAAATAGTGGATTTTCATGAGAATTCAAAAAGAATCGGTTAGAAGTCTCGACAAACTGGACAGAAAGATATTGCAGATCCTGCAGGAGGATGGGCGCATCTCGATGAAGGACCTGGGCGAGCAGGTGGGGCTGTCGACCACGCCGACCATTGAGCGGGTCAAGCGCATGGAACGCGATGGCGTGATTACCGGCTATCACGCGCGCATTGATCCGCCGTCGCTGGGCGCCAAGTTGCTGGTGTTTGTGGAGATTACGCTGAACCAGAAGTCCGGCCCCGCGTTCGAGCAGTTCCGGCGCGAGGTGCTGCGGATTCCGGAAGTGCAGGAGTGTCATCTGGTGTCGGGGGATTTTGATTACCTGATCAAGGCGCGGATTCATGAGATGGCCGAGTACCGCAATCTGCTGGGCGATATGCTGCTCAGTTTGCCGGGGGCGGCGCAGTCGAAAAGCTATGTCGTCATGGAGGAAATCAAGGAGACGCTGACGCTAGCGACCGGTTGATGCAGATCAAAGTGCGCCGCTTGCAATCGACGGCGAGCGGCGCATACTGTTTTGCATGAACTCCATTGAATCCACCAAATACCGCAAACGTCTTGAGGAGGGCGGTGTGCCGCCCCAGCAAGCGCTGGCGCACGCCGATGCGCTAGGCGAAGTATTGGAGAACCTTAAAGAGACCTTGGCTACCAAGGATTGGGTGCGGGCCGAAATCAGCCGGCAACTGCAAGACCTCAAGATTGACCTGTTGAAGTGGATGTTTACGATGTTTATCGCCCAGACTGGCATCACCATCGGCACTGTCATCGCCCTCATCCGCTACCTGCCTCATTGAGCCCGCTTCAGTTACAATGCCATTATGGCATCACAACCAACTGGAGCAGGCGTGAATAGTTCGTCGTCGCAGCTCGTCGTCCGTTCGCTGGACGAACACTTATCTTCCGACCAGAGTTTCAGCTCCGCCTACGCGCGCGCCGTGGGGGCGATTGCCGGCAACCAAGGCAGCCTCACGCTGGCCCAGTTCGCCGCTGTCACCGATATCGCCGGCGACGGCCAATCCTCCGCCGTGTTCACCGCGCTGGTGCTGAACGCCATCGAATCCGGGGTGGAAGTCGATTGGGCGCTGAATGCGCTCAGCCGCAGCTGCGCCGGCATCGACCAGGCCGCGCGCGAACAGGCGCTGCACATGGTGATTCCGCTGCTGGCGCTGCACGGCGCCGACGCCCGCGCGCTGGCGCAGCGGCTGGCCAAGTCCCTGGCGGTCAGGGTGTCGCCGGACGATTTGAGCCGCTTGCCGCAGTCGGAGGAGCGCGGCATCCTGGCCAACCTCGGCGAACAGGCGCGCCGCCTGGTGCGTGGCCGCTCGGTGGCCGACGCGGTGGCGGACTTTGGCCGCACCGCGGGCCAGCCGGCGCTGGTCGATCATGCGCGCCACTTCCAGTCCGGCGAAATCGATCACGTGCAGTTGCGCGAACTGGTCAGCGGCACCACGGCCGCCATTGCGCAGGACATCAACGCCTATCTGGAACAGGCGCGCCTGCTGGCGGTGGGCGAGACGGCGGCAGCGTCGCTGGTGACGGCGGCGAATGAGATGAAAAACCAGGTGGCGCAGCGGCTGGTGCTGGTCGAACAGCGCATCGCCTACGAGCGTCGCTTGTTGGTCGAGGAAATCGACGACGCCGTGCACGATGCCGGCAACGCCATCGAGCTGGCGATGACCGACCGCCTGAATACCGACAAGTGGAAAGACGAGGATGTGTGGGCCAGCATCGGCCGCAACCAGTTCGGGCAGGAGATGGAGCGGCGGCTGGACCGCATCGTGCGGCGCAAGGAGCAGGCCTTGCATCTGCTGCAGGAAGATCTGCGGCTGTTCCAGTCGGGGATGAAGCTGGGGCAGGCCTCGGTGTTCCAGCGTCAGCACCATGCAGCGCTGGCGCGCCTGATGCCGCGTTTGCGGGTCGGCACGCGCATCGTCAACAAGCTGGATACGGCGGCCAATGTGACGCTGGTCAGCGGCGCGGCGGTGGCGGCCAGCACCGGCACGGCGGCGTATCTGATCGGTGCGGCGGTGGTGTTGCCGGTGGTGGCGCCAGTGGCGCCGTTTGTCGGCGGCGCGGTACTGCTGGCCGGGGCGTTCAAGTGGTTTACCGATGGCGGCAAGCGCAAACGCACCGAGATCCGCGACAAGCGCCTGACGTTTGAGGAGGAGTTGCGCAAGCAGCTGCTGGCGGCGGAGCAGTCGTTCAATGTGCAGCTGGACCAGGTGGCGGAAGGCTTCCGCGATTCGGCCTTGCAAGTGTTGACGCCGATTTTGCTGGAGGCCGAAGCGGCGGGACGCGTGCCCGGCATGCGCCAGCGGATCGCCGACCGCGTCA
This sequence comes from Duganella dendranthematis, assembly GCF_012849375.1. NCBI lineage: Bacteria > Pseudomonadati > Pseudomonadota > Betaproteobacteria > Burkholderiales > Oxalobacteraceae > Duganella > Duganella dendranthematis. The sequence continues at coordinate 5,005,347 of NZ_CP051684.1, forward strand.
TCACGCAAGCGCAGGCGGCAATCCGGCAGCTCGACACGGAGCTGCTGAAGGCTTAAAGGTTGTGCGCGATGATGGCGTCGGCTGCGGTGGCGGCTTGCTGCAAGGGCTGATTCAGCGCCTGCGTGGTGTACACCGGCGTTTGCGGCATGGCCGCGCCCAGCACCGGCCCGTCGGTCTTGCTGATGTCCACCGACACGGTAGTCGACAAACCAATCCGCAGCGGATGTTCCTGCAACTCCTTGGCGTCCAGTGCAATCCGCACCGGCAGGCGCTGTACCACCTTGATCCAGTTACCGCTGGCGTTCTGCGCCGGCAGCAGCGAGAAGGCGCTACCGGTGCCGGCCGACAGCCCCACTACGCGTCCATGGAACTCCACCTTGCTGCCATACATATCCGCCTCCACCTTGGCTGGCTGGCCGACGCGGATATTCTTCAACTCCGATTCCTTGAAATTGGCATCCACCCATAACTGGTCCAGCGGCACGATGGCCATCAGCGACGTTCCCGGCGTGGCGCGCGCGCCGATCTGCACGCTGCGCTTGGCCACATAGCCCGACACCGGCGCCAGGATGGTATTGCGGCGTGACGCCAGCCACGCCTGCACATAATCCGCCTTGGCCGCTTGCACCGCCGGATGCTGCGCCACCGCTACGCCGCTGACGCCGGCCTTGGCCGCTTCTTCCTGCTTGAGCGCGACCGCAATCGCGGCGCGCGCATCGTCCACCGCCTGGCGCGCGTGCGCCACTTCCTCGCCGGAGACCGTGTGATCGGCCGCCAGCGGCTTGCGGCGCGCCAGATCGTCTTCGGCGTTCTTCAATTGCAGCTTGCGCAGCGTGACCGTGGCGTCATATTGCGCCACGTCGGCATAACGCTGGCGTTGCTGGCGCACGGCGGCGCCCAGCTTGGCGTCGGCCTGCTGCAAGGCGATGTCCGCGTCGGCGGCATCCAGCTGGATCAGCGGCGCGCCGGCTTGCACCATCTGCGTTTCATCGGCGCGGATGGCGATCACGTTGCCGGTCACCTGCGACGACAGGTTAACCAGATTGCCGCCGACGTAGGCGTTGTCGGTCTCCTGGATCTTGGACAGCACGATTTCGTAATAGGCCGCATAGGCGACGCCGGCGGCGATGAAGGCCAGCGTGATCGCGGCCAGTACGGCCTTGCGTTTTTTGTCGTTAGGTTGGGTGGTGTCAGTGCTCATGATAATGTCCGTTGAATTATTTGGATGCAGTCGCCAGCGGCGCTTCTTCGTGATAGCCGCCGCCCAGCGCGTTGGTCAGCGCGACTTCGGCCAGCAGTTGGATCTGTTGCAGATACAGGTCGGCATCCTGCTGCTTGAGCAGCGCCAGGCGCGCATTTAGCACGCTGGCGTTGTTGGCCAGGCCTTGATCCATGCGCGCCTGCGCGGACGCCACTTGCGCGCGCGCCGACGCAGTCGCCGCCGTTTGCTGCGTAATCTGCTGTTCGATGCCTTGCAGCTGCGCGCCGCCTTGCGCCACGTCGCGCACGGCCTCGATGATGGTCTGGTTGTATTCGGCGATGCGCTCGTTGCGGGCGGTGCGGGCGCCGTCCAGCTGCGCGTCCAAGCGCTTGCTGTCGAACAGCGGCAGCGACAACGTCGGTCCCACATACAGCGTACGGCTGGCGGCTTGCAACAGGTTCTCCACCTTGACGGTATCGAGGCCGATAGAGCCCGTCAGGTTCACATCCGGGTAAAACGCAGCCTTGGCGGCGTCGATCCGGCTCAGCGAGGCCTCCAGCTTCCAGCGCGCGGCCTGCAGGTCGGGACGGCGCGCCAGCAGCTCGATGCCGAGGCGGGCGGGCAGGGCGTGCGGCGTTGGCGACAGCGCCGCAGGTTTCAGATCGGCCAGCGCGGTGTTGTCGGCGCCCGCCAGCGCGCGCAATGCTTCGCGTTCGTGCTCGATGTCGGACTTGAGCTGCATCTGCTGTTTGCGGATCAGGCTCAGTTCCATGTCGGCGGCGCGCTGGTCGTCGGCGGTGGTCAGGCCGCGCGCCACGCGTTTAGCCTGGTCCTGCACCAGCGCCGTTTGTGTGGCGGCCAGTTGCTCGGTGTTGGCCAGTCGCGCCCACGCGCCCTGCAGGCGGAAATAGCTCTGGGTGATGGACGCGGCCAGCGCCTGTTCGGCTTCCGCGTAGGTGGCGCGGCCGGCATTCAGTTCGCCGACGGCGGCCGCCACTTGCGCGCGGTTCTTGCCCCACCAGTCGAAGTTGTAGCGCAGGTCGAGGCGCAGCGTCTCTTCAGTGTAATAAGCGCCGCCGATCGGCGCCGGGAACAGGCCGGTGCCGGAATAGCGCTGGCGGTTGGCGTTGGCGTACAGCGAAGTCTCCAGCCCCAGGTCCGCCAGACTGCGCGACAGCGAGGAACGCGCGGTGCCAATGTGGGCCGCCGCCACTTCCAGCGACGGGCCGCTGGCCAGCGCCTGCTTGATGATGGCGTTCAGCTGTTCGTCGTGGTAGGCGGTCCACCACTGCGCTTCCGGCCAGCCTTCGTGCGCCAGCTTGATGTTGGACGACAGTTCGGCGCTGGCGATGTCGCGCTTGGCCAATGGATGGGTGTCGGGCGCGATCGCGGCGCAGCCGGCCAGCGCCAGGGCCATGACGAGCAAGGTTGGTTGTAATAGTGTTTTCATTCGGTTCTCCTCAATCCATGGCGGCGTGATCGACCGTCACCGGGGCGCTCCTGGCCGGTGGCCGTATCAGCATCAGCAGCGGGATGACGCACAGCGTCAAAATAAACATCAGCCAGAAATCGTCGACATAGGCGATCATCGACGCCTGGCGCGTAATCTCGTTATTCAGCGCGGCTGCCGCTTGCGGCGTGGCCAGGTTGTCCAGCAGCGCCGGGTTGGTGGTGGTGATGTGGTCCGTCAGCGAGGCGTGCACGGTCTGCGTGTTCCGCACCAGCAGCGTTTGCACCAGCGCGATGCCGATCGAGCTGCCGATATTGCGTATCAGGCTGTAGATAGCCGTGCCTTCGGCGCGCATTTCCGGCGACAGCGTGGCAAACGTCGCGGCGCTCAGCGGCACGAACACCAGTCCCAGTCCCAGGCCCTGGATCACGCCCGGCCAGACGATGTCGCTCTGTGATAGCACCAGCGTGTAGCGGGTCATCTGCCACAGCGAGAAGGCGGTGATGGCAAAGCCGATGCCCAGCAACAGCCGCAGGTCGACCTTGCCGACCAGCCGGCCCACCATCATCATCGCGATCATGGTGCCGATGCCGCTTGGCGCCGTCACCAGGCCGGCGATCTTGGCCGGATAGCCCATCAGGCTTTGCAGCATGGACGGCGTCAGCGCGCGGGTGGCAAACAGCACCAGGCCGACGATGAAGATGAACAGCAGGCCGCTGACGTAGTTGGCGTTCTTCAGCAGCCGGTAGTCGAAGAAGGACTTGCCGGCCGGCCGCGTGGCGGTATGGGCGACAAAGTAGGCAAAGCTCAGCGCCAGGATGATGGCTTCCACCCAGGTTTCGGTGGCGCTGAACCAGTCGTTTTGTTCGCCGCGGTCGAGCAGCATCTGCAAGGCGCCGATGGCCAGGCTGAGGGTGGCGAAGCCGAACGCGTCGAACTTCATCTTGCGCGGCGCGTCAGTCTTGCGGATGTAGCGCCAGATGCCGTAGAACGCCATGGCGCCGATCGGGATGTTGATGAAGAACACCCAGCGCCAGTCGTAGCTGTCGGTCAGCCAGCCGCCCAGCGTGGGGCCGAGAATCGGGCCGATCATCACGCCCATGCCCCACACGGCCATGGCCGAGCCATGCTTTTCGCGCGGGTTGATGTCCAGCAGCGTGGCCTGCGACAACGGCACCAGCGCGGCGCCGAACACGCCTTGCAGCAGGCGCGCGATGACGATTTCGCTCAGCGTGCCGGACAATCCGCACAGCACCGAGGCGATCGTGAAACCGGCCACCGAGGTCAGGAAGATGTTCTTCTGGCCGAAGCGGTCGCACAGCCAGCCGGTCAGCGGGGTGGCGATGGCGGCCGCCACGATGAAGGAAGTCAGCACCCAGGTGATCTGGTCCTGCGAAGCCGACAGGCTGCCCTGCATGTGCGGCAGCGCGACGTTGGCGATGGTGCCGTCCAGCGCCTGGATGATGGTGGCCAGCATGATCGACACGGTGATCATGCGGCGGTTCAGGCCATCATCGGCAGCGGCGGGGACGCCGTTGGCAACGGCAGTGCTCATGACAGCGACTCGATATTGGTCTGGATGGCTTCCAGGAACAGGGTGACGGTTTGCAGCATCTCGGGATCGACCTTGCCCAGCAGTTCGCGCCGCACGGCCGCGGCTTCCTGCGACACCGTTGCATACACCGCCTGCCCGGCTGGCGTCAGGCTCAACAGCTTGACGCGGCGGTCGGTTTCAGACGGCGTGCGCACCATTAAGCCGGCCTTCACCAGGCGGTCCACGGTGGACACCATGGTCGGATCTTCCACGCAGGCGCGCGCGGCCAACCGGGTTTGCGAAGGCGGCTCTTTTTCCTTGGCGGTCAGGGCGATGGCCATCCAGCTGGCCTGGCTCAGGCCCAGATGCTTGAGGCGACGGTCAATCGCCAGCCGCCAGGCGCGAGCCGAGCCGTGCAGGGCGGCCGAGAAACGTTCTTCTATAGACGACATATTATTTCATGGCTAATCGTTAGGTATCGAACCATTAGTTTAGCACAGGACATTTATGTTCGTCAGCGTACAGACGTTGCGCGGAAGGTCTATTATGCTAATTGATGAGCAAGTTCGCTCGTAACAAAGAATTGAGACTCATCATGAAAGCCACGATCCTCGCCGCCAGCTTGCTGGCGCTGTCCGCTTCTGCCTTTGCCGCTGACGTTGGTGTTTCCATCAGCGTCGGTCAGCCGGGTTTTTACGGCCGCCTTGACGTGGGTGACTACCCGCCGCCTCAGGTGCTGTATCGCCAGCCGGTGATCGTCGAGCGGCCAGTGCGTTATGTGGAGGCGGCGCCGATCTACCTGCGTGTGCCTCCGGGCCACGCCAAGCATTGGTCGAAGCACTGCCGCGCTTACCATGCCTGCAATCAGAGAGTGTATTTTGTGCAGGATGGGTGGTACAACAATGAGTACGTGCCGCGTTACCGCGAGCATCATGGTCATGGCGGCCCAGGCCGTCCGGAATTCCGCGACGACCGCCGCGATCATCGCGGCCCCGGCCCGGGCCATGATCGCGGTCACGATCGCGGCGACGATCACGGCCGCGGCCACGACCGGCACGACCGTTAAACCGGCGGCAAGCGCCGCCACAGGAGGAAGTTTTGCAGAGTAAATACGTGATTGTTGGCGGCGGAGCAGGCGGGCTGGAGCTTGCCTGCAAACTGGGGCGTAAACTGGGACCGCAAGCGGTCATGCTGGTCGATAGCCGTCTGTTTCACATCTGGAAGCCGTCGCTGCACGAGGTTGCGGCCGGCACGCTGGATGTGCACCAGGAGGGGCTGTCCTACCAGATGCTGGCGCACGACAACCATTTCACTTTCGTCTACGGCCCGATGCTGGCGCTGGACGCCCAGCAGCGCGTGCTGACGGTTGGCGCCATCGTTGCCGGCGACGATCATCAGGAAGAAATCCTGCCCGAGCGCCAGGTCAGCTTTGAAAAGCTGGTGGTCGCGGTCGGCAGCACCTCGAATTACTTCGGTGTGCCCGGCGCGGCCGAGCACACCATTTCGCTGAATGCCACCGAGGATGCCGAACGTTTCCGCCTGTCGCTGCTCAAGCTGCTGACCCTGGCCGAACTGAAAAAGAGCGTCAATGCCGCTGCCGGTGTGGACGTGGTCATCATCGGCGGCGGCGCCACCGGCGTTGAGTTGGCGGCCGAGCTGCGCGAGGCCAGCGGCGTGTATGCCACTTACGGTTTCCGCCAGTTGCAGGCCGAGCGCGATGTGCGCATCACCTTGCTGGAAGGGGCGCCGCGCATTCTAGCGCCGCTGCCGGAAAAAGTCTCCAGCGCCGCGCTGGAACTGCTGCGCCAACGCGCCGTGTCGGTTGTCACCGACACCCGCGTGACCGCCATTGATGGCGCTGGCGTAACGGCGGGCGAGACGCATTATCCGGCGCAGATCGTCGTCTGGGCGGCCGGTATCAAGGCGCCTGATTTCCTTAAGACGCTGGGTCTGCCGACCGTCAAATCCGGTCAGCTGGATGTGGACGGCACGCTGGCCGTCAAGGGCTTCGATTATATTTTCGCGTTGGGCGACTGTGCCGCCTGCGTCGGCCCCGATGGCAAGCTGGTGCCGCCGCGCGCGCAAGCTGCGCACCAGATGGCGGATTATCTGCTGGAGACTTTCATGCGCCAGCACAAGGGCAAGCCGCCGCAGAGCAAGCCGTATGTGTACCGCGATTATGGTTCGCTGGTGTCGTTCGGCCAGTCCACTTCGGTGGGCAGCCTGATGGGATCGCTGAAGGGATTGAGCTGGTTCGTCGACGGTTTCGTCGCGCGCATGATGTACGTCAGCCTGCACCTGATGCACCACCAGGCAGTGCTGGGCACGGTGCGCACGGGCGTGCTGGCGGTGGCGCGCTTCCTGATCAAGCGCACCACGCCGCTAGTTAAACTACATTAGGCAGGCTTGGCCGGCTTGGGCAGGATCATCGTCAAGGTGACGCCGCGCTCGGGACCGGCCGACAAGGTCAGCGTGCCGCCCAGATAAGCGGCACGTTCGCGCGCCATGCGCAGGCCAAACTTGCCGGCCGAGAGGCTTTGCTCCGCCAGCACGGGTCCGCTCAGGCCGACGCCGTTATCCTTCACCGTCATCATCACTTCATCTTCGTTATCGTCAACGATGACGTCGACTTCGCTCGCCTGCGCGTGGGCGGTGATGTTGCGCAGCGCTTCTTCCAGCGTGTGCAGCAGCACGATGCCGTGGCTGCGCGGGCAGTCCAGTTCCTCTTCCGGCAGGCTGCAGCGGGCGGTGATGCCTTGCTGCTGGCCGAACTGCTCCACCAGCTCATCCAGCGCCACACGCACGCCGAGGAATTCCAGCTTGTCGTTCCACAGCTTGAGCTGCATCTGGCGGTTGGTTTCGACGATCTGGCCCAGCAGCTTTTTCATGTGGCCGGCGCGGTCCTGCAAGGCCGGTTCCGGCGGCAGCTTCTGCATCAGCAGGCCGAGGTGCATGGTCAGCGCCGTCAGCGACGAGCCCAGGCTGTCGTGCAGCTGGCGCGACAGGGAACGCCGTTCGTTATCCCAGCAAGTGTGAACGTGGCCGAGCAGGTCGCTCAGGTCGGCGCTGCGCAGGGCATCTGCCGGTGGAGTAGGTGGTTCTTGCGATGCCGGTACGGACATGGGTTTTTCTCGTTAAAGTCAGACGGACGACGGTGTGACCCGATCATACCCGAGCTTTGCCGGTCGTGGCGCACGTGGTGCAAGCGTGCGCGGCGGCTATCCCTATTGTCGGACCGGCACCCGCGCACAGGTATCGATCACTTCCATCAACTGGTCGATATCGACCGGCTTGACCAGGTGGCGGTCGAAGCCGGCTTCCATCACGCGCCGCAGGTCTTCCGCCAGGCCGTAGCCGGTCAGGGCGATCAGCTTGATGTCGCGCGTGGCCGGGTCGGCACGCAGCCGGCGCGCCACTTCGTAGCCGTCGATACCGGGCAGGCCGATGTCGACCAGCGCCAGGTCGGGCTGGTGGTCGCGCGCGGCGTCCAGTCCCAGCAGGCCGTCGGCGGCCGAGGTGACGTCGTAGCCGTAACCACCCAGCATCATGGTCATCATTTCGCGGCCGTCGTCGTTGTCTTCGATCAGCAGCACGCGAGGCTTGCCGTGCTCGCTCAGCGACGTTACTGGCAGCGCCAATGGCGCCACCTGATGTTCGATGCGCGGCATGCGCAGCGTGAAGGTGCTGCCGCGGTTTTCGCCGGCACTTTCGGCATCGATGCCGCCGCCGTGCAGCTCAGCCAGCCGGCGTACCAGCGACAGGCCGATGCCCAGCCCGCCCTGCGAACGGTCCAGCGTGCTACTGCCTTGGACGAAGACATCGAACACATGCGGCAGCAGCTCGGCGGCGATGCCGACCCCGGTGTCGCGCACGCTCAGCACCACGTCGTCGTTTTCGGTCCAGGTGCGAACTTCGACGCGGCCGCCGGGCGGCGTGTACTTGAGGGCGTTATCGAGCAGGTTGCTGGTGATTTGTTCCAGCCGGGTTGGATCGCCCTCAATCCAGCCGGCATCCAGGTCCTGCACCAGGTCGTAGTCGGTGCTGCGGCCGGTGGCGCGGCAGGTTTCCAGCGCTGTCGCCACCAGCTTGGACAGGTCGAGCGGCACGCGGTTCAGCAAAATCTTGCCGGACATGGCGCGTGACAGGTCCAGCAAATCGTCGACGATGCGGCCCAGGTGCTGGCTCTGGCGCTGGATGATTTTCTTGGCGCGCTGCACGCCGTCGACCGACACGCCGGGCAGGCCGATCAGCGAAGCGGCGCTGCTGATGGCGCTGAGCGGATTGCGCAGTTCGTGACCCAGCATGGCGAGGAATTCATCCTTGGCATGGTTCTGCCGCTCCATCGACTTGCGTTCTTCGATTTCGCGGGTCAGGCGCTGGTTGGTGGCGGTCAGTTCAGTGGTGCGCTGACTCAGCTGGCGCGCCTGCTTCTTCAGTTCCTCGTTCTTCATGGCCAAGGCCACGAACACCGCGATCTTGGCGTACAGCACCTGCGGGATGACCGGCGTGAACAGGAAGTCGACGGCGCCGTGCTGGTAAGCCTTCAGGCGGTCCAGTTCGTCGGCGAGGAAGGCGGTGATGAAGATGATCGGGATGTCGGCCGAGCGCGCGCGGGCGTGGATCGCTTCGGCGGTTTCAAAGCCGTCCATGCCGGGCATGTTGACGTCCAGCAGGATGACGGCGAAGTCGTGCATCAGCACCTGGCGCAGCGCATCCTGGCCCGAGCGTGCAGCCAGGACTTCATAGGCTTCCTGCTCGGCCCATTGGGCGAGCAGGCTGGTCAGCGCGAACAGGCTGTTGGCGTCGTCATTGACGACCAGAATCTTGGGTTTGTCGATTTTAGGCACGTTAGGCACGGGTTCTCTGCACGCTGCGAGATGCACAATTGATCATAACAAGGGGGTAAATGAAAGTCAAAAACAGCTGAGTTGAACCGGACACGGACGGCGCCTGGCCGGGGCAGTGTTCGCTCGCGCACAGACCCGCCGGCGCCTTGCTGTCAGAGTAGGCCAGGACGTCAACTTAAAGGATTCCATCATGAACATCGATACTGTCGTGGACAAAGAATATGTGGGCCACAGCTTCCGCGCGCTGGCCGATGCACCGACCAGCGCCTTGCGCGGCCTGAGCGCCAAGGATGCCAAGGCGCTGACGCAGGCCTTCAACGTGGTCACGGTGCGCGACCTGGCCAACCTGGAGTTCGTCAAATGGGCGGTGGCGATCACTACCCTGGCCGAGCTGGAGCAGGAAACGCCGGCCGAGCAGGCGCGCGAAACCCTGCTGGACAGCGCCGTGGAAATGACTTTCCCGGCCAGCGATCCGGTGTCGATTGATTCCGGCATTACCCGCATCGAAGTCCCTCCGGACGTAGTGAACGCGCATGAAGACCATCAGCATGCCGGCAAGGTAGAAGAGTCCACCAAGACCGGCCTGAAGGAAGAAGCAGCGCACTAAGCGCTGCTGCGATATGAAACAAGCGGGCTGCGGCCCGCTTGTTTCATGCCGGCGTGGCGGACATGGTGTGGTGTTGGGCTGGCTGGTTGCGCATCGACTGCGCGGTGCAGCAGCGGTTCTTGCCGGAGCGCTTGGCTTCGTAGAGCGCGCCATCGGCAGCGGCGATCAGCGCTGCCACTTCGGTGGCGTCGTCGGGGAACAGGGCGACGCCGATGCTGGTCGACAGTTGCAGCGTCAGGCCGTTGACGATATACGGCTGCGCGACTGCCTCGATCAGCTTGTTGGCCGGCTCCTGGGTGTCGCCGACATGCGCGATGTCGCCCATGACGATGACGAACTCGTCGCCGCCAACGCGCGCCACGGTGTCTTCCTTGCGCGAACAGCCGACCAGGCGTTGCGCCACCTGCTTGAGTATGTCGTCGCCGTAGGCGTGGCCATGGGTATCGTTGATGGTTTTGAAGCCATCAAGATCGAGATACATGACGGCGGCCTTGTTCTGCTGGCGCGAGGCGTGCTGCAAGACGGTTGCGATGCGGTCTTCCAGCAAGCGGCGGTTGGGCAGGGCGGTCAGCGGATCGTGCAGCGCCAGTTCCTGCTGCTGGCGGCTGTACTGTGCCAGTTCCTTGTACAGCAGGCGTACTTCCAGCATATTGTGGATGCGTTTGTGGACTTCGAGCAGATCGAAGGGCTTGCTGATGAAATCGCGCGCACCGGCTTCCAGCGCGGCGATCTTGAAGCTAGGCTGGGCGGTCAGCGCCAGCACCGGCAGGTAGCCGCCCTGTTCGATTTCCTTCAGGCCCTTCATGACCTGGAAACCGTTCAGGCCCGGCATTTGCAGGTCCAGCAAAATCAGGTCGTAGCACTGCTGGCGGTGCAGCGGGCACACCTGTTCCGGCAGCATGGTGGAGGACACATCCGTATAGCCGGCCTCGCGCAAAATCTCCAACATCAGTTCGACATTGTCGGCGCTGTCATCCACCACCAGGATCTTGGCGTTCAGGATTTCGTCTCGGCTCGGCATGATGGTCTCAGTCTTTTACGTTTAATAGTAATTCGATAATAGCGCAATGTTGGGGTGGTGCGCCGCACACAAGCATTTTTATTACTTAATGGAAAACATTCCACACCGTTTTATGCAGTTTTGTAGTGTATCAAGAGTTTCGTAGATTGCTTGTAGGACATTGCCGCGTCATAAAGTAGGAGTTGTAAAGTTGCCGCATGGAAATTTAATCACGCTTGTGATCATGATGGCATCGATTTCAGGCGATGCGGCGGGAGGCGCCCATGGCGGCCACCTTGGCAATCAGCTCATTCGGTTCGACCGGCTTGGCGATATGCGCCAGGAAGCCGCTGGACAGCGCCTTGATACGGTCTTCGGAACGGGCAAACGCCGTCAGCGCGATGGCCGGCAAGTCGCCGCCGCGCGCCGGACCCAGCGCGCGGATCCGGTCCAGCAGGCCGTAACCGTCCACCTCCGGCATGCCGAGATCGCTGACCATCAGGTCCGGTCGCTCGTGTTGCAATAACAGTAAGGCCTCGGTGGCGGTGGCGGCGGTCAGTACGTCGGCATTGCAGTCGGACAGGATGCGGCGGATCAGTTCGCGCGCATCGTCTTCGTCATCGACCACCAGCACTTGCAGGCCGGTTAAATCATGCGCCGCACCATGGGCACTGGCCGGCAGTGGCAGCGGGTCATTGGTCGCTTGCAGCGCATCGTGGCGCGGCAGCCGCAGCGTGAAGCAGGCGCCGCGGCCTTCGCCCTCGCTGGCCACGCTGATGGTGCCGCCATGCTGCTCGACCAGATGCTTGACGATGGCCAGCCCCAGCCCCAGGCCACCGTGCTCGCGGGTGGTGGTGGCGTCGGCCTGGCGGAAGCGCTCGAATACATGGTTGAGGAAGTCGGCCGGTATGCCGATGCCGCTGTCGTGCACGCTGATGGCAATCTGATCACCTTCGCGCTGTACGCCCACCGTGACCGCGCCGCCACGCGGCGTGAACTTGAGCGCGTTGCTCAGCAAATTCCACAGGATTTGTTGCAGGCGGTGCGGATCGCCTACCACCATGCCGGGCATGACAGCAAAGTCCTTGTCGATGCGGATCTGCTTGGCCTCGGCGGCGGCGCGCACCGATTCGATGGCGGCGGCGGCAATCGCGGCCGGCCCCAGCGTCTGCATCTCCAGCTTGACACGGCCGGAGGCGATGCTGCTCATGTCCAGCAAGTCTTCGATCAACTGGGCCTGGGTGCGGGCGTTGCGTTCGATGGTTTGCAGGCCGCGGTGCAGGTCGGCCTCGCCGCGGCTGCCCCGGCGCAGCACCTGCGCCCAGCCGAGGATGGCGGTCAGCGGCGTGCGCAGCTCGTGCGACAGCGTGGCCAGGAATTCATCCTTCAGCTGGCTGGTGCGTTCGGCTTCGGCGCGCGCCTGGCGTTCGGAATCGAGCAGCAGCTTGCGTTCTTCGGCGGCGCGCTGCGAGGCTTCGTACAGCTGCGCGTTGTCGATCGCCACAGCGGCCTGGGCGGCAATGGCGCGGATGATGCGTTCGGTGCGCTCGCTGAACATGCCTGGCTCCGGATGGCCGAACATCAGGCAGCCGATCACGGCGCCGCTGCGCAGCGCCACCGGCACCGCCAGGTAGCTGCGCACCAGCGGCTGGCCCGGTGGGCCGTCCGGCGCCAGGTCGTCGCAGCGCACCGAGCCTTCGCCGCGCATGCTGGGGCCGAACAGGGCGGCGGCGCGCTGTTCGGCAAAATGGGCGAAGGCGTCGGCGGCCCCGGTCGACAGCGTGTGCGGCGCCATGGTCTCGCCGGCGCCGTTGGTGCTGTGGTAGAAGAAGGCGCCGAAGCGCGCGCCGCTGATGCTGGTGGCGGCGTCGGTGACGTCTTGCAACAGTGGATTGAGGTCGCGTTGCGAGGCCAGCGCGGCGCCGGTGCGGTTGAGCAGCTCCAGCACGGCGGTCTCGTCGCGCAACGCTTCCTGCGCGCGCTTGACCTGGTCGACATCGGTGCAGGTGCCGAACCAGCGCAACACGCTGCCGTCGGCGCGGTGGACCGGATTGGCCAGCATCAGGAACCAGCGGAACTCGCCGCTGGCACTACGGATCGGCACTTCCAGTTCAAACGGCTTGCCGCTGCGGCAGGACTGTTCCCAGTGGGTGATCATGGCGGCCAGGCAGTCCGGCGCGTACACGCGCTGCCAGCCGTTGTCGGTCATCTGCTCCGGGGTGGTGCCGGTGTAGTCGTACCAGCGCTGGTTGTACCAGACCACGGCGCCGTCCTGTTCGGCGATCCAGGCCAGTTGCGGCATGGAGTTGGCCAGCGCGCGCAGTTCCAGCTGGCTTTGGCGCAACGCCTCCCTGGCGCGCAACAACTCATCATGCGCGTCCGGCGCAAGAGGCAGGGGGCCGCTGGAGTCGTTCTGAACTATCATGGATTCATTCTAGCTCCAACCCCCGCGCTGCCTCCGCACGGTTGGCAGTCCGCCGACGCGGCTGCTAATCAGCCGGGGCGCAGCGTTGCGGCGATTTGTTCCAGCATGGTCTGCAGTTGCTCGATATCGTAGGGTTTTTGCAAGGATTGGGCTGGGAATTCCAGGCGCCGGGTCAGCTCGTCGCCATAGCCGGAGGCGAACAAGATTGCCAGTTGAGGCCGCTGTTGCAGAGCCTGACGCGCCAGGTCGACGCCGGACATGCCGGGCAGGCTGACGTCGGTGAACAACACGTCGAACTGGTGCTGGCCCAGCATCGGCAGCGCTTCCTCGCCGCTGGCCACGGCTTCCACTTCATGGCCCAGCGCGCGCAGGGTTTCGCACACCAGGTAGCGGGCATCGTTGTTGTCTTCCACCACCAGCAGGCGCAGCGGCGCCTGGTTGTCGGCCGAGGCGGTTGGACGGGCCAGCGCCAGCGTGCACAGGAAGCCGGCTATGCCGTCGTCGCCGGGCACCGGTGTGTAATACAGGTCCAGCGCTTGCTGCTCCATGCGGCCGTCGCGCCACAGCGGCAGGTTGCAGCCGCGATAGCTGAGGCTGTTGCCTTCCCGTACCGGGGCCAGGGCGGCGCTGCTCCAGCTCCAGGCGGCCGGCTGCATGGACGGCACGTTGCCGCCGGGCGCGCGCAGGCTGGGCAGGCCGATCAGGGCGGCGTAAGCTTCGTTGTAAACCATGATTTGCTGCGGTCCCCACATCAGCAGCATGGCTTGCGGGGAGTTGAGCAGGATGTCGATGGTCAGGCGCAGGCTGGACGGCCAACTGGCGGCATCGCCGAGGGCGGTTTGTGACCAATCGGGCGTTGGCGGCGTGACGGCGGCAGGGTGATTCATTCGATGCGGGCGCTCTCTGTTATCTATCTTCTATCTGTCTTGTTAAAAGGCACAGCTGAGTGCATCCTACACGGTAAAAAAAAAGCCCGCTACAGGAGCGGGCTAAATCTATTTCCTTGGAGGAGAATAGAGGAGACAACTGCATAATGCTGCAACGCGCAAAAGAATGCAAATTCAAATTCGTAATGTGCGCAATCACTGGCATGAATGAAGCGAGGGAAACATGGCTGAAGTCATCAAGCACCGCAAGGTGAAGATCGTGGTATTGGCGGCGGGCGAGGAGATAGGCGGGCATTGCCGCGAGGGCGATATTGCCATCCTGTCGGACAGCGCCGGCTGGTGGATCAAGTTTGTCGGCGCCGACGGCCATGTGGATTGTTATGGCGATCCGTATCCGTCGTATAACGAGGCGCTGTGGTCGGCCAAGGCGGCGGCCGAATTCGGCACCTGAAGTTGCTCCAAGCACAGAGTGCTGGACAAGCCCGGGGAGTGTCCCTATAATGCTGCTTCTTTCGAACGGCATGCTGTTTGAAAGGCTTGCGGTAAAGCAGTTTGCAAAGCGGTTGATTCGGTGTTTCGTGCACTGAACCGATTAAATGATAGAAAATATCAAACTTTGCAAAACGAAATTGATGCTTTATAATGCTTGCACAGTGCGGCTGTAGCTCAGCTGGATAGAGTACTTGGCTACGAACCAAGGGGTCGTGGGTTCGATTCCTGCCAGCCGCACCACTAGTTTTACCGGGAGAATTGGAAGATTCTTCTGTTTTTAAACAAGAAAGTGCTGTTATAATCTTGTTTTGCGCGGCTGTAGCTCAGCTGGATAGAGTACTTGGCTACGAACCAAGGGGTCGTGGGTTCGATTCCTGCCAGCCGCACCAAAATTTAGTAAATAGTCGGATGTCGTAGTCCGGCTATGATGTAGTGTTTCGCGGCTGTAGCTCAGCTGGATAGAGTACTTGGCTACGAACCAAGGGGTCGTGGGTTCGATTCCTGCCAGCCGCACCAAAATTCGTGAGTAGAAGGGCCTGAAGAGAAATCTTCAGGCCCTTTTGCTTTGCGTTTTGCGTTTACGCATATATGCGCTGTGCGGCGCACGATAGACTGCCTGTCTTGACCAGGAGAGCATCATGGCGAATGATAAGAGCGGCGAGGTGCGCATCTCATTGTTGGAGTATCACATGGAATCAGTACTCGATATTGTGAAAGAAATTCGCGATAACTACGTAACCAAGGCGGAATTAAAGGCCATTCTCGATGAGCGCCTGTCACATTTCGCCACCAAGGAAGACCTCCAGCGGGTCAACCAGAGCCTGCGCAATTGGGTGATCGCCGTGGTGCTATCCACTACCGCGCTGCAATTCGCTATGCAGTATGCGATGTTCCAGCTCTATATTCGCTAAATCATCGCCGAACTTGGCTTTTGCCGCGAAATGCCTGATGATCTATTGATCATAATAAAAGGGGAGCGCGGATGGCCATCATCACTAATATTGAAGACTTGCGCGTGCTGGCACAGAAGCGCGTGCCGCGCATGTTTTACGATTACGCTGATGCCGGTTCGTGGACCGAATCGACCTACCGCGCCAATAACGAAGACTTCGGCAAGATCAAGTTCCGCCAGCGGGTGGCGGTCAACCTGGAAAACCGCACGCTGGCCAGCACCATGATCGGCCAGCCGGTGGCGATGCCGGTGGCGCTGGCGCCGACCGGCCTGACCGGCATGCAGCACGCCGATGGCGAAATCCTGGCGGCCAAGGCGGCGGAAAAATTCGGCGTGCCCTTCACCTTGTCCACCATGAGCATCTGCTCGATTGAAGACATCGCCGCCAACACCAGCAAGCCGTTCTGGTTCCAGCTGTATGTGATGAAGGACCGCGATTTCATCAACAACCTGATCGACCGCGCCAAGGCTGCCAACTGCTCGGCGCTGGTGCTGACGCTGGACTTGCAGGTACTGGGCCAGCGCCACAAGGATCTGCGCAACGGCCTGTCGGCCCCGCCCAAGCTGACGGTCGCCAACCTGCTCAACCTGGCCACCAAGCCGCGCTGGTGCCTGGGCATGCTGGGCACCAGGCGCCGTACTTTCGGCAATATCGTCGGTCACGCGAAGTCGGTGTCGGATATGTCGTCGCTGTCGTCGTGGACCTCGCAGCAGTTCGACCTCAGCCTGTCGTGGAAAGACGTGGCGTGGATCAAGCAGCGCTGGGGCGGTAAGCTGATCATCAAAGGCATCATGGATGAAGAGGATGCGCGGCTGTGCGTGGAAAACGGCGCCGATGCGCTGATTGTCTCCAACCACGGCGGCCGCCAGCTGGACGGCGCGGAATCGTCGATCGGCGCGCTGCCGCGCATTGCGGCGGCGGTCGGCAAAGACATTGAAGTGCACATGGACGGCGGCATCCGTTCCGGCCAGGACGTAATCAAGGCGCTGGCGCTGGGGGCGAAAGGCGTCTATATCGGCCGTCCCTTCCTGTATGGACTGGGCGCGATGGGCGAGCAGGGCGTGAGCAAGTGCCTGGACATCATCCGCAACGAGCTGGACCTGACCATGGCCTTCTGCGGCCTGCGCGATGTGCAGCAGGTCGATCAAAACATTCTGTTGCCGGGAAGTTTCTGATGCTGGATCAGCCGTCAGGACATACCTATGAAGCGGCCAGCGCGCTGCCGCCCAGCCAGCGCATCCATCTGGTGCTGCTGGGGGTGGAGGATGTGGCGCGCTCGGCCAAATTTTACGAGGCGTTGGGCTGGCGCCGTTCGCCGACCGGCAACGACGGCTTCGTCAAATTCAATATGGGCGGTTATGCGATTTGCCTGATCAACCGCGCCGATTTCGCGCGCGATGCGCTGGCTTCCGACACGGGCAAGCCGGGCTTCTCCGGCGTGGCGCTGATCCATCTGACGCGCAGCGCCGAGGATGTGCCGCGCATCCTGGCCCAGGCGGTGGAGGCGGGCGGCGTCATCGTCAAGCCGGCCACGCGCACGGACTGGGGCGTGGCGGGCTATTTCAAGGACCCGGACGGCCACCTGTTTGAAGTCGATTATGAAACCGTGTGGGCCTTCGATGCGCAGCACCATTTGCGCGTGGATGAGATCAATATCGTGTAAGCTGCTGGCCTCATCAACAAGAAAGCCACCATGAAACATCTGATCTCTTCTTGCGCAATCGGCCTGACGCTGGCCCTGACCTTGTCCGCCTGCGATCGCAACAAAACGCCTGAGACCGCGCCAGCTTCGGCGCCTGCCGCCGGCGCTGCCGATGCGCCTGCCGCCGCGCCTGCCGCCGCTCCAGCTGCTGCTGCGGTCACTGCGCTGCAAAAAAATGACACCGTTGTCGGCACCGGCACGGAAGCCAAGGCTGGCGTGACCGCCATCGTCAACTACACCGGCTGGCTGTTCGTACCGGATGCACCGGACCAGCATGGCGCCAAGTTTGATTCGTCGATCGGCCGTGAGCCGTTCAGCTTCCGCCTCGGCGCTGGCCAGGTCATCCCGGGCTGGGACGAAGGCGTGCAGGGCATGAAGATCGGCGGCAAGCGCACCCTGATCGTGCCGGCCGCCATGGGTTACGGCGCCAACGGCGCCGGCCCGATCCCGCCGAACGCCACCCTGATCTTCGACGTCGAACTGCTGGACGTTAAGTAACCACGTTGCGTGGCGCGCCCGCGTGCCACGCTTCGATGTTGTCGATCAGCTGATCGACCAGCGTCTGCATCGCTTGCGTGCTGGCCCAGGCCGAGTGCGGCGTCAAAATGAAGTTGGGCAGGCGCAGGTTGAGCAGCACATTGTCGGCCGGTGGCGGTTCCGTCACCAGCACGTCGACACCGGCGCCGGCGATCAGGCCGCTGCGCAAGGCATCGGCCAGCGCCACTTCATCCACCAGGCCGCCGCGCGCGGTGTTAATCAGCAGCGCGCTGCGCTTCATGCGGATCAGCTCCTTGGCGCTGATCATATTGCGGGTCTGGTCGGTCAGCGGCAGGTGCAGGCTGATCACGTCCGAGGTTTCCAACACCTCGTCAAAGCTGGCTTCGCGCACGCCGTCGGCGGCCGCATCCGGCAGCGGCGAACGGTTATGCACGATCACTTCCATGCCGAACGCGCGCGCGATCTGCGCCGTGGACTTGCCCAGCGCGCCGTAGCCGAACAGGCCCAGCCGGCTGCCGGCCAGGTCGGAAATCGGATGGCCGAACAGGCAGAAGCGCTCCGACTTCTGCCACAGTCCCGCCTCGATATCTTGCCGATACGCCACCAGTTGCCGGCGCAAGGCCAGGATCAGCGCAAACGTGTGCTCGGGCAGCGTGTGCACCGCATAGTTGCGGATATTGGTGACGACGATGCCGCGCTCCCTGGCCGCCGCCAGGTCGACGATATTGGTGCCGGTAGCTGCCACCGCGATCAGCTTCACGTCCGGCAGCTGCGCCAGGTCGTCGGCGCTGAGCGCCACCTTGTTGGTGATGACGATGCTGGCGCGGGCGTCGCGCAGGCGCTGTACCGTCTCGCCCGTCGGGGTCGACGGGTACTCGGTCCATTCATGCGCAAACGACGGCTTGCGGACGTTGGCGATGACACTGTCGCGGTCCAGGAAGACAATGCGGGTGGTTTCAGTCATATGGCTATCTCCAGCGGTGTGGCACGCGCGGGCATCTTCGGCAGGCGCATACCGGGGTGATTGGAAAACAGTTCGGCGACCCATTCGACAAACACGCGCACCTTGGCCGACAGGTGGCGGTTCTGTGGATAGACCACGTGCACCGGCAAGGGATCGCTGATCCACTCGTCCAGTATCAGTTCAAAGCGGCCGTCCTTGAGCATCGGCTCCATCATGAAGTTGGCCATCTGTATGATGCCCAGCCCGGCGATGCCGGCCGCGATGTAGGCATTGCTGTCGTTCAGCGCGATGTGGCCGGGCAGGGCGACCTGCACCCGCTCGCCGTCGCGCGTAAAGTCCCAGTCGAAGATTTTACCGGTGCGCGCGGAAAAATAGTTGACGCAACGGTGGCGCAGCAGTTCGTTCGGGTGCGCCGGCCGGCCGTAGCGTTCCAGATAGGCCGGCGAGGCGCAGGTGACGAAGTGCAGAATGCCGACCCGGCGCGCGATCAGGCTGGAATCGCCCAGCGCGCCGCCGCGCACGGCACAATCGACGCCTTCCTCGATCAGGTCCACCGGGCGGTCGCTGCAGCCCAGTTCCAGCTGGATGTCCGGATACTGTTCAAAAAACTGCGGCAGGGCCGGCACGATGACGTCGCTGGCCAGACCGGTGGGGGCGTCGACCCGCAGCCGGCCGGACGGGCTGAGCCGGGTGCGCGACAGCGATTCCTCGGCCTCGCGCACGTCGGACAGGATGCGCAGGCAGCGCTCATAATAGGCCGCGCCATCGGCCGTGACGCTGACGTGGCGCGTGGTCCGGTGCAGTAGTTTGACCGCCAGCGCGCCTTCCAGCGACTGGATCAGGGTGGAGACGGTTGCCTTCGGCAGCTTCATGGCGTCCGCCGCGCGCGTAAAGCCGCCCGCGTCTACCACCTGCACAAACACTTCCATCGCTTGAAGTTTATTCATCTTTGGTCCAATTGTTCGGAATCCTGAACAATCAATTCGACTTTGCCATCTTTATCGGATTGTAGATCAAGTTTAAGATTGCTGTACTGCACAAAGTAAAAGACGAAGAAAGGAGGACTCATCATGAAATATCGGGATGCAATTTTTGCAATGGTTACACTGGCGCTGACATCGGCGGCACTGGCAAGCGTGATTTATACGGATGCTTATTCTCATAGCGCCAAGGCGGAGGTGCGCGGCGTGCGCGCGCTGATGCTGGTCGCTAGCGGCGATAACCCCTGCGATCCTGCTAACATGTTGTCCTCCAACGACTCAGGAACGGTGCAGCAATGAACAATCCAGTAGAGGCCCTGCCGGTTTTATCGGACCAACTCAAAATCCGCAGCCTGGAAGTCAAGGGCGCGGAAGGTCCACTGGCCGCGCGCCTCTATACCAGCGGCGATGCCGGCGCCAAGCGCGACATGCTGCTGGTCTTCTTCCACGCCGGCGGCTTTGTCGGTGGTGATCTGGAAGACGCGGACATGTTTTTGCGCCATTTGGCAGACGACAGCCAGCATGTGGCGGTGTTAGCATCTGCTTATACTTTAGCGACAGAAAAACCCTTCCCGGCAGCAGTGGAAGATGCTCACGCGGTATTGGTATGGGCCAAGAAGAACAAGGCCAAGCTGGGCTGGACCGGCAAGCAATTGCTGGTGGCCGGGATTGAAGCGGGCGCCAACCTGGCAGCCGTCTGCGCGCTGATGTCACGCGATCGCGGCGGTCCGGCGTTGGCTGGCCAGGTGCTGGTGATGCCGATGCTGGACCCCGGCCTGACCACTTGCTCGATGCGCGAAATCCAGGCCGAGCCGGAGCTGCTGGATGTGGCCGATGCCTGCGCCAAGGCCTACCGTGGCTACCTGCCGAACGCCGCCGATCGTACGCACCCGTACGCGTCGCCGCTGCAGTCGAGCCGCCTGAAGAACCTGCCGCCAGCGTTGATCCTGTCGACCGAAGATGATCCGCTGCGCGACGAGGCGGAACAGTACGGCGCCAAGTTGATCGGCTGCGGCGTCAAAACCACTGTCCGCCGGATGCAGCCGGCGCCCCTGAAGGATGCGGGGGCACGCAATGAATGTGCCTGTCGTTGTTCGGCACTGGGAGAAATTGCCAGTTTCATCGCTGGCCTGGAACGGTCCGAGACGCCGTCAGCCGCATAGGAATCCCCACTTCTTAAGTAGTACCCGAGTTACGTCCCCACTGGCTTGCCAGCGGGGCGCTAGTACCGTGTTTTCTCGATTTTGCCTGAGACCGCCCGGTGCCGCCCTTTCCATTAATTATTTTCATACAAAAAGGAATTAACATGAAAACCGTTAACTCAATGACTGCTATCGCCCGACCGCTGGTCGCCGCGCTGGCACTGGCGGGCCTGGCCGCATTCTCACTTTCCGGTTGCGGCGAAGCGAACAGCAAAGCCGAAGCACCACCGGCCGCTGCCGGCGGTCCGCCGGTATCGGCAGCGCTGGTCGTCGAGAAAACCATCACCGAGACGCAGGAGTTCTCCGGCCGTCTGGAAGCCATCGACCAGGTGCAGATTCGTCCGCGCGTGGGCGGCTTCATCACGGCCATCAACTTCAAGCCGGGTTCGCAGGTGAAAAAGGGCGAAGTGTTGTTCGTCATCGATCCACGTCCATTCCAGGCCGAAGCCAACCGTGCCGAAGCGGCCGCCAGCTCGGCGCGCGCCAAGACCGAACTGGCCAAGGTGGAACTGGTCCGCGCTGAAAAGCTGCTAGCCGACAAAGCCATCGCCCAGCGCGAATACGACACTTCGGCGTCGAGCTTCAAGCAGCTGGAAGCGGACGCCCGCGCTGCCCAGGCCCAGTACGAAACCGCCAAGCTCAACCTGAGCTACACGCAGGTGACGTCGCCGATCAACGGCCGCGTGTCGAAAGCGGAAATCACGCTGGGCAATCTGGTCGATCCATCGGCCGTGCTGACTTCCGTCGTTTCGCTGGACCAGATCTACGCTTCGTTCGACGGTGACGAAGACACCTACCTGCGCGTCGGCGCCGCCGCTCACCAGGGCAAGCCGGCCAGCGTGAAAATCGGCCTGGCCAACGAAACCGGCTTCCCGCACGAAGGCAAGCTGGAATTCGTCGACAACCAGCTCGACCCGCGCAGCGGTTCGGTACGCATGCGCGCCATCCTGGTCAACGCCGACGGCCTGCTGGTGCCTGGCCTGTTCGCCCGCGTGCAACTGGCCGGCAGCACCGGCGCCAAGTCGACGCTGCTGATCAACGACCGCGCCATCAACACGGACCAGAACCGCAAGTTCGTCTACGTCGTCAGCAAGGACAACAAGGCCGAGTACCGTCCGGTGCAACTGGGGCAGCAAGTCGATGGTCTGCGCATCGTGCGTGACGGTCTGAAAGCCGGCGAGAAAATCGTCGTCAACGGCCTGCAACGCGTGAAGCCTGGCGCGCCAGTGACGCCGACCACCGTGGCGATGGACGCCGATCCGCTGGCCGCTGAAATGAATGCCAAAAAAGACCAGAAAGTAGCCGCTGCTGATGGTAAAAAAACGGGCACTTCCAAGGAATAATTAAAAATGAATATCTCTCGATTCTTTGTCGACAAGCCGATTTTTGCGGCGGTACTGTCGATTATCATCTTCGTCGCCGGCTTGATCGCTATCTTCAAGTTGCCGATCTCGGAGTATCCGGACGTGGTGCCGCCATCGATCGTGGTGCGCGCGCAATATCCGGGCGCGAATCCGAAGATCATCGCCGAAACCGTGGCTGCGCCGCTTGAGGAACAGATCAACGGCGTCGAGAACATGCTGTACATGTCCTCGCAAAACACCTCGGACGGCGCGCTGGCGCTGACCGTCACCTTCAAGATCGGCACCAACGTCGAGCAAGCTGAAACCCAGGTGCAGAACCGCGTCCAACGCGCGTTGCCCCGCCTGCCGGAAGAAGTGCGCCAGATCGGTGTCACCACCGTGAAATCGTCGCCTAACTTGACGATGGTGGTCCACTTGAATTCGCCGAACGGCCGTTACGACGACCTGTATCTGCGTAACTACGCGGTGTTGAACGTCAAGGATCAACTGGCGCGCCTGCCTGGCATGGGCGAGGTACAGCTGTTCGGTTCCGGCGACTACGCCATGCGCGTCTGGCTCGATCCACAGAAAGTGGCCCAGCGCGGCCTGACCGCCGGCGACGTGGTTGACGCCGTCCGCGAGCAGAACGTGCAGGTTGCCGCCGGTGTGATCGGCCAGGGTCCGGCCGAAGGCGCGGACTTCCAGCTGACCGTGAATACCCAGGGCCGTCTGCAGTCGCCTGAGGAATTCGGCAACATCATCCTGAAGACCAACGCCGACGGCGCCGTCACGCTGCTGAAGGATGTGGCCCGTCTGGAAATGGGCGGTAACTCGTATGCCCTGCGTTCGCTGCTGAACAACAAGTCCGCCGTGGCGATACCGATTTTCGAAGCGCCTAACGCCAACGCGCTGCAACTGTCGTCCGATGTGCGCGCCACCATGGCCCGCCTGTCGAAAGATTTCCCGGAAGGCGTCGAATACAGCGTTGTATACGACCCGACCCAATTCGTGCGCGAGTCGATCGACGCCGTGATCCACACCCTGGTCGAAGCGATCATTCTGGTGGCACTGGTGGTGATCATCTTCCTGCAAACCTGGCGCGCGTCGCTGATTCCGCTGCTGGCCGTTCCGGTCTCGGTGGTGGGTACCTTTGCCGTGATGCTGGGCTTCGGCTTCTCGATCAACACCTTGTCGCTGTTTGGCCTGGTGCTGGCGATCGGTATCGTGGTCGATGATGCGATCGTGGTGGTGGAAAACGTTGAACGTAACATCGAAAACGGCTTGTCGCCGCATGACGCGACCATCCAGGCGATGAAAGAGGTGAGTGGTCCGATCATCGCGATTGCGCTGGTACTGTGCGCGGTGTTCGTGCCGATCGCATTCGTCTCCGGTCTGTCGGGCCAGTTCTACAAGCAGTTCGCCCTGACCATCGCGATTTCGACCGTGATCTCGGCATTCAGCTCGCTGACGCTGGCGCCTGCACTGTCGGCCGTGCTGCTGAAACCACACGACGCACCGAAAGATGCGCTGACCCGCGGCATGGACAAAGTCTTTGGTGGCTTCTTCCGCTGGTTCAACCGCTTCTTCAACCGTGCGTCGCATGGCTATGAAGGCGGCGTGAAAGGCGCGCTGAAACGCAAAGGCGGTTCGCTGATCGTCTACGCGGTGCTGGCTGTCGCTGCGGGCTTCATGTTCAAGATCGTGCCGCCGGGCTTCGTGCCGCCGCAGGACAAGGGTTACCTGATCGGTTTCGCCCAGCTGCCCGACGCTGCATCGCTGGACCGTACCGACGCCGTGATCCGCAAGATGTCGGAGATCGCCAAGGACATTCCGGGTGTCGATAACTCGATCTCGTTCCCTGGGCTGTCGATCAACGGTTTCACCAATGCGCCTAACGCCGGTATCGTGTTCCTCGGCCTGAAGCCATTCCACGAGCGTACCAAGCCGAATGAAACGGCGGAAGCCATCGCCGGTGAAATGAACAAGCGCATGGGCGCAATCGAAGGCGCCTTCGTGCTGGTGCTGTCGCCACCACCGGTCAGCGGTCTGGGTACCACCGGCGGCTTCAAGCTGATGATCGAAGACCGCGACAACCTGGGTTACGACGAGTTGTACAAAGCCGTGCAAGCGGTGCAGATGAAGGCCTGGCAGAATCCGAAACTGGCCGGCGTGTTCTCCAGCTACCAGATCAACGTGCCGCAGCTGTTCGCCGACATCGACCGCGCCAAGGCCAAGCAACTGGGCGTGCCGCTGAATACGATCTACCAGACCTTGCAGATCAATCTGGGCTCGCTGTACGTGAACGACTTCAACCAGTTCGGCCGCACCTACCAGGTGCGCGTCCAGGCTGACAAGCAGTTCCGTTCGCACGCCGAAGACATCGCGCAACTGAAGGTCCGCAACAACAAGGGCGAGATGATTCCGCTGTCGTCGCTGATGCGCGTCAAGGATAGCTATGGCCCGGATCGCGTACAGCGCTACAACGCTTACGTGGCAGCTGAAATCAACGGCGGCGCCGCACCTGGCGTATCGACCGGTGAAGCGCAGGCTGAAATGACCAAGATCGTCAACGAAGTGCTGCCGAAGGGTATTGGCTACGAGTGGACCGAGCTGGTTTACCAGGACATCCTGTCGGGTAACACCATGATGTACGTGTTCCCGCTGTGCGTACTGCTGGTGTTCCTGGTGCTGGCGGCGCAATACGAAAGCTGGACCCTGCCGCTGGCGGTGATCCTGATCGTGCCGATGTCGATCTTCTGCGCACTGGTGGGCGTGAAACTGACCCACGGCGACAACAACGTCTTCACCCAGATCGCGCTGTTTGTGCTGGTTGGCCTGGCGTCGAAGAATGCGATTCTGATCGTGGAGTTTGCACGGGAGCTGGAGCACCATGGCCGTACCATCGTCGAAGCCGCGCTGGAAGCCTGCCGCCTGCGTCTGCGTCCGATTCTGATGACGTCGATCGCATTCATCATGGGCGTGCTGCCGCTGGTGTTCTCGCACGGCGCCGGTTCCGAGATGCGTCATGCAATGGGTGTGGCGGTGTTTGCCGGCATGCTGGGCGTAACCTTCTTCGGCCTGTTCCTGACGCCGGTGTTCTACGTCCTGCTGCGCAAGCTGGCCGTCAAGATGGAGAAGAAAAAACCTGCCGTGGATGGCGATGCCGCTGCGGTAAAACTGGAAGGGAGCCACTAATATGAACAAGCTGCATATGATCGCTAAGGGCGTAGCGCCCATCCTGGCGGCCTTGCTGATGACCGCATGCGCAGCGCCGGAGTTCAAGCAACCTGCGATGGACGTGCCCACCGCGTTCAAGGAATCGCAACAACCGGCGGCCACCCAAACCGCCGCCGACGGCAGCACCTGGAAAGCGGCGCAAGCCGCCGAAGCCCAGCCGCGCGGCGAGTGGTGGCTGGCTTTCAATGATCCAGCCCTGAATGAGCTGATCAACGAAGCCACCCGCGCCAACGCCAACCTGGCGGTGGCGGCGGCCCGCGTCAAGCAGGCCCGCGCGATTGCCGGTATCGCTGAAGCAGACCGCATTCCGCAAGTCGGCGTCGGTGTCGGCGCCCAGCGCCTGCGCCAGTCGGATGTGGAACTGGGCCTGCCGGCCGGTACGCCGGTGGCGCCGGCCAAGGTATTCAGCGCCAACCTGACGGCCAGCTACGAAGTCGATCTGTTCGGCCGCGTATCGTCCAACGTTGCTGCGGCGCGTGGCGATGCGGCGCAGGTCGAAGCGACCTACCGCTCGGTGCTGCTGTCGGTGCAGGCCGATGTGGCGCAGACGTATTTCCGTCTGCGCGCCACCGATGCTGAACTGGACACGCTGGCACGCACGGTGCAGACCCGCGAAGAAAACGTCAAAGTCAACCAGCGTCGTTTCGACCTGGGCGACATCGGCGAATTCGATCTGGCGCGCGCCAAGACCGAACTGGCGACCTCGCGTGCCGAAGCCATTGGCCTGCAGCGTCAACGCGTGACCACCGAGCATGCGCTGGCGGTCCTGCTGGGCAAACCGGCAGCCAGTTACACGGCTGGTAACAGCCCGCTGCTGGATGGCACGCTGCTGCCGCTGATTCCAGCCGGTCTGCCTTCGTCGCTGCTGGAGCGCCGTCCTGACATCGCCGCCGCACAGCGCGCGATGGAAGCGGCCAACGCCCGCATCGGCGTGGCGCGTTCGGCGATGTTCCCGTCGCTGATGCTGAACGCGAATGCGGGCGGCATTTCGGGTAACACTGTGGCCGACGTGTTCAAGTGGAGCAGCCGTTCGTGGCTGCTGGGCGCGGCGTTGTCGATGCCGCTGATCGATGGTGGTCGCAACAAGGCCAATATCACGCGCAGCGAAGCAGCACTGGAAGAATCGGTCGGTACCTATCGTCAAAGTGTGCTGACGGCGTTCGCGGAAGTGGAAGACAACCTGGCGGGCCTGCGTATCCTGGCTGGCCAGACGGTGCAGATTGAAGATGCGGTGGTATCGGCGCGCCGTTCGGCCGATCTGGCGCAGAAGCTGTACGCGGCCGGCCGTTCCAGCTATCTGGATCTACTGGACGCGCAGCGCAATCTGGCGACGGTGGAGCGCACTGCGGTACAACTGCGTGGCAATCGCGCCGTGACCACGGTGGCGTTGATTCGCGCCCTCGGTGGTGGTTGGGACGGCGCCAGCGCCGCACCGACCGTCGCGCAGAACTAAGCGCGGCAGCAATGAAAAAAGCGGACTTCGGTCCGCTTTTTTTTTGCCCGTCACTCCCGCGAAAGCGGGAGTCCATGCTGAGCAAGTGTTCTATGGCCCCCCGCGTTCGCGGGGGGACGATTATTTCGTGACGACTGGTGCAGGCGTTGCTGCGGCTTCAGTTTTTTCGGCTTTAGCGTGAGCTTTGTTTTTGGTTTTCACGGCCTTGGCGTGGGCATCGGCCTTGTCGGACTTTTCTTCCGCCTTGGCGACAGCGACGTCTTTCTTGGCATCGGCTTCTACCTTGGCAGTCTTGGCTTCTGCCTTGACTTCAGCCTTGGTTTCTTTCGCTTCTGCCTTGGCAGCGGTCTTGGCTTCCTTGGCTTCCGCCTTGGCAGCAGCAGGAGTCGGAGCAGGGGCTGGGGTCTGTGCAAAAGCAGCGGTTGCGAACAGGCCGGCGATCAGGGTAGCGATAATTTTGGTCATGATTCAATCCTCTATCAGTTTTTCTGGGCCCGGGACAATTCCCGCGTCTCTGAGCAAAAAACGCGGCCCGGACCGGTGTCGTTGACGGTCTTTACAATCGCTTACATGTTCGTCATCGCACGGAGCGCGCGAGCGGACGGGCATAGGCTGGCGGAATGAATGATTCGCTTAAAACCTACAAGGCCAAACGCAACTTCGCCATCACCCCTGAACCTGCCGAAGGCGGCGACGAGGGCAGGGAGGCGCTGACGTTTGTCATCCAGAAGCACTGGGCGACGCGCCTGCACTACGACTTCCGTCTCGAACTGGACGGCGTGATGATGAGCTGGGCCGTTCCCAAAGGCCCCAGCTACGACACGCACGACAAGCGCATGGCGGTGCACGTCGAGGATCATCCCATCTCCTACAATGATTTTGAAGGCACCATCCCGCCCAAGCAGTACGGCGCCGGCAAGGTGATCATCTGGGACAAGGGCACCTGGCATCCGCTAGACGATCCGCGCAAGGCACTCAAAGCGGGTAACTTGAAATTTGAAATCCACGGCCACAAGATGCATGGCCGCTGGGTACTGGTGCGCATGAAGGGCAAAGGCGAAAAGCAGGAGCCCTGGCTGCTGATCAAGGAGAACGACGAATACGCGCGGCCGGCAGCGGAGTTCAGCGTTGTGGACGAGATGCCCGACAGCGTCAAGGCGCTGCCGATGCCCGCTGGATCGGCGCCTGCCGCCGTGCCAGCAGCGCCTCCTCGCGCCGGCGCCGCCGAACGCGCCGCGCCCAAAGCCGCGCTGCCCGAGACGTTATCGCCCCAACTGGCCACGCTGGTCGACGCCCCGCCCGCCGCAGCGGAAGACTGGATATTCGAAGTCAAATTCGACGGCTACCGCATCCTGGCCCGCATCGACGGCAAGGACATCCGCCTGGTCACCCGCAACGGCAACGACTGGACGCACAAGCTGCAACCGCTGCACGCGGCGCTGAGCAAAATGAAACTGCCGTCCGGCTGGTACGACGGCGAAATCGTGGTTCACGATGACAACGGCCGCCCCGACTTCGGCCTCCTGCAAAACGCTTTTGACAAAGACAATCCCGGCGACATGGTCTACTTCATCTTCGACCTGCCATTCCACAATGGCCGCGACCTGCGCGACGTACCACTGGAACAGCGCCGCGCCGAACTGGAAAAAGTCCTCGCCAAGCGCCAGACCGACACGGTGCGCTTCAGCGCAGCACTCAACGCCACGCCACAGGACATGATCGCCGCCGCCTGCCAGATGGGCCTCGAAGGCATCATCGGCAAACGCCGCGACTCGCGCTACACCGCGCGTCGCACCGGCACCTGGATCAAACTGAAATGCGGCCAGCGACAGGAATTCGTCATCGGCGGATACACCGATCCGCAGGGTACGCGCAGTGGCTTTGGCTCTGTGCTGCTCGGCACTTACGACAAGGACGGCAAACTGCAATACGCCGGCAACGTCGGCAGCGGCTTCAATGCTGCCACGCTGGACGACCTGAAAGCCAAAATGGACAAACAGGCCGCCGACAAAAGCCCTTTCGCACCGAGCCGCGACATCGATAAGAAAGCGCACTGGCTCAAACCCGTGCTAGTGGCGGAAGTGGCCTTCGGCGAGTGGACGCATTCGGGCTCGATTCGCCACGCCGTCTTCAAGGGCCTGCGCAAGGACAAAAAAGCCAACGCCATCGTGCGCGAACAACCGGCGCACATCAAGGAGGAACCCGCGATGCAAACCGCCGTTGAGGGCACGCTGCCCAAGTCACTCAAGATCACCAATCCTGACCGCGTTATCGACAAGCAAAGCGGCGCCACCAAGATCACGCTGGTGCGCTACTACGCGCTGGTGGCGCCGCTGATGCTGCCGCATCTCAAAGGCCGCCCGGTATCGCTGGTGCGCGCGCCGGAGGGCGTGGGCGGAGAACTGTTCTTCCAGAAGCATGCGGAAGTGTCACGCATGCCGGGCGTGAAGCAGTTCAGACAGTCGCTGGACCCGGACCATCCGCCGATGCTGGAAGTGCCGACGGAAGAGGGCTTGCTCTCGGCCTCACAAATGAACGTGGTCGAGCTGCACACGCAAAACGCCAACGGCAGCAGCTACGAAAAGCCCAACCGCATGATCTTCGACCTCGATCCGGGCAAGGGCGTCACATGGGATCAGGTGAAGGAAGCAGCGCAACTGATGCGCGCTTTCCTGACCGAGCTTGGTCTGCCGGCCTTCCTCAAAACCAGCGGCGGCAAGGGATTGCACGTCGTGGTGCCGATCAAGCCAGGCTATGGATGGGATGATGTGAAGTCCTTCTCGCAAGCCATTGTCGCGCACATGGCGGAGACCATACCGGAGCGCTTCGTCCTGAAGAGCGGTCCGCGCAACCGCGTCGGCAAAATCTTCATTGACTACCTGCGTAATGGACGCGGTGCTACCACAGTCAGCGCCTGGTCGGCCCGCACCAGGCCGGGCCTGGGCATTTCAGTTCCAATCACGTGGGAAGAGTTGGATAGCCTGCAAAGCGCAGATCACTGGAACGTTACCAACGTCCACACGCGGCTCGATGTCGGCAACACGCCGTGGGACGACTACGCCAAATCCGCCAAGGGGCTGGCCTCCGCCATGAAGCGAATGCAATTCAAGCCTGGGCAAGGCTAAGACTCGGCGTACATTTTTGACAAGAAAGCTGCTATGCTCCAGCAAACTTTGGATTCGACGTGGAGCATGTGCTAGTGCAATTTGATATAAAAATTAGATGTGGTGGGGAAGTGAAGTGGGCCGGGCATATTGATAATGGACCCGTCTATTACGGCGGCCCGCCACCGGAAACCGGAGAGTGGAAGTTATGTACTGGCAAGATCAAAGATTATTTCAACGCTACCTTTACAGACAAATCGTACGGCGAATCGATTGATATGTTCGTTCTAGGGTTTGAAATCGCTGATTTGGAGGGCTGGGGTGAGCTTTTCAACTCGTCGAGTCGCTATACCAGCTATCGTCCAAAGATGAAATTAATGCTTTCAGTAGGCCAAATTAACTGGCCTGACGTGAAAGATTTGTCAGCGCAAGATCAATTCAAGATATTCGGCGAAGTTTTATTGCAGTCAATTGCACGCGTAGCTGAGATGAAGAGAAAACCGAGAGATTTTGACTCAGCCGCATTTTCTCTAGACATGGCACATCTACTCGCCCAGTGTCCTCTTGCCGAAGTCGAGGCATAACGCCGCTTCTGCCATCAAGGGAAAGTCAGATCCATCCCGAGCGTCTTGACAACGATGAAGGTGACCAATCCCAACCCTAGCAGCGCTAGCACGAAGAATGCGGCAATCTTGCCGGCCGCGCGCAGTACTGCGCGCCGTTCCTCGATCTTCCCCTTCTTCCCTTGATCGTAGTGCCACTTGATGGCGTAGAACATGCCCGTGCCGAGCACGCCAAGTTTGAATATAACGAAGACTATCGGTATCCAGTCCATTTGCATCTGCCTATAAAAGAGGAGCGAGTGTCAGCGACTACCATGCAAGCATGGTGTTACTGCACCTTATGAGGCATACTACTTTAAAGCAATTTCCATACATTGAGACAAAATGTCCCAGTTGAAAGCCATACAAGATGAGGATGTGCCAGTCTGGCTGCCGCGATTGGCCGTGCATGGCGGACCACGTTTTTTGCAGATTGCGGATGCGTTGCAGGCGGCGCTGGTCGACGGATCGCTGAAACCGGGTGACCGCCTGCCGCCGCAGCGCCAGTTGGCAGCGCAGCTGGACGTTGACCTGACGACGGTCACGCGTGCTTACGACGAAGCCCGGCGCCGCAACTTGCTGGAGGGGCGCGGCGCGCGCGGCACCTATGTCGCGGCGTCGAAAGTCGAGTTGACCGCTATCCTCGATCTGAGCATGAACACGCCACCGCCGCCGGACGGCGTGGACTTCGACGATATGTTGAAACAAGGTTTGTCCCAGGTGCTGATGAGGGCAGACAATGAATTGCTGATGACGTATCACTTGGCCGGGGCAGTGACTCCGACCGTAAGGCTGGCGCCAAGTGGCTGGAACCGATGTTTGGACAGCTGGATGCGCGGCAGGTGCTGGTCTGTCCCGGGGCGCAAGCGGCGATCGCCGCATTGATCCTTGCGCTGACGGAGCCTGGCGATGTGATCCTGGCAGAGCCAGCCAGTTATCCCGGCTTGCGTGCCGCCGCGACCCAGTTCGGCCGGCGCATTGTTGCGGTGGCTGCGGACCAGCACGGCATGGTGCCTGCAATGTTGGAGGATGCGTGCCGTCAGCACAAGCCTGCGCTGCTGTTCCTCAATCCGACCTTACAGAATCCGACCGCCGTCACCATGCCGGCGCGCCGGCGCAAGGAGCTGGCCAGCATCGCCAGCGGCTGCAATGTGCGCATTATCGAGGATGATCCCTACTGGCTGCTCGCCGATGCGCCGCCGCCGCCAATTGCCACGTTTGCCCCGGGACAGGTGTACTACATCTCAACCCTGTCGAAATGCCTGACGCCTGGCTTGCGCGTCGCCTTCGTGCTGATACGCGACCCGCACGAACGCGAACGTTTCCTTGTTGCGCTCAGATCATTTGCCCTGATGGTCGCGCCATTGACGGCCGCGCTGGCGACGCAGTGGATACTCGACGGTTCGGCGGACGCATTGATGGAAGGCGTACGCCAGGAGGCGCGCCTGCGTCACCGGATGGCGCGGGATATTCTGGCGGGGCGGTACAGTGGTGCCGGAGACGGCCTGCATATATGGCTGGAGTTGCCGGGGTATTGGAACTCCTCGCAGCTTGCCCGCGCAGCCGAAGGCGAGGGCATCGCCGTCACGCCGGCAGAGGCATTCGCAACTGGCAGCGCATCCGTGAATGCGATCCGGATCTCCCTGGGCAGCATCAAGGACCGTGCACGCTTGCAGGCGGGGCTGCAACGGCTGTCCTATCTGCTGGCACGGCGGCCCGAGTCGTTCAGCGCGGCGGTGGTTTAAAGCGCAGCGGGCCGCAGTCACCTCGTGGTTAGGCAGCCTTGCGGCTGGCTGCCGGCGCGCGTGCAGCCGGCTTGGCGCTCTTCGTGGCGCGCTTTGCTGCCGGCTTGGCTGCTGGTTTCGCCGCCGGCTTGGCGCTGGTCGCGGGAGCGGACTTCACGGCTCGCGGCTTAGGCTTGGCCGCGACTTCCTCTCCCTCGTCTTCGTCCTCGGCCGGACGCGCCTTCGCGGCAGCCCCTTTGCCGCCACGCTTGCCCAGGCTGTTTTGCAGCAGCGCCACCAGATCCACCACATTGGATGCCTTCGGCGCGCTTGGCTCGGCCTCCGGCGCGGTAATGGTCTTGGTTTGGCCGGCCTTGATCTTTTTCTTGACCATGGCCAGCACGTCTTCCTTGTAGGTGTCGTGGTACTGCTCCGGCTTCCATTCCTCGCTCATGCCGTCCACCAGCGACAGCGCCATCTTTAGCTCCTTGTCGCTGATGCCGGCCGCTTTCAAAGTCGCGGGTGGCAGTTTCAATTCCTCGGCGCTGCGGATCTCGGTTGCGTAGCGCAGCGTATTGAGCACGATCTTGTCTTCTACGCACACCAGTGCACACAGGTGCTGCTTGGTACGCATCACCACCGTGGCGATGCCGATCTTGCCGGCCTTGCGCAAGGTTTCGCGCAGCAGCGCGTAGACCTTGTTGCCGCCCTTTGATGGTGCGAGGTAGTAGGGCGTCTCGTAATACGTCAACGGCACATCGGCCGCTTCCACGAACGCCACGATGTCGATGGTCTGGGTCGCTTCCACATTGGCGCGCTTCAGATCCTCGTCCGACAGCACCACGTACTCGTTATCCTCGTACTCGTATCCTTTGACGATATCGTCCCAGGTCACCTCTTTGCCGGTCTTTTTGTTATAGCGCTTGTAGCCGACCGGCGAAAAATCGCGCCGGTCCAGCATGGTCAGGTCCAGGTCATGCTCCTGCACCGCCGTGTACATCTCAACCGGAATATAGACCAGACCAAAGCTGATCGCCCCTTTCCACAACGCGCGCGCGGCCATGACTTAACCACCCACCGAACCGGTCACCGGCAGCACTATGCCGGTGATATAGCTGGAGCAGCAAGGCGCCGCCAGAAACACATACGACGGCGACAGCTCCTGCGGTTGCGCCGGACGTTTCATGTCGGTGTCGGCGCCGAATTTGACGATATCTTCAGGCGATGCATCCGCCGGATTCAAGGGCGTCCACACCGGTCCTGGCGCCACCGCATTCACACGAATGCCTTGCTCCAGCAGGTTGGAGGCCAGCGACTTGGTGAAGGCGTGAATCGCGCCCTTGGTGGTGGCGTAGTCCAGCAGGTTCTCCGCGCCTTGCAGCCCGGTCACGGAACCAGTATTGATGATCGCCGCACCGCGCTTCAGATACGGCAGCACCGCCTTGGCCATGTGGAAGTAGCCATACACATTGGTTTTCATGGTCAGGTCGAAGCGCTCTTCGGTCAGGTTGGTCAGCTTTTCCTCGTGTTGTTGAAACGCCGCGTTGTTGACCAGGATGTCCAGCCGGCCAAAGCGCTCGTGCGCCTGATGG
The DNA here is from genome assembly GCF_012849375.1 of Duganella dendranthematis. Lineage (NCBI taxonomy): Bacteria > Pseudomonadati > Pseudomonadota > Betaproteobacteria > Burkholderiales > Oxalobacteraceae > Duganella > Duganella dendranthematis. The sequence goes on from NZ_CP051684.1 coordinate 5,039,144, forward strand.
GCCGCCTCGCGGCAAAACGCGGTGTCGCGCACGTCGCCCCGCAGCAGCAGGCAGGCCTGGCCTTCTGCTTCCACATAGCGCTTGGTGTCCTGCGCATCCTGATCTTCGTTCAGATAGACGATGGCGATGTCGGCGCCTTCGCGTGCATACAATACCGCCACCGCGCGGCCAATGCCGGAATCGCCGCCGGTAATCAGCGCCGCCATGCCGGCCAGCTTGCCGCTGCCGCAGTAGTCGGGCGCAAGAAACTCGGGTTTTTGCTGCATGTCCGCTTCCAGCCCCGGCTTGTCCAGGTGCTGGGCCGGCAGCGGCGTGCCGGGATAGATGTGCTCGGTTGTTTGCACCGGCGCGCTTTCCGATTGTGACATGGTGCTCTCCTAATACACGAACGCCCAGTATTGGCGCGGGCCGGTTGCATGACGGTACGCTTGTTCACATAGTGCGCGCTATCATAAAATTTTTGCAAAAAGATTGCTAATCTTGAACTCTATGGCACACTATCGTTCGAGGAACAAACAAAACAAAAAAGATACTAGGGGAGTCACACCATGTCGCAAGTCTACAGCCGGTCGAACAGCACGGGCATCTTCTTCAATCCGGGCGCCGAGCGGCGCGCGGAATTCCAATCCTGCTGTGGGGAAATGTTTTCCCAGCTGTTGCTGTGCGACCATGTGGACGCCGTCGGCGCCGCCTTGGCCAAGCGCGAGGCGGACCTGTTGATCCTCGACCTCAACGGTTTTGATCACCTGAACCAGTTGTCCGGCCTCGGCGCGCTGATCCGTGGCCGCGCCGGCGCGCCGATCCTGGTGCTGTGCGCTTACGAACATAGCGCCTGGTTGCCGGAACTGATGGCTTACGGCAGTTTCGATTACCGCATCTGCCCAGTGCTGAACGACGAGTTGCAACAAGCCGTGGGGCAGGCGCTGACGGTGCCGGCCGATCCGGCCGCCGCCATGCAGCAAGAGCTGCTCGACAAGGAAAAGGAGCTGCGCGACCTGCTGGGCGTGCAACGCAGCCTGCAACGCGCGCTGGCCGGCATCGACACCATTAACACCATGGCCTCGCAAATTTGCCTAGCGCTGTGTAACTTCCCTGGCGTGCGTCATACCTCGGTGCTGCATGTGAAAGAGCGCGGCGATCTGCAACTGGTGGCGCAGGAGGCCCGCAACCACCTCGATCTGGGCCGCTTGCTGGAGCGGCGCGACCATCTGCTGCAATCACCGCTGCGCGACGTGTTCCCGGCGCTGATGGCGGCGGCGCGCGGCGAAATGGTGTTGCTGGATGCGCCGGAGAAGGCCGGTGATCCGGAACTGGCGATGGCGCTGCATGATCGCAATGTGCGCATGGTGCTCGCCCTGCCGCTGTGCGCCGAGCCGGGTGGGCCGAAGATGGGCGCCATCTGTCTGATGTTCGACCGTCACATCAGCTTTACGCGTGAGCAGTTTGCCTGCTTCGCCAGCCTGGCGCAGTTTGTCAGCTTCGGCATCGGCATGAGCGAATTAAAACATCGCAACGATGCGCTCGCCGGCCAGTTGTCGCAAATGAGCACGGTGGACGCGGTCACCGGCGCCGGCAACCGCCGCGCCGGCGAGGATGCGCTAGACAACGAAATCCGCCGCGCGCGCCGCTATGGCCTACCGCTGGCGGTGCTGTCGTTTGACGTTGGCAGCTTCCAGTCGTCCAACGATTTATACGGCGCGCCGGTGGGTGAGGCGGCGCTGCGCAAGATCGCCGAAACGGTGCACGGCCGCCTGCGCACCTCGGACACGCTGGCGCGCATGCGCGGTGAAGAATTCCTGATCGTCGCCACCCACACCAATTCGGACGATGCCTTGCGGCTGGCGGAAAAACTGCGCGGCGCGATTGCGGAAACCGATTTGCCGCTGGTCGGCCACGGCGCCGCTGTCAGCATTGCGCTGAGCGTGGCGCAGGTCGGCGCGGAAGAGGGTAGCGACGCGGTGCTGGATCGCCTCGACACCGCGCTGCACCGCGCCAAGCGCGCGGGCCGCAACGGCATCGAGTTGGCCGCCTAAATTTTTTCCAGAATGGTAGCGATACCCTGGCCGCCGCCGATGCACTGTGCGGCCAGCGCGTAACGGCCGCCGGTGCGTTTCAGCAGCGCCGCCGCCTTGCCGGTGATGCGCGCGCCGGTGGCGCCCAGCGGGTGGCCGATGGCCATGCCGCCGCCGTCGATGTTCAACACCTCCGGCTTGATGCCTAGCTCCCGCACGCAGGCCAGCGCCTGCGAGGCGAAGGCTTCGTTAATCTCGGCGACGTCGATGTCTGATGCCGTCAGGCCGGCCAGCCGCAGTGCCTTCTGCGTCGCGGGAATCGGACCGATGCCCATCAGCGCCGGATCGCAGCCCACCGCCGCCATCGAGACGATGCGCGCGCTTGGCGTCAGGCCATGCTTGCGGGCGAATTCCTCGGTGGTCACCAGCACCGCCGACGCCCCATCTGTCAGCGGCGACGAGGTGCCGGCGGTAACCACGCCATGTTCCGGATCGAAGACCGGCTTCAACGACGCCAGCGCTTCCAGCGTGGTGCCGGGGCGGATACAGCCGTCTTCCGCAATCACGTCGCCGCTGGCGGTGGTGATCGGGACGATTTCATCGTTCAGCAAACCGGCGGCGCGGGCGGCAGCGGCCTTCTGGTGCGATTGCAGCGCCAGCACTTCCTGGTCGGCGCGCGACACTTCGTATTTGCGGGCGACATTTTCGGCGGTGTCGCCCATGCTGATGTAGGCGTCGGTTTCCGCCAGCAGCTGCGGATTGGGCGAGAAGTTAAAGCCGCCTTGCGGCACCATGGTCATCGATTCCACGCCCACGCACAGATAGGCTTCACCCAGGCCGGCCTCAATATTGGCGGCGGCGATGTGGACCGCCGACATGGACGAGCCGCAGAAGCGGTTGATGGTCATGGCGCTGACTTCATGCGGAAAGCCGGCCAGCAGCGAGACGATACGCGCCAGGTTGTTGCCCTGCGAGGACTCCGGATAGGCGCAGCCGAGGATGACGTCGTCCAGCAGTTTTGGATCGACGCCGGTGCGCTCGATCAGGCCCTTGACCACTTGCGCGCCAAGGTCGTCGGGACGGACTTCGGCCAGCTTGCCCTTGCGGGAGAAGTGGAACGGCGAACGGGCATAGGCGCTGATAACGGCTTTCATGGTGGGTTTCCTTTTGATGATGATCGCAATGATTGATATATTATGCTCGTACTGTATAATGTCAATAGATTAGAAGTAGGAGTCCAAAATGAAAGTGAGCAGGGAACAAGTGGCGCTCAACCGTGAGCGCATCGTGGAAACCGCCGCCCGGCTGTTCCGCGAAAAAGGCTATGACGGCATCGGCGTGGCCGATCTGATGAAGAGCGCCGGCCTCACGCACGGCGGCTTTTACGGTCACTTCGACTCGAAGGAGGATTTGCTGGCTGAAGCGGCCGCGCACGCGCTGAGAAAATCGGTCGAGCGCTGGGAAGGTTATTTGTCAGCTGGCCCTGACGTGGCGCTGGAAAAAATCTACGACGGCTATCTGAACGAGCAGCATCGCGACCATCCCGAGCTTGGCTGTGCGGTCACTGCGCTGGGTCCGGACGTGGCCCGCCTCGGCCCCAAGGCGCGTCACGCCATGACCGAAGGCGCGCGCAGCCAGATGGCGATCCTGGAACAGCTGATGCCCGGCGCCGACGCCGCCGAACAGCGCAAGCAGGCGCTGGCCAACTATGCCGCCATGGTCGGCGCCATCGTGCTGTCGCGCGCGGTGGATGACGAAGCGCTGTCGCTGGAAGTGCTGGCGGCGGTCAAGGACACGCTGCCCGGCTGACAACTTATTGGCCGGCCGGCGGTTGCCACAGTTCGACCTTGTTGCCCTCGGGGTCGACCACCCAGCCGAATTTACCGTATTCGGAATCGTCGGTCTTGTCGAGCACCTGGCAGCCTTCCTCGCGCAGCGCTTGCAGCAGCGCGCTCAGGTCGTCGACGCGGTAGTTGATCATGAACGGCGCGGTGCTCGGCGCGAAATGGTCGCCGCCGCTCTCGCCAATCGACCAGATAGTGGTTTCCGAACCCTGCCAGGTGAACGCCGCACCGCCCCAGACTTGCACGTCGATGCCCAGATGCTTTTGATACCAGGCGCGCAGCGCCACAGGATCTTTCGCCTGGAAGAAGATGCCGCCAATGCCGGTAACGCGCTTCATATGACCTCCCCAATGATCGTGGCCGCCCCGCCAGCCGGTGCAGCGTGCTGTCACGATAATCGAATGCGGGCCGGCGCGCAACCGCGCCTAGCGGTGGCGGTCGCCGGAAAACTGGTAGCGGTCCTTGCCCGTCGCCTTGGCCTGGTACATGGCGCGGTCGGCGCGCTGTAGCAGCTGGTACGGGTCGTCGTCACGGCGATCGAAGAAGGTGACGCCGATGCTGGCCGACACCTGCGCACGGCGCTGACCGCATTGCAGCCCCTGCCGGCAGGCGCCACGCAGCCGTTCCAGCAACGCGATGCAGTCGGCGATGCTGGCCAAATTCTGCAACACCACCACGAATTCGTCGCCGCCGACGCGCGCCACGGTGTCGCTCGCGCGCACCGCCTGCGTCATGCGCCTGCCCAGGGTCACCAGCAAGGCGTCGCCGTGCGCGTGGTCGAAGCGGTCGTTGACCGCCTTGAAGCCGTCCAGGTCCAGGTACAGCACCGCCAGCGTGCTGTGCTGGCGCGCCTGTGCCATGGCCTGGCGCAGGCGGTCCATCAGCAGGCGCCGGTTGGGCAGGCCGGTCAGCGCATCGTAGTTGGCCAGTTGCTCCAGCCGGCTATTATGTTCCTTCTGCAGCGTGACGTCGGCAAAGAAGCCAATGTAGTTGCTGACCGCGCCATCGCTGTCGCGCAGCGCGCTGATGGTCAGGGTTTCCAGATAGAGTTCTCCGTCCTTGCGGCGGTTCCATACTTCGCCTTCCCAATGGCCGCTGGCGCCTAGCGTCTGCCACATGGCCCGATAAAAGTCCGGCCCCTGGCGGCCCGATTGCAGCATGGCGGGGGTGCGGCCCACGACCTCGTCGCGGCTGTAGCCGGTGATGCGGGTGAAGGCGGGGTTGGTGTCGAGGATCTCTCCCTGCACGGACGTGATCAGGATGCCCTCGCGCGCCAGCTCGAAGGCGCCGGCGGTCCGGCGCAGCCGCGCCTGATACTGTTGGCCGCTCAGCATGTTGCCCACCCCATGGCTGAATCATTCAACAAAATCGGCCTCGATCGTGGCGCATGCATGGCGACCTCAGTGCTGCAGCATCTCGGTCGGCAGGGTCGGCTTGGCGATCCAGCGCAGCAGCTCCGCCTGCGGCAGCGGCACGGAGAACAGGTAACCCTGCGCCGCCGGGCAGCCGATGTGGCGCAGCAGCCGCAGTTCGGCTTCCTGCTCGATGCCCTCGGCCACCACCTGCATGCCCAGCCGACGCCCCAGCGCCACCATCGCTTCGAGCATGGTGCGCGCCTTGCGCGAGCAAACCAGGCTGGCGACGAAGGAGCGATCAATCTTGAGTTCGGTGAAAGGCAGGCTGAGCAGCAAAGCCATTGACGAATAGCCGATGCCGAAGTCATCGACCGCAAAGCGGAAGCCGCGCAGCCGCAGGCGGGCGGCGCAGTCGCGCACCAGTTGCGGGTTGCGCGCCATGGCGGTCTCGGTCAGTTCCAGCGTGACGCGGGCGGGGGCAATGCCGTGCCGGTGGACCATGGCCAGCAGGCGATCCGGCAGGCCCGGATCTTCCAGCGTGTGCGGCGCCAGGTTGAGCGCCATCGACAGCGGTTCCGGCCCCCAATCCGCGGCGTCGGTCAGGGCCTGTTCCAGCAGCTGGTAGGTGAGGGTGTCGATCAGCGGGCTGTCTTCCATGGCGCCGATGAAATGGGCCGGCATCAGCACGCCGTCCGGCTGGCGCCAGCGCGCCAGGATTTCCACGCCGAGCAGCGCGCCGCTCGTCAGGTCGACCTTGGGCTGGTAGTACGGCACAAACTCGCCGTTCACCAACGCCTGCTGCAGCGCGGCCCGCGCTGGCGGCGTGGCCGGCGCCAGCGGCTGGGCCGGCGCCAGTGGCGCCAGCGCCGCGCCGCACTGCGTCAGCAGGGATTGCACCGCCGCCAGCGACAGCGGCTTGGTCAGCCGCTCGAGCACGATGGCGCCGCGATCGGCCAGCGCGTGTTCGACCGTGCTCATAATGGCCGGTTCGGCGCCAGAGACGATGGCGAAGGCGCCGATATCGAAGGCGGCGGCGCGGTGCAGGAATTCGACGCCGTCCATGCCTGGCAGGCTCAAGTCGCTGATGACGAGATCGCAGGGCGTCGCGGCCAGGTGGGCCAGCGCGGTCCAGCCGTCGGCGGCCACCAGCAATTCGCGCACGCCGAAATGGCGTAGCGCCGCCGTCAGCAGCTCGCGCTGGACGGCGTCGTCCTCGACCAGCAGCACGCGCAGCGCGGCGGCGGCGGGGATGGGCAATACATCGGGCGGCGCGCTGACGAGCGGCGCGGGGGCGGACAGGGTAGACATAGGGCACTCCGGTTCAGGCGGCGGACCACGCGCAGCGTGGCAGCATCACACAACAACGGCGCAATAGAGGGCCGTGGGAACCAGCAGCGGGCCGGCGCGGGCCAGGCTGGAGATCTGACACCGCGCAGCACGACGGCAAAGGGGCCGGCGCCGCAAACGCGGATATTCAACTAGATTCATGGTACTGCATTAATTGACTTGGCGCAATATTTATTCCGGGATGGCGTTGCGGCCAACCGACAGCCGGGCCCGTCAACCGCCGGGCGGCGGCCGGGCATGGTATGGTGAAAAAAACCCCTTGCTCCCTATGCCCGAAGCCCGCCGATCCCGCCGCCTGGTCCTTGCCACCGCCGCCGCCTTGCTGCTGACGCTGACGGCCGCGTTGTCGTTCGTGCTGTACCAGGACCGCCAGGGCGAGCTGGATGACTGGCAGGTGCAATTGAACAATACCGCGCTGCTGCTGGCGCAGCAGACCGCCAACTCGATGGGGGTGGCCGACCTGGTGCTGGACGCCATGCTGGAGCGCATACGCCTGCTGGAAGTGAATGACGACGCCGGACTGCGCGCGCAACTGGGCACCGAGGCCGAATTCCACCGGCTGGTCGACCGCAAACGGGTGGTGCCGCAGCTGGACGTGGCCACCGTGGTGGCGGCCAACGGCGATATCGTCAACTTCAGCCGCAGCTACCCGGCGCCGGCCATCAACCTGGCCGACCGCGATTACTTTGCCGCCCACCGCGACCAGCCGCAGCTGGGCGTGTTCGTCAGCCGGCCGGTGCGCAACAAGGGCAATGGCGAGTGGACCTTTTACCTGAGCCGGCGCATCAGCGCCGCCGACGGCCGCTTTCTCGGACTGGTGCTGGTGGGCGTGTCGTGCCGCCAGCTGAGCGATTTCTTCAGCAAGATCAACCTGGGCGACGACGCCAGCGTGACGCTGTACCGGCGCGACTTCAGCATGCTGACCCGCTGGCCGCAACTGGACGCGCAGATGGGCCTGCCCAACCGCGGCGGCAGCACCTACGAGGTGATCGAGCGCCAGCGGCGCGATCACGGCGTGGTGGTGGTCGACACCCCGCGCCAGGCCCAGGGACGGCAGCCGGTGCGACGCATGGGGGCGGTGCGGCTGATCCCGAATTACCCGATGATCATCAACGTCACCGTCACCGAAACGCTGTTCCTGCAGCAGTGGCGCACCTTGCTGATGCAGCTGGCGGCGGTGGGGGCGCTGTGCGCGGCGGCGGTGGTGGCCACCTTCGCCATCCTGCTGCGCGAGATGCGGCGGCGCGATGTCGCGGTGCGCCAGCAGCGCGACCTGAAAGCCGAGGCCGACGCGGCCAACCGCGCCAAAACCGACTTCCTGGCCATGATGAGCCACGAAATCCGTACCCCGCTCACCGCCGTGATCGGCTTTGCCGAACAGCTGGAGCAGGTGCGCGCGCTGGCCGAGGCGGAGGAACTGGGCGGCATCATCGCCCGCAACGGCCACCTGTTGCTGGCGCTGATCAACGATATCCTCGACATGACCAAGGTCGAGGCCGGCAAGCTGGTGCTGGAACAGGTGCCGTTCGCGCCCGCCGAGGCGCTGACGGCGGTGGGCCTGCTGATGCGGGGCCAGGCCGAGCAGCGCGGCATCGGCCTCGCAGTGGCGGTCCAGCCCGGGTGCCCGGCGGCGGTGCTGGGCGACCCGACGCGCTGGCGTCAGATCCTGATCAACCTGGTGTCGAACGCCATCAAGTTCACCGAACATGGCCAGGTGACGGTGAACGTCTGGTATCAGCCGGGACCGCAGCAGCTGTGTTGCGAGGTGGCCGATACCGGCATCGGCATGGCGCCGCAGCAGGTGACGCAGCTGTTCAAACCATTTGAACAGGCGGACAGCAGCATCGCGCGCCGCTTCGGCGGTTCCGGCCTGGGCTTGTTCCTGGTGCGCCGTCTGACGCAGGCCATGGGCGGCTCGGTGACGGTCGACAGCCAACCCGGCGCAGGCACCCGCGTCCTGGTGCAGGTGCCGGCGCCGCTGGCGGCCCTGGCGCCGGCCGCGACGCCGGTGCCGCCACCACCGGCGCAAGGATTGGCCGGCAGCGTGCTGGTGGTGGAGGACGGCGAGGACAATCGGCGCCTGCTGAGCGCCATGCTGGCGCGCAAGGGCTTGCAGGTCCAGTGCGCGGCCGATGGCGCCGAGGGCGTAACGCTGGCGCTGGCGGCGCCGCCGCAGCTGATCCTGATGGACATCCAGATGCCGGTGCTGGACGGCATCGGCGCAACCCGACAGCTGCGCGCGGCCGGCTACCACGGCCCGATTGTGGCGCTGACCGCCAACGTCATGGCCGACGACCGCGCCCGCTATGCGGCCTGCGGCTTCGACGCCTGCCTGGCCAAGCCGATCGAGCGCCAGGTCTTTGAACAGACGCTGGCGCGCTTCCTGCCGGCCGCCCCGGTGCAGGCGACGTTTGCCGACCTGCCCGAGTTTGCCGCCATCCGCGCCGCCTTCCGCGGCGGCCTGGTCGCGCGTCTGGCCGGGCTGCGGCGCGCGCTGGGCGAGGGCGACCTGGCGGCGATGCAGATGGAAGCCCACACACTGAAAGGCTCGGCCGCCACCTTTGGCTGCCCGGCGATTGGCGCCGCCGCCGCCATCCTCGAACAGGCCTGCCGCGCGGCGCAGCTGCCGGCGGTGGACGCCGCGCTGCAGGCGCTACACGCGGCAGCCGCGCGCGAAGCCCCCGAACTCGATTTCCAGGAGCATGCCCCATGAATCTACCCGCCGATACCACACCGCTAATCCTGCTGGTGGACGATGATCCACTGATCCTCGGCCTGCTGGCGCGCGCGCTGGAGGCTGCCGGCCTACGCGTGCGGCAGGCCGGCAGCGGCGGCCAGGCGCTGGCGCTGCTGGCCGACCACAGCGTGCAGCCGCAGCTGGCGGTGCTGGACATCACCATGCCCGGCATGTCCGGGCTGGAACTGGCGCGGCAGATGGGCGACATACCGTACATGTTCCTGTCCGCCAACGATGACGCCGGCATCGCCGAGCAGGCGGCCGCGGCCGGCGCGGTGGGATTCCTGCTCAAGCCGATCGATCCGGCCCAGCTGCTGCCGGCGGTGCGGGCGGCATTGGCGCGCGGCGCCGAGATCCAGGGCTTGCGCGCCGAAGAGGCGCGCCTGGGCCAGGCGTTGCGCGACGGCCGCGAAACCGGCATGGCGGTCGGCATGCTGATGGAGCGCTACCGCATCGACCGCCACGCGGCGCTGCGCATGTTGCGTACCCACGCGCGCTCGCAGCAGCGCAAGCTGAACGATGTGGCCACCGCGTTGCTGGACGCCGCCGAAACGCTAAACGCGCTCACACCGCGCGCCTAGCGGGGTTCTGATATGCGATTTCCGCATATCGATAGAGAAAATTTGCATGAAGCCCGGCCGTCACCCTACACTGCTGGTTTTCCGCACGGGGACCAAGATGCTGCAATGGCTGAAGCACTACCGGCGCGACCAGCTGCCTGGCGACATCAGCGCCGGGCTGGTGGTGGCGATGATGATGATCCCGCAGGGCGTGGCCTACGCCGTGGTGGCGGGGCTGTCGCCAGTGGTGGGCCTGTACGCCAGCATTCTGCCGCCCATAGTCTATGCGCTGTTCGGCAGCAGCATGACGCAATCGGTCGGCCCGATGGCCATCATTTCGCTGATGACGGCCGCCGTGATCGGCCCGTTGGCGCCGGCCGGGTCGGCGCTGGCCGGCGTGCTGGCGGCACAACTGGCGCTGGTGTCCGGCGCGGTGCTGCTGCTGTGCGGCCTGCTGCGCATGGGCTTCCTGGCCAACTTCTTTTCGCGTCCGGTGATGAGCGGCTTCACGGTCGGTTCGGCCATCGTCATCGCTTACGACCAGCTGCATACGCTGCTGGGCGCCGAGCTGCCGCATGTGCACACGCCAAGCGCGGTGCTGGGTGTCTGCACCTTGCTGTTGCTGGTGCTGTCGCGCCAATATCTGGCCGGGCTGCTGAGGGTCTGCGGCCTGCCGCCGGTGGTGGCCGATATCGGCGCCAAGCTGGCGCCGATGGTGGTGGTCCTGGGCGGCATCGTGCTGATGGCGACCACCGGCCTGGCCGAGATGGGCGTGCGCACCACCGGCGCCATTCCGGCGGGCCTGCCGCATCTGAACCTGGCCACCTCCAGCCAGCACTGGCGCGCGCTGCTGCAACCGGGACTGCTGATCGGCTTCATCGTGTTCCTGATGTCGATGTCCGGCGCCCAGGCGCTGGCGCTCAAACGCAACGAGAAGCTGGTCAGCAATCATGAATTGATCGGCCTGGGCGCGGCCAATGTGGCCAGCGCGCTGTCGGGCGGTTTTCCGGTGACGGGCAGCCTGTCGCGCTCCGCCGTCAACTTCGCGGCCGGCGCCAACACGCCGCTGGCCAGCCTGATCACCGCCGGCTTGCTGGCCGGCGCGCTGCTGGCGCCGACCGGCTGGCTGGCGCTGCTGCCGATGCCGGTGCTGGCGGCCACCATCATCGTCGCCGTGCTGGGCATGCTGGAACTGGGCATCCTGCGCACCGCCTGGGAATACGACCGTGGCGATGCGCTGGCCTGGGGCGCGACCTGTCTCGGCGTGCTGGTGATGGGCGTCGAAGCGGGCGTCGTGGTCGGCGTGGCGCTGTCGATGGGCACCCTGATCTGGCGCGCCAGCCGGCCGCACATCGCGGTGCTGGGCCGCATCGCCGGCACTGAGCATTTCCGTAATATCGACCGCTATCCGGCCGAGACGCAACCGGAATTGCTGGTACTGCGCATCGACGCCAATCTGTTCTTCGGCAATATGGAAGCAGTGACCGGTCGCATCGAATGCGAGCTGGCCACGCACCAGAGCGCGCGCCACCTGCTGCTGGTGATGACGGCGGTCAGCTCGATCGACACCACGGCGCTGCTGGCGCTGGCGGAATTGAACCAGAGCCTGAAACGGCGCGGCATCGGCTTGCACCTAGCCGAGGTCAAGGGGCCGGTGATGGACCGCCTGCGTAATAGTACGTTGCTACAGCAACTGAACGGCAAACTGTTCCTCAGCACCGCCAACGCCTTCGATCAATTACATATCGCTAAGGATGTTGCTTAGCCGCAAATATGCATGGACTTCATGCTGGATTGAACCTATGATCTAAGACGTTACTATCAAGATTAACCTCAGAAGAATGGTTTGCCGATGTTGGTCCGTCTTGCCCGCCGTGCCGCAAAAGTCTCCATCGCCGTCTTCGTCAGTGTGACGCTGACGGCGGTGGTCACGCTGGTATTGACCACCTTCGCGCTGTACTTCTACCATGTCGAACGCGAACAACGCTGGGAGCAGTTGCGCAAAACGCTGGCCAACAGCGCAGACGAACTGGCGGCCGCCGTCGCGCTGCCGGCCTGGAATTTCGACGAGACCCAGATCGTCACCATCATGAAGAGCGGTTTGAGTAACCGTGACCTGTACGCCAGCGCTGTGGCGCCGGTGGCCAGCAGCCATCCTTTCATCCTCACCCGCAATGAGCAGGCGCAATTGGTGCCGGCCGAGCGCCTGCCGGCCGATCCCGAGCTGTTGTCCGAGCAGCGGCCGATTGTGGCGGGTGGGCAGAATATCGGCACCATCACCGTGTACGCCTCGCCGGCGCAACTGGTGGTGCAGCTGCGCCAGCGCCTGTACACCATCGCCGGCCTGATTTTCGTGCTGGACGTGACGCTGGTGCTCAGCCTCTACCTGCTGCTATGGCAGCTGATCCTCAAGCCCCTGACCAATATTGAACGCTACGCCGCCAGCGTCAAGGCAGGCCAGAATTCCGGCGTGGAGCCGCCGCGCGACTGGTACAGCGGCGAACTGAAAACCCTGAATGCCTCGATCCGCGAAATGGTGCGCCTGATGGAAAGCCGCTACGTCGCCATGCACGCCAGCGAGGAGCGCTTGCAGATCGCCTCCGGCGCCGCCGCCATCGGCATCTGGGACTGGAACATCGTCAACCGCCAGATGGTGTGGGATGAGCAGATGTACCGCCTGCACGGCATGGAAGGCCGCAAGCTGGACGACCCGTTCGAGGCCTGGCGCAAGATGGTGCACCCGGACGATGTGGTGCCGACCGAAATGCTGTTGCAGCAGGCGCTCAATGGCACCGCTGAATTTGATATCGAATATCGCCTGATCTGGGCCGACGGCACGGTGCACTACATCAAGGCCGACGCCATGACTTTCCGCGACACCGACGGCCACGCGATGCGCATGGTGGGCGTCAACTACGACGTCACCGACAGCCGCACGGCGGAGCAGGAACTGCGCCGTCACCGCATCCACCTAGAAGAGCTGGTGGCCGAGCGCACCAATGCGTTGTCGGTGGCGGTGCGCCAGGCGCAGGCGGCCAACCGCGCCAAGAGCACCTTCCTGGCCAATATGAGCCACGAGCTGCGCACGCCGCTTAATTCCGTGATCGGCTTCTCGCGCCTGATGGCCGACTCCAAGAACATGCTGCCGGAAGAGAAGCGCAACCTGGCCATCATCCACCGTTCCGGCCAGCACCTGCTTACGCTGATCAACGATATTCTCGAACTGTCCAAGATCGAGGCCGGCCGCGCGGTGCTGCAGACGGAAGTGGTGCAGCTCAACGACATGCTGCAGGAAGTGCTGGACATGGTCAGCATGCGTGCCGTGCAGACTGGCGTCGAGCTGGTGGTGGATAGTGTCGGCCTGCCGGCCAGTGCGCGCGTGGACGGCACCAAGCTGCGCCAGGTGCTATTGAATCTGATGTCGAACGCGGTCAAGTTCACCGCGCAGGGCAAGGTCACGCTGAAGGTGCGTGGCGCCTCGCGCAACGGCCAGTGCGAACTGACGTTTGCGGTCATCGACGATGGCCCCGGCATCAGCGCGGAAGACCAGTTGCGCATCTTCGAGCCGTTCATCCAGGCCGAGGGACCGGGCGCGAAAGAGGGGACCGGCCTTGGCCTGACCATCTCGCGCGAGTTCGTGCAGCTGATGGGCGGCACGCTGGCGGTGCAATCGGCGACGGGGCAGGGCGCGACCTTCTACTTCACGGTCGGCGTGCAGGTGGCGGACCAAGCGCCGCAGCCCGGCGAGGACGAAGTCACCGCGCTGGAGCCGCAGCAGCGCCGCCGCATCCTGGTGGCGGACGATAACGCCGATGGCTGCGCACTGATGGAAAGCCTGCTGAAGCCACTCGGCTTCGACGTCGCCGTGGTGGGCGACGGCGTGCAGGCGCTGGCCATGGTGGACGTGTGGCAGCCGGACCTGGTGTTCATGGACTGGCGCATGCCGGGGCTGGACGGCATCAACGCCACGCGCCAGATCCGTGCCAATCCCGAGATTGTGCAGCCGGGTATTGTGATGCTGACCGCGTCGGCCTTTGCCGAGCAGCGCGAGGAGGCGCTGGCCGCCGGCGCCGATGAATTCATGCGCAAACCGGTGGAGCAGGCGCAGTTGTATGCGGTGCTGGAGCAGCAGCTTAATCTGCAGTTTGTGCGCCGTCACCGCGCCGCCGTGCGCCGCTTGCCGCCAACGCCGCTGGAACCGGGCGATTTGCAGCGGCTCGATGCGGCGCTGCGCGAGGAATTGAAAGTCGCCTTGCAGGAGCTGAACCTGGCGCGCGTGGCGGGGCTGCTGGAGCCCTTGCCGCCAGCGCTGGCCGACGTGGTGGCGCGCATCGAGCACATGGTGCAGCTGCACCAGTATCCGCAGTTGTGCGCTTTGCTGGACGACGCCGGCAACGAATTGGAGCCTATCGCCTGACGGGTATATTATAGTAGTGAACAGATGGGCAAATTGGCGAAAGACTTTTACATGCACCGGGATTTGTCGGAACAACACACCAAGGGCGAAGTGCTGATCGTGGAAGACACGCCGGCCTCGCTCAAGCTGCTGAGCGATCTGCTGACGGAGGCGGGCTACTACGTGCGCCAGGCCCCCAATGGCGAACTGGCGCTTTGGACGGCGCAATCGCGGCCGCCGGAGCTGATCCTGCTGGACGTGCGCATGCCCGGCATCGACGGCTTTGAAGTCTGCCGCCGGCTCAAGGACAATCCGGACCTGAACCAGGTGCCGGTGATCTTCCTGTCAGCCCAGCATGACACCGACGATAAAGTGCGCGGCTTTGCGCTGGGCGCGGTCGATTTCATCGCCAAGCCGTTCCAGGCCGAGGAAATCCTGGCCCGCACCGACGCTCATGTGCGGCTGGGACGCGCGCAGAAGGCGCTGGCGGAAGAGCGCGCGCTGCTGGAAGAGCGCGTCGCCGAACGCACCGCCGAACTGGCAAAGGAAATCGAACAGCGCCGCGCCAACGAGGAATTCCTGCGCCTGGCCAGCCAGGTGTTCGAAGCGACCCAGGATGCTATCGTCGTCACCGATCGCGAAGGCCGCATCGTCGCCACCAATCCCGCGTTTACGCACATCTCCGGTTACACCAGCAAGGAAGTGCTGGGCCAGAACGCCAACCTCCTGCTGGCTAGGGAACCGGACCTTGCGGCGTTTGACGCGCTGGTGCAGTCGGTCACCAAGACCGGCCACTGGTCGGGCGAGATCCTGGCGCGCCGCAAGAACGGCGAAACCTATCCGGGCCTGCTGAGCGCCTCCGTGGTGCGCGACGCGCAGGGGCAGGTGGTCAACCACGTGGCGGTGTTCATGGACATCACCGAGCGCAAGGCCGAGCAGCACCTGATCGATTTCCTGTCCAACCACGACGCCCTGACCGGCCTGCCGAACCGCCTGCTGGCGCGCCAGCGCTTTGCGCAGACGCTCAACGCGGCGCGGCGCGAGGGCCGCTGCGTGGCCGTCATGTGCCTGGACCTGGACCGCTTCAAGAGCATCAACGACTCGTATGGCCACGACATGGGCGACAAGGCCTTGCAGGTGGTCTCGCATTATCTGACCGAGACAGTGCGCGAAGGCGATACCGTGACCCGCCAGGGCGGCGACGAATTCCAGATCATCGTCGCCGACGATGCGCAGCTGAGCGCCACCATGGCGCTGGCGCAGAAGATCCTGGCCGGCCTGCGCAAGGAGCTGGTGATCGACGGCCAGCAGATCACCGTCACGTCCAGTATTGGCATCGCCGTCAGCCTGACCGATGGCGAGAGCTTCGATGAGCTGGTGCGCAACGCCGACACGGCGCTGTTCCGCGCCAAGGAAATCGGCCGCGATAACTACGCTTTCTTCACCGAGCGCATGGACGCGGAAATCCGCGACAAGCTGGCGATCCAGAGCCAGCTGCGCGGCGCCATCGCGCGCGACGAATTCGAGGTGCACTATCAGCCGCAGGTTTGCCTGAAAACCGGCGCGGTGGTCGGCGCCGAAGCGCTGCTGCGCTGGGATAACGCGGTGCTGGGCAAGGTGCCGCCCAACCGTTTCATCCCGCTGGCCGAAGAATATGGCCTGGTTAACTCCATCGGCGAATGGGTGCTGGAAAGCGTCTGCGCGCAGATGAAGGTCTGGCACGAGCAGGGACTGGGCAAGATCAAGGTGGCGGTCAATCTGGCCGCCGGCCAGTTCGCCAACGACGCCACCGTGCCGTACGTGGAAAGCACGCTGCGCAAGTTCGGCGTGGCGCCGGAATATCTGGGCCTGGAAATCACCGAAGGCACGGTGATGGGCGATCCGAATAAAGCCGTGGCGGCGCTGCGCCGCCTGAAGGACATCGGCGTCAGCATCTCGCTGGACGACTTCGGCACCGGCTATTCCAGCCTGAGTTATCTGAAGCGTTTCCCGATCGATGTGCTGAAGATCGACAAATCCTTCGTCGACGACGTTACCACCAACAGCGCCGATGCGGCGATTGCGTTGTCGGTGATCTCGCTGGCGCACAACCTGAATATGCGCGTCATCGCCGAAGGCGTGGAAACCCGTGAGCAGATGGAGTTCCTCACCGCGCGCGGTTGCGACGAGATGCAGGGCTATTATTTCAGCCGTCCGATCAACGCGGAAGGCTTCACCGCGCTGATGCGCGAACGCCGCAATCTGTTGACCATGTAATCAATCATCTCCTGGAGTGTTATGGAAAAGAAGTTCAGCACCGCCATCGCCGGTGCCTGCATGTTGTTGTGTCTCGGTGTCTCCGCTGCCACTGCTACGCCGGCCGTCAAAGCCGGTCCGTCGGACGCCCAGTTCAAGGCGGTCTACACCCAGGAATGGAAATGGCGCCTGAGCCAGAAAATGGAAGATGGCGAGGATGACGACGACAGCGGCGTTTCGGTGTCGCTGCCGCGCGTCGATCTGGCCACGCAGAACAAGCGCCTGGCCTACTGGCAGGACGTGATGAAGAAGCTGGACGGCATCAAGGAAGCGCGCCTGTCGCCGCCGGAGCGTATCAACTACCAGGTGTACAAGGCGCAGATTGCCGCCTTTATCGCCGCCCAGCAGTTCAAGGATTACGAAAAGCCGCTGAACGCCGACACTGCGTTCTGGTCCAACATGGCCGGCACCGCGCGCCGCTCAATGACCAAGGAAGTGGAGCTCCGCGATTACCTCAAGCAGCTGGCCGATGTGCCGCGCTACTTCAACGACGAAATCGTCAACATGCGCGTGGGCCTGGCGCGCGGCTTCACGCCGCCAAAGGTCACCCTGACCGGCCGCGATGGTTCGATCACTTCCGTGACCGATGCCAAAACGCCGCAGGACACCGTGTTCTACCTGCCGTTCAAGACCATGCCGGCCTCGATCCCGGCCGATAAGCAGGAGCAGTTACGCCAGCAAGCCATCAAGGTCATCGCCACCGACGTCATTCCGGCGCACCAGACGCTGTTGAAGTTCATGCGCGAAGAGTATGTGCCGAAGTCGCGCGACGACCTGGCGGCCGAGAGCCTGCCGGATGGTAAAGCCTATTACCAGTCGAAGATCGTCGAATTCACCACCACCTCGATGAGCGCGGACCAGATCCACCAGATCGGCATCGCCGAAATGGCCAAGATCCGCGGCGAGATGCAGGACGTGATCAAGCAGGTCGGCTTCAAGGGCGACCTGCCCGCCTTCCTGCACTTCCTGCGCACCGATCCGCAGTTCTACGCCAAGACGCCGGACGAGCTGCTGATGCGCTCCGCCTGGGTGGCCAAGAAGTTCGACGGCAAGGTGTCGCAATACTTCGGCTACCTGCCGCGCCGCCGCTTTGCGGTGATCCCGGTGCCGGACGATCAGGCGCCGTTCTATACGTCGGGCCGTGGCGGTCCGGGCGTCTATCTGGTCAACACCTACAACCTGCCGGCGCGCGCGCTGTACAGCATGCCGGCACTGACGCTGCATGAATCGGCGCCGGGCCACGCCTTCCAGATGCCGATCGCGATGGAGCAGAAGGGGCGGCCGCCGTTCCGCAACGCCTACATCTCGGCCTACGGCGAGGGCTGGGCGCTGTACACCGAACGCCTGGGCGCGGAGATGGGCATCTACGAGACGCCGTATGAAACCTTCGGCATGCTCAGTTACCAGGCTTGGCGCGCATCGCGGCTGGTGGTCGATACGGGCATCCACAGCAAGGGCTGGACGCGCAAACAGGCGCAGGACTACCTGCACGAAAACACCGCGCTGTCGGACCATGAAATCGAGACCGAAGTGGACCGCTACATTTCGTGGCCCGGCCAGGCGCTGTCTTACTACCTGGGTGAGATGAGCATCATCAATGCGCGCAAGAAGGCGGAGAAGGCGCTGGGTGAGAAGTTCGATATCCGCGCTTTCCACGACACTGTGCTGCAACTGGGTTCGGTCCCGCTGCCGGTGCTGGAGGCGCGCATCGACCAGTTTATCGCGGACGGCGGCAAGAGCCCGTACCCCGACCTGGAGTGACAATGTGTGTATTTCCGGAGAGATTGTTTAATTAAAATGCTATATCTTTACACACTCACCGGTTCACACCTTGAAAAAGACTCTTCTTGCAGTAGCAATGGCCAGCGCCATGCTGGCCATCCCATCCCACGCCCAGAACGCGGCGCCAGCAGCAGCGCCTGCACCAGCGCCTGCACCAGCACCCGTGCCGCCGGCCGCGCCGCCTAAGCCGCCGGAAATCTTGAAGCCGGAAACCTCCGCTACGCTTCGCGCTGCGCAGAAAGAGGTGCAGCTCGCGGTGGGCAAGGAAGTCAATGTGGGCAAGAAACTGGAGATGTACACCAGGTTCCAGTTTTCGTCTGAGCTGCAGCCCAAGTTGAAAGAGATCTTCGGCACCGCGCAACCATTCGCGATCCAGCGCGTGGCGAACGGTCCCAAGGGCCAGATCAACTATGTCGGCGGTTTGGCGCCGTACACCTACCTGCAAGGCAACGGCACCGATTTCACCTGGACCGAGATGACGGTGAAGCTCTCGACCGACAAGGCCGGTCGCGCGTTGAATACGGACAGTACCTGGCCGTCGCTGATGGTGACGCGTCCGGGCGGTTCGGTCAGTTTCAACGATATCAGCATGACCACCCGGGCCGTGTACGGCGCCGATCAGGTCGGCTATGGCACGGCCCTGATCAAGGTTGGCAGTTTGGTGGTGCGCGACTCGGCGCCAGGCAGCCGCGAGATCAAGGAAATGATGCGCTTCGAGGGTATCGAGGCCAAGTCGGATGTGCGCCGCCGTGGTGCGATGGCGGAAATCGTCTACAGCAATACGATCAAGGCGATTGTGGTTGGCGACGAGCGCGTCGAGCGCAGCAACTTTGCGGTCCATATCACCAATGTGCCGGCCAAGGCGCTGGCGGATATGACCAAGCAACTGCGCGATCAGCAGGGCGCCAATATGGAAGACGAAGCCGAGGTGAAACGCACCCTGAAGACGATGACCGATTTCGGCAAGCGCATGGTCACCGCCGGTGCTACCCTGTTCATCGACGACATCAGCGCCGCGTACCACGGCCACGTGGCGTCGTTGAAGGGCCGCGTCAGCTTCCAGAAAGTGGTGGAGGCCGATTTCAGCAACATCAATGCGCTGATGAAGAAAATCGTGGCGCACTTTGAAGTGCGGGTGCCGGTGGCGCTGGTGCGCGACGTGGCGCGCGTCTTTGCTGGCAAATCCGTCGATCCGTCGTTGCCGGATGCGGCCAAGCAGATCGACGCTGGCGCCGATGCGGTAGTCAGCATGGTGGTCGGCAAGACCGTCAGCGGCGGCTTTGGCACGCTGGTGCAGGACGAACTGCGCACCGTGATCGACATCAAGGAAGGCAAGCTGACGGTCAACGGCAAGCCGATCGAGGTGCCAGCGGGCGTGCTCAATAGCCTGAAAGCCAAACCGGCACCGCAGCCGGTAGTAAAGCCAGCACCGCAACCAGCACCGCAACCAGCACAATGACCCTGTATCCACGCATCCTGCTGATTGGCGCGCTGGCCGGCGTGGCGCTGTCCGGCCGGGCAGAGGACGGCCTGACACAAACCACGGTATCGTTCTACGCCGGCGGCAAACCGGTGGGCGGCATGATCTTTGCCATCGGCGCCAAAGCCGAATTGAGCGCCCAGGCCAATCATGTCGATAGCGATGCGACCAGCCGTCACTTGACGGGGAATGTGCAGGCGCGCCTGATTCCGGATGGCGGGCAATCGTTCATCCTGTTTGGCGAAGATGTCGTGTTCAGCAAGGCGCCTATCAGCGCGGAACGTGCCAAGGCGGTGCGGGATCTGGAGGCGATGGCGGCAACCGACCAGTTATATCGCGGCCGCTCGGTGCAGGGCGATCTGACGCCGGAGGAATGGCAGCAGCAGACTGCAATCGACGTCGCCAACACCAAACGTCTGGCAGAGATCATCGACGCCTTCGGCTGGCCGGGATTGCGTTTCGCTGGTGCGGCGTCGCAGACCGCTTTCCTGGTCGTGCAGCATGCCGATCATGACACCCAGCGCAAATACCTGCCGCTGTTGCGCGATGCGGTTCAACGCGGCGATGCCCGTGGCAACAACCTGGCGCTGCTGGAAGACCGCATACGTATCGCCGATGGCAAGCCGCAGATCTACGGTTCGCAGCTGGGCGGCACGCCGTTGCAGTTTGAGCCGATCGAAGACGAAGCCCACGTCGACGAACGGCGGCGCGCGATCGGCCTGCCGCCGATGGCCGAATATGCCGAGATGTTTGGACTGACCTACACGCCAGTCCACTAAGGCATTAGCCGCGCAGCATATCGCCCGCGATCCAGTCCAGCACTGGCGGGCGATGCGGCTGCCAGCCCAATTGCTTGCGGGCGCGCTCGCCGCGCACGCGGCTGTTGGAGCCCAGGCCGTACGAGGCCATTTCATAACCCCATTCTTCCTTGGCCAGTTCCAGCGGCCAGTCCTGCGCCGGGCCCAGATCCAGCGCCTTGGCGATGGCCGCGCTCATCTCGCCGAACGAGGCTTCGCCGCTTTCCACAAAATAGAAGGCGCCGGCTGCGGTTTTTTCCAACGCCAGCAGGTACAGGTCGACCACGTCGTCGATGTGCACATTCGACCAGATATTGCGGCCCGGTCCCACATGGCGCACCACGCCGCTCTTGCGCGCCTGCTTGAGCAGGCGTGGCAGCTGCACCGAATCGCGCGGCAGCGCGCCGTGGCCGTAGATCAGCGTATTGCACAGCACCGCCGAGCGCACGCCCTGGTTGGCCGCGTCCAGCACCAGGTTGTCGATGGCCACGCGCGCGGCCTTGTCCTCGGTGGGCGCTGGCAGATTGTCTTCGTAATAGATGTTGTCGGTGCCTTCGCCACCCGAGGCATCGCCGACGATGCTGGAGCCGCTGGTGTGCAGGAATACCTTGCCGCTGCCGGCCAGTGCGTCGATAAAGGCTTCCACCGCCGCGCGGTTGTCGCTGCTGGCGGCGTTGATGACGGCGTCCGCCGCCTGCGCCTGCGCGATCAGCAGGTCGCGGTCAGTCAGCGCGCCCAGCACGCCAGTGACGCCGATTTTTTTCACTTCGTCCAGTTGTTCGGGCTTGCGCACCAGGCCAACTACTTCATGTCCTGCCTTGACCAGGCCTGCGGCAATCGAACCGCCGATAAAGCCGGCTGCGCCGGTAACGAATACTTTCATGTGCTGCTCCCGAATGAATACAAGAAGCAGACAGTATGGGGATCACACGGTTGCAGACCAAGGGTTCCGGGATCAAAGCTCCCTTGCGCCGGTTTCAAGAATCAGAAATACACGGTGGCGGTGACGGTGGATTTGTAGGTGTCCGGCTGCGGCGTGGCCTGTGCCGGCACGGAGCCATACACGGTCAGCGTTTGTACCGAGCCGGTGCCGGTGCCCGATTTGGTGTCCGTGCCCTGGGTGTTGCCCCAGTTGCCGCCGCCGGCCGTCATGGCCAGGTTGAAGGCGACGGTGGTGGAGGTGTTGCCGGCAGTGGTGCCGGCCATCAGGCGCGCGGAGGTGCTGGACCCGGATACGGTGCCGGCATTCAGGCCCACATTGTAGGGGGTGGTGTTGGTGCAGGTGACTTGCAGCGAGCTGTTGGCCGATACCGTGGAGGCCAGCACGCCTTGCGACTGGCCGAAGTCCAGCGGTGCGGCGGCGATGGTGCAGTCGGCGATGATGGTCAGCGTCACATCGAAGTTGCTGGTCCTGCTGCCATTGCTGTACACGGCGGCGCCGCCGATCATGGGCGCAAGCATGGCGATGACGGTTGCGGCGGCGGCGATGCGGGTGAGGACGTGGCGTGCCATGGTGATTCTCCAGTGAGGGCTATAGATAGATCGTTGCCGCTACGCTGGGGCGGTATGGGGAAAGACTAGGGGAAAACTTAGCGCGGGCTTGGGCGCTGGGGAGATACTGTGTCGCGTCGTCAGCTGCTGATAGGGCTGGCGGCGGAAAGAAGGGTAGTGCTTAGAAGTAGACGGTCGCGGTGATCGTCGACTTGTAGGTATCTGGCTGCGGCGTGGCTTGTGCAGGAACGACGCCATACACGGTGTGGGTTTGCACGGTGCCGGTACCGGTGCTCGATTTGGTGTCGGTGCCTTGCACATTGCCCCAGTTGGTGGTGCCGGCGGCCTGGTACAGATTGAAGGCGACGGTGGTCGAGGTATTGCCGGCGGTGGTGCCTGCCATCAGACGCGCCGAGGTGGTGGAGCCGGCGACCGTACCGGCGTTCAGGCCGATGTTGTATGGCGTGGTGTTGGTGCAGGTGACGGCGAGCGAGGTGTTGACGCTGACGTTGCTGGCGAGCACACCCTGGCTTTGGCCGAAGTCCAGCGGGGTGGCGGCGATGGTGCAGTCGGCGATGATCTTCAGGGTGACGTCGAAGGCCGAGGTTTTGCTACCGTTGCTGTAGACGGCGGCGCCGCTCAGGAGTGGCAGCAGCGTGGCGCTGAGTGCGGCAACCAGGCCGATGCGGGATACGGATTTGCTGATCATGATGCTCTCCTTTTAAATAAGTGATGATGTTGGTTTCCGCGCTATCTCGACAACTTTTATTTCCGCGCTTCAATGAAATCCATTATTCCTCAACAGTAAAAAACCTGCTTTTGTTACGTGAGGCAATGCTTTTGCCGGCGTAGAAAACGCAAAATTTATTTGCCCGACGGCACTTTTTTACAACAGCGACTTTTTGCCGGACGCGAGAATCCTTTTATTTGCAGCGGTTTGACTGATTGCACCATATTGGTGCGGTGCGCAGCGTAACGGTGCAGGCGAGCTGCCGGATGGCCGCTTTCAGCTGGCACGCCGATTGCATAGGACTGAACATTATTTCTTCTGCGTGGTTTTATGCCCGATTGCACCGCACCGCGTGACCTTGCCGCCAGCAGCAGCGCCTGGCATGCCAGCCTGACGCTTGGTTTTGCGGATGACGCCGGCACCACGCGGCTGCTGGACAAGCTGCACTACGGCCCGCTGCGTGTGCAGAAGGCGCTGTATCCGGAAGACGCCAGGGTGTGCCAGGCCATCATCGTCCATCCGCCGGGCGGCGTGGTGGGCGGCGACCAGCTGGAAATCGACATCGGCGTCGGCGACCGCGCGCATGCCTTTATCAGTACGCCCGGCGCGGCCAAGTGGTATCAGGCCAACGGCAAGGTGTCGCGCCAGTCGGTGCACCTGCACGTGAACCAGGACGCGGCGCTGGAGTGGCTGCCGCAGGAAACCATCTTCTTCGACACCGCCGACGTGGTGCTGGACCAGCATGTGGAACTGGCGGCCGGCGCCACCTTCATCGGCTGCGAGATCCTGTGCATGGGCCGGCGCGGTTCGGGCGAGGTATTTCATAGCGGCCGCATTCGCCAGCGCAGCAGCATCCGCCGGGAAGGGCGCTTGATCTGGTGGGAGCAGGGCGACATGGTCGGCGGCCGCCTGGATAGTCCGCTGGCGCTCAACGGCCGCACCGTGTGCGCGACGCTGACCGCCGCCGGCAAGCCGCTGCCGGCTGCTGTACTGAATGAAATCCGCGCTGACATTGCCGCCGATGGCGAGCATGTTTTCGGCGTGACACAGACGAAAGGCGTGCTGGTGGCACGTCACCTGGGCGACGACAGCGAAACCGCGCGTCGCCTGATGCTGAATGTATGGCGCCGCGTGCGTCCGCATCTGCTGGAGCGCGAAGCCGTTACGCCGCGCATCTGGCAAACCTGAAAGAGCCGAAAGAGAAAAACGACATGGACCTGACTCCACGCGAAAAAGATAAGTTGTTGATTTTTACCGCGGGCATAGTGGCGGAACGCCGCCTTGCGCGTGGCCTGAAGTTGAATTACCCGGAAGCGGTGGCGCTGATTACCTGCGCCATCATGGAAGGTGCCCGCGACGGCAAGACTGTCGCCCAATTGATGTCCGACGGCGCGCGCATTCTGACGCGCGCCGACGTCATGGAGGGTATTCCCGAAATGATCCCTGACATCCAGGTCGAAGCGACGTTCCCCGACGGGAGCAAGCTTGTGACTGTCCACAATCCGATTCCATAAAGGAGTTCATCATGATCCCAGGGGAATACAAGCTTGAAGAGGGCGAGATCGCCCTCAACGTGGGGCGCGAAACCATTTCTGTCGTGGTCACCAACCAGGGCGACCGCCCGGTGCAAATCGGCTCGCACTTTCATTTTTTTGAAGTCAATTCGGTGCTCAAGCTTGAGCGCTGGAAGGCTTATGGCAAACGCCTGAACATCGCCGCCGGCACCGCCGTGCGTTTCGAGCCGGGCCAGCAGCGCACCGTGGAACTGGTGACGCTGGACGGCGACCAGGAAGTCTATGGCTTCAACGGCAAAGTAATGGGCAAGCTCACCACACCACCAAAAGGCTAAAAGGCTCTCATGGCTACAATCTCGCGCCGTGCCTATGCCGAAATGTTCGGTCCCACCACGGGGGACCGCATCCGGCTGGCGGATACCGAACTGTTTATCGAAATTGAAAAGGACTACGCCACCTACGGCGAGGAAGTGAAATTCGGCGGCGGCAAAGTGATCCGCGACGGCATGGGCCAGTCGCAGCGCGTGGCCGCCGACGTGATGGACACGGTGATCACCAACGCCGTGATCATCGACCATTGGGGCATCGTCAAGGCGGATATCGGTTTAAAGAATGGCATGATCGCCGCCATCGGCAAGGCCGGCAATCCGGACATCCAGCCGGATGTAACCATGGCCATCGGCGGCGCCACCGAGATTATTGCGGGCGAGGGCATGATCGTCACCGCCGGCGGCGTCGATACGCACATCCACTTCATCTGCCCGCAGCAGATCGAGGAAGCGCTGATGAGCGGCGTGACCACCATGATCGGCGGCGGCACCGGGCCGTCGGCCGGCACTTCGGCCACTACCTGCACGCCGGGACCGTGGCATCTGCATTCGATGCTGCAGGCGGCCGATGCGTTTCCGATGAACCTGGGCTTTCTCGGCAAGGGCAATGTCAGCCTGCCGGCGCCGCTGGAAGAGCAGGTGCGCGCCGGCGCCATCGGCCTCAAATTGCACGAGGACTGGGGCAGCACCCCGGCCGCGATCGACAACTGCCTGTCGGTGGCGGACAAGATGGATATCCAGGTGGCGATTCACAGCGATACGCTGAACGAAGGCGGCTACCTGGCCGATACGCTGGCGGCGTTCAAGGACCGCACGATCCACACCTTCCATACCGAAGGCGCGGGCGGCGGCCATGCGCCGGACATCATCGCGGCGGTGGGCGAATCGAATGTCCTGCCATCGTCGACCAATCCTACGCGGCCGTACACGGTCAATACGCTGGACGAGCACCTGGACATGCTGATGGTCTGTCATCACCTGGATGCGGCGATTACCGAGGACGTGGCGTTTGCCGAATCGCGCATCCGCCGCGAGACCATCGCCGCCGAGGACATCCTGCACGACCTCGGCGCGATTTCGATGATGTCGTCCGACTCGCAGGCCATGGGCCGTGTTGGCGAAGTGGTGATGCGTACCTGGCAGACGGCGCACAAGATGAAGGTGCAGCGCGGGCCGCTGGCGCCGGATTCTTCGCGCAACGATAACTTCCGGGTCAAGCGCTACATCGCCAAGTACACCATCAATCCTGCCATCACGCACGGTATCGCGCACGCGGTGGGCTCGCTGGAAGTGGGCAAGATCGCCGACATCGTGTTGTGGAAGCCGGCCTTCTTCGGCGTCAAGCCGCAGATGATTTTAAAAGGCGGCATGATCGCCGCCGCGCTGATGGGTGATCCGAATGCGTCGATTCCAACGCCGCAGCCGGTGCATTACCGGCCAATGTTCGGTTCCTACGGCGGCGGCTTGAAGAAGTCGTTCACCTTCGTGTCGCAGTCGGCGTATGACGCCGGCATCGGCGATGCGCTCAAATTGAACAAGACGCTGATCGTGGCCAAGAACATGCGCGCATTGCGCAAGTCCGACATGATCCACAACAGTCTGGCGCCGAAGATGGACGTCAATCCCGAAACCTATGAAGTACGCGCCAATGGCGAGCTGCTGGTGTGCGAACCCGCCGCCGTGCTGCCGATGGCGCAGCGCTATTTCCTGTTCTGACGATGCTGACCGCTTTATGCTGACCTTACATTCCAAGATTCCGCACGCTGAGGTGATTGCTGCCCAGCTGGTGCTGCCATACGAACTGCGCGAAAAATGCCGGCTGCGCGCCACGCTGGATAGTGGCGAAGAAGTGGCCGTGTTCACCGTGCGCGGCACGGTGCTGCGGGACGGTGACCTGCTGACCGGCGAAGACCAGCGCGTGATCCGCGTGGTCGCTGCGCCGGAGCCGACCTACAAAGTCACTTGCGTGGACGCGCATGCGCTGCTGCGCTGCGCTTTCCACCTCGGTAACCGCCACACGCAGGCGCAGGTGGGCGACGGCTTCCTGCGCATTCGTGCCGATGCGGTGCTGAAGGAGATGCTGGCTGGTCTGGGCGCCACGGTGGTGGAAGAGCAAGCAGCGTTCGAGCCGGAGTCCGGCGCGTACGGCGGCGGCCATGGCCACCATCACGACCACGGACAAGGCCCGCTGGCGCCGATCCCGCTGCGCCAGAAGATCCACCGTCCGAGCGACCCGAAATAAATGCAGGCCGCCGCGCTGCTCAACCTTTTGCAATTCGCCAGTCCGGCCCTGCCGATAGGCGCGTACAGCTACTCGCAAGGGCTGGAGGCGGCGCTGGAAAGCGGCACGGTGCACAACGCCGATACCGCCCGCGCCTGGATCGCGCGTCACCTGCACGAAGTGGTGGCGCAATGGGAAGCCCCGGTCACCTGGCGCCTGATGCAAGCCTGGTCGCGGCGCGACTGGCAGGCCGTCAGCGACTGGAGCGAAAAATTTATCGCCTCGCGCGACAGCAGCGAATTCCGCGCCGAGACCATCCAGATGGGCTACTCGCTCACCAAGCTGGTGGCCGAATTAGGCATTACCGATGCCGACATGCTGGCGCAGTTGCAAGGCGCAGCGGAAGTCGCACTGCCGACCGCCTTCAGCTGCGCGGTCGCCGCGTTAGCCATCCCGCACGACGCGGCGCTGCTGGCGATGCTGTTCGCGTGGGCGGAAAACCAGGTGCTGGTGTGCGTCAAATCGGTGCCACTGGGGCAGGTGGCCGGCCAGCGCATGCTGCTATCGCTGCGCGCCGACATCGAAGCGGCCGCCCGCTACGCGCAAACCGTCAGCGACGACGATATGTGCAACTGGGCGCCGGGCCTGTCGCTGCTGTCGATGCAGCACGAAGTTCAATACAGCCGTTTATACAGATCCTGAAAGAGCAAACATGACGACATCCAATCCACTCCGCGTCGGCATCGGCGGCCCGGTAGGCTCGGGCAAGACCGCCCTGTGCGAAATGCTGTGCAAGGGCATGCGCGACCACTACGACATGGCCGTCATCACCAACGACATCTATACCAAGGAGGACATGGAGATCCTGCTGCGCGCGGACGCCTTGCCGGCCGAACGCCTGATGGGCGTGGAAACCGGCGGCTGCCCGCACACCGCGATCCGTGAGGACGCCTCGATCAACCTGGAAGCCATCGCCCGCATGCAGGCCGACTTCCCGGACCTGGACCTGATCCTGGTGGAATCCGGCGGTGACAACCTGGCCGCCACCTTCAGCCCGGAACTGTCGGACCTGACCCTCTACGTGATCGACGTCGCCGGCGGCGAGAAGATTCCGCGCAAGGGTGGTCCGGGCATCACCCGTTCCGATCTGCTGATCATCAACAAGACCGACCTGGCGCCGCACGTCGGCGCGGACCTGGACGTGATGGCGCGCGACGCCAAGCAGCAACGCGGCAACCGTCCGTTCGTGTTCACCAATCTGCGCAGCGGCGAAGGCGTGAACACCGTCATCGACTACATCCGCCAACAAGGCTTGCTGGACCAATAAAGGAGAGACCATGAAAAAAACACTCACCGCCGTCGCACTCGTCGCGCTGGCCACCGCCAGCAGCAGCGCCTTGGCGCACCCCGGCGCCGGCGCCCACACGCACGGCTTCCTGCAAGGTTTTGCGCACCCGTTCACCGGTCTCGATCACCTGCTGGCGATGCTGGCGGTAGGCGCCTGGAGCGTGCGCCAGCCGAACGCCAAATGGCTGCCGGCCACCTTTGTCGGCATGCTGTTGATCGGCATGGCCAGCGGCGCGCTGGGCTTGAGCATTCCCGGCCTGGAGACCGGCATCGGATTGACGGTGGCCTTGTTGGGCGTGTTGCTGGTGGCGGCGGTGCGCTTGCCGGCGGCGGCTGGCGCGGTCATGGTCGGCGTGTTCGCGGTCCTGCACGGTAACGCCCATGGTCACGAACTGCCGCAGGCGATCAGCGCGGCCGGCCTGCTGGCGGCCAGCCTGCTGCTGGTGTATGGCGGCAGTCTGCTGGGCCGCGTCAGCCCGGCGCTGGCGGTCAAGGCCTCGGGCGCGGCGATTGCCGCCACCGGCGTGATGCTGGCGGCGACGGCGTAAGACTTATTTGCGCTCTTCGGCGCGGCGTTCCTGCAGCTCGATAGGCGCCTGGTTTTCCGGATACAGGCCCTGGTGGCCGGCGTAGATGGCGCGGATCGCCGCCATGTCGGCTTGCTGGTCGCCGCTTAAATGCAGGTGGTCGACCACGCCCAGGGTCTTGTTCGGATAATCGATATACACCAGGCACAAAGGCACCTTGGCTTCCAGCGCCAGGTGATAGAAGCCGCTCTTCCAGTTGGGGCGGTAGCTGCGCGACGCTTCCGGCGTGATGGCCAGCCAGTACCAGTCGGCGGCGTTGATGCGTTCGGCCTGCGAGCGGATCATGCCTTGCGGTGCGCTGCGGTCGACCGGCTCGCCGCCCAGCGCGCGGAACCAGCCGCCCAGCGGCGATTTGAACAGCGAGTCCTTGGCCAGCCAGCGGAACGGCAGATTCAGCGCCCACTTGCCGAACAGGCCGACAAAGAAGTCCCAGTTGGAGGTGTGCGGATACACCACCATGATGCCGCGCGGACCGGGCAGGGGGCGGTACAGCATGCGCCAGCCGAACAGATTCAGCATGCGCAGCGCGGCCCGCTGCGGCCAGCTCGGCAACGCAGCCGTTTTCAATTCAAAATCACTCATCTCACACCACCCAGTTGTTGTTTTAGGCTTTATGCACTATTGACAGGCTGTTATTCGCCTGCTTAAAAAGCAGCGCGCATTCTATATTGGCCTCGACGGTGGGGCAACCCTTGAACTTTTCATATCATTTCGCGTCCAACGCCACATGACGACGAAATCGATACTCTGCGTGGGCGTCGGCGAGCCGGGCTTGCCGCCAGACTGGACGGTGGCGCGGGCGGAGACGCTGGCCGACGCGCGCCGTCATTTGAAGGCGCGCGGCTGCGCTGTCGGCCTGCTGCTGGTGCGGGAAAGCGACAACTGCGCCGAGCTCGGCGCCTTCCTGCTCGATCATTGGACGCTGCACTGGATCGCCGTGCTGCCGCCGACCGCGCTGGAGCGTCCCGCGTGGCGCCAGTTGCTGCGCGATCACTGCACCGACTACCACACCTGGCCGCTGGACCACCAGCGCCTGCGCCACGCGCTGGGCCACGCGCTCGGCATGGCGGCGCTGCGGGCCGACGCCGCCGCGCCGCGCGCCGGTGACGACGCCACGCTGACCGGCCAAAGTGCCGCCATCACGCGCCTGCAGCGGCAGATCGTCAAGGTGGCGGCGGCCAGTGCGCCGGTGCTGATCTGGGGCGAGAGCGGCAGCGGCAAGGAACTGGCGGCGCAGGCTGTCCACGCGCGGTCGCCGCGCTGCAAGGGGCCGTTCGTGCCGATTAACTGCGGCGCGATTCCGGCGCAACTGATTCAGTCCGAATTGTTTGGCCACGAGCGCGGCGCCTTTACGGGGGCCGCGCGCGACAAGCGCGGCCTGATCGAAAGCGCGCAGGGCGGCTCGATCTTCCTGGATGAAATCGGCGATCTGCCGCTGGAATTGCAGGCCAACCTGCTGCGCTTCCTGCAGGAGAAGACTATTTACCGCGTCGGCGGCACGCGCAGCATCGCGGTCGATGCGCGCGTGATCGCCGCCTCGCATGTCAACCTGCCGCAGGCGGTGCAGCGCGGCGCCTTCCGCGAAGATTTGTACTATCGCCTGAATGTGCTGGCGCTGGATGTGCCGCCGCTGCGCGAGCGCAAGGAAGACCTGCTGCCGCTGGCCGAACATTTTTTTCATACCTTTTCCAGCGAACGGGCGCCGCGCCTGAAAGGCATCAGCAGCCGCGCCGCGCAGGCGATCCGCGAGCACGACTGGCCCGGCAACGTGCGCGAACTGATCAACCGTGTGCGGCGCGCGATGGTGATGGCGGAGGGACGCCTGATCCTGCCGCAGGACCTCGGCCTGGCCGCCGCAGCCCCGGTGCGCGCGCCGGTGCAGCTGGACGACGCCCGCATCCGCGCCGAACGCGACGCCATCGACGCCAGCCTGCTGCGCGCCGGCCGCAACATTACGCTGGCCGCGCGTGACCTCGGCGTCTCGCGTATGACGCTGTACCGCCTATTGGCCAAGCATGGGATCAGTGCGCCGTCACAGGACCGTTACACCATTGTGGAGAGTGAGTGAACGGGCCGCGAGCGCCCGCTTTGTCACAGCGCTGTGACATTGTATGCCGCGAATCAAGCGGCACAGGCGTGCCGCCGGCCGGCTTCTCTTTTGATATCAAAGCCTTGACGATGCTGGCACCAAGGTTGCAAAAGCCGTGTGGGCGGGAGAAAGGTCTCCATGCGCAAACACCTTCACTTTCTATCATTCTTGAGGCAGGAGTAACTATGAACAAATCACTGATCGGAGCCGCCATCGCGCTGGCTTTCAGCGCACAGGCCTATGCACAGACCGCCACCACGCAGTCCGGCGCCGGAGCGCACGCTACCGACAATGCCAGTGCCACCCAGGACAGCAGCAACAAGAACAATAACAACAACAGCAGCGGCGCCGCCCGCGCCAGCGAGCTTGGCAGCGTAGCGGCCAACAACGGCGGCGCTGCCACATCGACCCTCAGCAATGCCTACAACCAGTCGAGTGCCGACGCCACCACCACGCTGACCGGCTCGGTCAACAATAACACGGTGCAGGACATCGGCAACCGCGCCACCAATGCCGGCAACAGCAATGGCGGCGTCGCCTACGGCGGCGCGGGCGGCGTGGCCACCGGCGGCAATGCCAGCGGCACCGGCGCGGCCGGCGGCATGAGTTATGGCGGCAATGGCGCGGCGGGCGGCGCCGGCGGCGTCGCCACCAATGGCAGCGCCTACAACGGTTCGCCTGCGGTCGGCGCCAGTGTCGGCGGCAGCGGCGGCGCCGGCGGCACGGCCTCCGGGGCCTATAGCGGACCGGGCGGCGCAGGCGGTTCCGGCGGCTACGGCGGCGCCGGCGGCGCAGGCGGTGAAACCTATGGCGGTAACGGCGGCTATGGGGGCGCGACCGGGACTGCGGTTGGCGGCGCCGGCGGCGGTGTCGGCGGCTCCACCGGCGGCAGCGGCGGCGCCAGCGGCATGGCCAACGGCAGCAACGGCGGGGCCGGGGGCGGCGCGGGCGCAGCCGGCGCGGGCGTCGGCGGTTCCAGCGGCGCAGCGGGCGCCGGTGGCGCGGGTGCCGCCGGCGGCTACGCGGGCAGTGGCTCGGGTGGTTCCACCAGCAGTGCCAGCGGCGGCAGCGGCTACGGCGGTACGGCCGGCGTCACCAACAGCGGCGGCACCCCGAGCGAAGGCGGCGCGACGCCGCCGACGCAGACCGGCACGGCGGCGGCTGGTACGGCCACCGGCGGCAATGCCGGCGCCGGTGATGGCACCACCACCACCGGCACGGCGACCGGCGGCGCCGGCGGCAGCGGAGCCGGAGGTGGGGCCAGCGGCGCCGGGGCGGCTGGCTCCGGCGGCAGCACCACCGCCGGCAATGGCGCCGCAGGCGGTTCGGCCACCAGCGGCAACGGTGGCGCGGGCGCCGCCGTAGCGCAGAACGGCGGCGCCGGCGCGACGGCGACCAGCGGCGCCGGTGGCGCCGGTGCGGCAGGCGGCACGGCCAGCAGCAGCGGTGCGGCCGGCGGTGCCGGCGCGGCCGGCGGCAGCGGCGCCAGCAGCGGTGCTTCGTCGAACACGGCGGGAGCCGGTGCGACGGGTGGCGCGGCGACGGGCGGCAGCGCTACCAACGGCGATCCGACCAACGGCAGCGCGACCGCCGGCACCGGCGGCGCGGGTGGTGCGGGTGGCGGCGGCAATACCGGCGGCGCTGGCGGCTCGGGCGGCGCCAACACCGGTGGCGCTGCCACTGGCGGCGTCGGCATGGGCGGCACCGGCGGTGCGGGCGGCAGCATTGCCGTCAATGCCGGCACCTTCAATATGTCCAACACGATGACCAGCGTCGGCCAGTCGGCCGCCGGCATCATGGTGGCGTCGCAGAACAGCGGTATCGCCTCGCTGGTGCAGCAAAGCGTGAATGTCCAGTCCAACCTGGCGGTAGGCCGCTAAGCAAAACGCGGGGCGCGCGCGACATGGCGCGTCCCGCCGTCGAGAAAAGGAGCAATGATGCACTTACCAGGAAAAAACGCGTGGATGCTGCTGACGTGTGCCGCCTGTTGGCACGCCGGCGCCGGGCCGCTGAGCGCGGTGGAGGCGCCGCCGGCCCTGACGCTGGCGCCGCTGGTGCCGGAAGTGGTGGTCGCGCTGGCCGACCCGCCCGGCTTCGATGCCTTGCGGACGCCGGACGCGCGGCTGGCGCGCCTGCGCGGCGGCACCGATACGGTCAACAATGACATGCAGTTGAGCGGCGCCGTCAGCGGCAACGCGGCGGTCAACGTCGTCACCGGAGCCAATGCCATCAGCAGCGGTTCCTTCAGCAACGCTTCCGGCTTGCCGGTGGCGATCCAGAATTCCGGCGCCAATGTGCTGATACAGAACGCCACCATCATCAACATCCAGATGCAATGAAAGCCCTGACCATTTTGTTGCTGGCCGCAGTGAGCGCCAGCCCCGCTGCGGCGGCGGACCTGCCCGGCATTGGCGGCGCCGGCTTTGCGCTGCCCGTGACCAGCCTGAAGGAAGCACGCTTCCGTTCGACGGTGCGCCAGCAGCACGACTTCAGCTGCGGCTCGGCGGCCGTGGCGACGCTGCTCAGTTACCACTACGATACGCCGGTGACGGAGGAACAGGTGTTTGCCGCCATGTACGCGCAAGGCGACCAGCCGACCATCCAGCGCGAAGGCTTTTCGCTGCTGGACATGAAGCGTTACCTGGCGCAGCGCGGATTTATCGCCGATGGCTACCGCCAGCCGCTCGACAAGCTGGCCGAGGCGCGCTTTCCCGCCATCGTCCGCATTGTCGAGAACGGCTATATGCACTTTGTCGTGGTCAAGGGCATGGACGCGCAGCGCGTGCTGATCGGCGATCCGTCCGGCGGCACGCGCGCGGTGCGCCGCGACGCCTTCGACGCCATGTGGCCGGACCGGCTGCTGTTCGTGATCCACAACTGGACCGGCCAGCCGCATTTCAATCAGCCGGCGGAGTGGCATGTTGCGCCACAGGCACCGCTGGACGCCGCCATCAATCGCGGCAGCCTGACCGACTTGACGCTGCCCAAGAACGGCAGTGGCAATTTCTAATAAGGAGGCGGCCATGCGTATCCGCTCGTTGCCCCTGCTGATCGCGCTACTGGCCGGCGGCGCCGGCGCCACCGATGTCACCGACGGCTGGAACGCCGTCGACGATGGCGAACTGGAGCAGGTGCGCGGCGGCTTCTCGCTGGGCGATGGCTTGCTGGTATCGCTAGGTGTCGAACGTTTGGTTTCGATCAATGGCAGTGTTGTAGCCAGTACCCATTTTTCCATCCCCGATATGACACAGTTGAGTGCTGCGGAAGCCGCGATGGCCAGCGATGCGCTGGCTGCCGTGGTGGTCCAGAACGGCGCCGGCAACCTGGTCGCGCCGCAGGCCACGCAGGGACTGGGGGCGTTGTTGATACAGAACAGCGTCAACGATCAGGCGATACGCAGCCAGACGACGATTTCCACCACCGTCAGCAACCTGGCCATGCTCAAGGCGGCCAATTTCGAAAGCAGTTTGCGGGATGCCTTGAGCGCAGCGGTCGTCAAGTAACCAACTTGAGGAGCGGCGATGCGTGCGAGTGCGAAACGGCGGGCCAGTGTGCTGGCGATCCTGATGATGTTGGAGGGCGGTGGCGCAGCGGCGCAGGCGCAAAATCCGGTGGGCGCCGCGCCCGCCGAGGATGGACGGCCGCCGGCGGTGGCGCCGCTGTTCGAACAGCCTGGCGTGCTGACGCCGCGCGGCAAGCTGGTGCTGGAGCCGTCGCTGCAATTTGGCTATTCGTCCAGCAACCGCGTGGTGCTGGTGGGCTACACCATCATTCCGGCGTTGCTGATCGGGCTAGTGGACGTGCGCGAGGTCAAGCGCAACACCAGCACCGGCGCGCTGACCGGCCGCTATGGCCTGAGCAACCGCGGCGAGCTGGAGGTGAAGGTGCCGTATGTGTACCGCAGCGATTCCACCGTCAGCCGCGAGATCTTTACCGGCACCGGCGTCGACCGTGTGTTCGACACCAGCGGACGCGGCGTCGGCGATGCCGAGCTGGCCTTGCGTTACCAGTTGAACGAAGGCGGCGCCGATCGTGCTTATTACGTGGCGGGCCTGCGCGTCAAGTCGCGCACCGGCACCGATCCGTTCAGCGTGGTGACCGATTGCAGCCAGCGCTGCGTGGGGCCAAACGCCACCGGCACCGGCCTGCCGCTGGAGCTGCCGACCGGCTCCGGATTTTATGCCGTGCAACCCAGCCTGACGTGGCTGTATCCCAGCGACCCGGCCATCCTGTTCGGCAGCGTCAGCTACCTGAAGAACTTCAAGCGCAGTGGCCTGAGCCGCAAGGTGCTGAACGGCGAGTGGGAGCCGCTCGGCACGGTAGCGCCGGGCGATGTGGTGGGATTTAATTTTGGCCTGGGGCTGGCGTTGAACGAACGGGCGCTGATCAGCTTTGGCTACGACCACAGTTCGATTGCCCGCACCAGGCAGAACGGCGTGCCGGTGCAGGGCTCGGTGCGCACACAGCTGGGTACGCTGCTGCTGGGGTTTTCGTATCGCATCAACGACAAGCGCACCCTCAACATCGCCGTCGGCGCCGGGCTGACGCGCGATACGCCGGATGTGCAGTTGTCGCTGCGGCTGCCATTCACTTTCTAATCGTGCTCCGCGTGGATCTGATGTATTGTAGTGCTCCTGACAATTTTTCAAAACAAGGGAAGCCATGTCCACGCGTATTCTGAAACCTTTGGCCGTGATTGCGGCGCTGGTCGCCACTGCGGCAGTCCAGGCGGGCGCACCGATGGCGCGCTTCCAGGCGCCGGGCTTTTATCGCACCACGCTGGGCGACTTCGAAGTAACCGTGCTCAACGACGGCACGCTGGACCTGCCGGTCGACAAGCTGCTGAAGCAGCCGCCGGAGAGGACCAATGCCGCGCTGGGCAAGTCGTTCCAGAAAGTGCCGCTGCAGACCTCGGTCAATGGCTTCCTGATCAACACCGGCAGCAAGCTGGTGCTGATCGATACCGGCGCCGCCAGCCTGTTCGGTCCGACGCTGGGACAACTGCTGGGTAATCTGAAGGCGTCTGGCTACAAACCGGAGCAGGTGGATGAGATCTTGATCACCCACATGCATGGCGACCACGTGGGTGGGCTGGCGTCCAACGAACAGCGCGTGTTTCCGAATGCGATCGTTCGCGCCGGCAAGCTCGATGCGGACTACTATCTGAATCCGGCCAATCTGGACAAGGCATCGGGCGAAGCCAAGGATAATTTCCAGGGGCCGATGGTGTCGATCAATCCGTACGTCAAGGCCGGCAAGTTCCAGCCGATCGTGGCCAATAGCGAGCTGGTGCCGGGGATTAAATCGTACTTCAACGGCGGCCATACACCGGGCCATATCACGTATGTGGTGGAGAGCAAAGGGCAGAAGCTGGTGTTGCTGGGAGATTTGCTGCACGTGCAGGCGGTGCAGTTTGACGATCCGGGCGTCGGCATTTCGTTCGACAGCGACAGCAAGGTGGCGATCTCGGAACGCAAGGAAGCGTTTGCGGCTGCAGCGAAGGACGGCTACCTGATCGGCGCCGCCCATCTGTCATTCCCCGGGTTGGGGCATGTGCGCAGCAACGGCAAAGGCGGCTACGTGTTTGTGCCAGTCAGCTACACGCAGCCGCGCTAAGCATCAGGCCAGAGCCGGGTAGTCGGTGTAACCAGTAGCGCCGACTGCATAGAACGTGTCAGCATTCCACTTGTTCAGCGGCTCATTGGCTTGCAGACGCTCCACCAGGTCCGGATTGGAAATGTAATCCTTGCCGAAAGCAATCGCGTCAGCCTTGCCGCTGTCCAGCAATTCCTGCGCCACGACTTTGTCCATCTTCTCATTGGCGATGAACACGCCGCCAAATTCCCGCTTCATCATCGGCGACAGGCTGTCTTCGCCCAGCGCTTCACGGGTGAAGATGAACGCGATCTTGCGCTTGCCCAGCTCGCGCGCCACGTAGCCAAAGGTCTCGGCCGGGTTGGCGTCGCCCATATCGTGCGAATCGCGGCGTGGCGCCAGGTGCATGCCGACGCGGTTGGCGCCCCATACCTCGATGCAGGCATCGGTCACTTCCAGCATCAAACGGGCGCGGTTCTCGACCGAGCCGCCGTAGTTGTCGGTGCGCAGATTGGTTTTACTTTGCAGGAACTGGTCCAGCAGGTAACCGTTGGCGCCGTGGATTTCCACGCCGTCAAAGCCGGCCTTCTTGGCGTTCTCGGCCGCTTTCTTGTAGGCTGCCACGATGCCGGCCAGCTCTTCGGTTTCCAGTGCGCGCGGCACCGGGTAAGGACGTTGCGGACGCAGCAGGCTGACATGACCATCGGCCGCAATCGCGCTTGGCGCCACTGGCGGTTCACCGTTCAGGAAACTCGGATCCGAAATGCGGCCCACGTGCCACAGCTGGGCAAAGATCACACCGCCCTTGGCGTGCACGGCAGCGGTGATCTGCTTCCAGCCTTCCACCTGTTCATCCGACCACAGGCCTGGCGTATCGGCATAGCCGACGCCGTGTGGCGTGACGGCGGTCGCCTCGCTCAGGATCAGGCCGGCGGTGGCGCGTTGCTCGTAATACTTGGCCATCAGCGCGTTCGGCACACGGCCTTCGGAAGCGCGCGAGCGGGTCAGCGGCGCCATGATGATACGGTTTTTCAGCGTGATATCGCCGATGGTGAGCGGATCGAACAGAGTTGGCATGATGCGTTTCCTATAGTTGCATTTGATCGATGAAGGCCTTGATCAGCGCTTCATCGCGTTTGAAATAATTCCACTGGCCGACGCGCTGCGACGTCACCAGCCCAGCCTTCACCAGTACAGCCAGGTGGGCTGACATGGTCGATTGCGATAGCCCGGCACGACGGTCGATCATGCCGGCGCAGACACCCAAGGTCAGCGGGTGCTGTTGCTCGGCAAAAAATACCTCGGGTTCCTTCAGCCAGGCCAGAATCTGGCGCCGTATCGGGTTGGCGAGGGCTTTGTGGATAGCGTCGATGTCCATGCTGGGTATATGTATCGTGTTTTTCCGATTTCAATATCGTGATCTTACGATATAAAAGAAAAACGTGCTGGCGGCCTGAAAATCATTTATGTTATGCGAACATTGTTGTAAATCTAACGAGGCTGGCATGTCGAGTCATTACCTGGATGTGGCGGTAGGGCTGTCCTACACTTTTCTGGCGGTGAGCCTGCTGTGCAGCGCCACGCGCGAAGCGATCGCGTCGCTGTTCCAGACGCGCGCCAAAGTGCTGCTGGATGGCGTGCTGACCTTGCTGCACGAATCGGCCGCCAAGCCACGCCTGCGCGGCATCGGACCGTCGATCCTCCGGCTGCTACGGGTGCGCGGCGGCTTCGGGCTGGAGAAACTGGGATCGCAATCGCTGACGGCCGAAGTGATGCGCCATCCGCTGATCACCGGCATGGCGCAACAGGGACGCATGCCGTCCTACATCCCCTCGGCGATCTTTGCGCGGGCCTTCGTCTCGACGCTGACGGCTAAATATGGCAAGGGCAAGACCGCCGCCGCGCTGCTCAACAGCATCGGCAACGAAGGCCTGACCAAGACGCTGCTGGCCATCATCGGCGAAGGACCGGACGATGCGGCGGCGCTGGAAAACGCCGTGCGCATCTGGTACGACACGGTGATGGACCGCATCAGCGGCTGGTACAAGCGGCGCTCGCAGTTCGTGTTGTTTCTGGTGGGGCTGTTGTATGCGGTGGTGATGAACATCGACGCGCTGCAATTGTCGCAGCGCCTGTGGAGCGATGCTGCGCTGACATCGCAACTGGTGCAGAAGGCGGAAGACGCCAAGCCGCCCGTGCCGCCAGGACTGCCAACGGATCCAGCGTCCGGCGTCGCGCAGGCCAAGCAAGCCAAGGCGCAAG
This sequence comes from Duganella dendranthematis, assembly GCF_012849375.1. Taxonomy (NCBI): domain Bacteria; kingdom Pseudomonadati; phylum Pseudomonadota; class Betaproteobacteria; order Burkholderiales; family Oxalobacteraceae; genus Duganella; species Duganella dendranthematis. Next base: position 5,077,914 of record NZ_CP051684.1, read on the forward strand.
CGGAGGAAGTGCAAAAGCTGCCGATCGGCTGGCCATCCGCGCGCTTTGACGGCGTGAAAGGCTTCGGCCCGATCACGATGGCGCTGCTGTTCGCGCTCATCGGCTGGATCGCCACCGCCTTCGCCGCCTCGCTCGGTTCGCCGTTCTGGTTTGAAGGCGTCGGCTGGCTGCTGGCGCTGCGTGGCACCGGCGCCAAGCCGGCAACGGAGACGACGGCAGCGCCAACAACCGTCGTAACGCTGCCAAGCCTGCGCAAGTAAAACTACTTGCCGCGCTGCGCGCACCTGGAAGACTGAATCGCCCGCTCGGTGATGTTGTCGATGCCCTTGATCGCTTGCGGCGTGCAGGCGTTGTCATTGACGGCGTGCACTTGCGGCTTGCGGTTCATCTCCTTGTAGCCGGTCACCACCAACGCCACGGTGGCTGCGGCCACCAGGACCGTATTTAATTTCATCTGCATGGTCAAGCCGCGAAGTGCAGGACCAGACCGATAACTGCCGGCAGGGTTTGAATCAGCAGGATCGAACGCTTGACCGTTACGCCGCCCCACACGCCGGCCACCGCCACGCACGCCAGACCGAACACCGTGAAGGCCGACGCAATCGCCGCATCCGGATGCAGCAAGCCCACCACCAGCGCGGCCACCAGGAAACCGTTATAGCAGCCCTGATTGGACATCGCCGGCTGGACGATCTCGGCCTTCTCCTTGCTGAGGCCAAAGACCCGGCGGCCGCGCGAGTTGAACAGCACGGTTTCCAGCAGGACGATGTACACATGGATCAGCGCCACCAGGGCGGTGACGATCTGGGCGGCTAAATGCATGGGGTCTCCTTGTTCTTATCAATGTTGAAGGAACATTATTGCCTGCGTAAGGCGGTCGCGCCTAGAGGCCGGGCACCAATTTTGTCGCAATGCTATAGTTCCGACTCTTGTGTTTCTGTGGGGACGACCCCGCCTTGGACCGGAAACACGACGCCCGTTGCGGCGTTTCACTTGGCCTGGACGACCTGGCCGCAACGAGGAGTTTGTCATGACCTGGATTATTCTCCTCTTGGCCGGCCTGCTGGAAGTCGTGTGGGCTGTCGGTCTTAAATACACCGAAGGTTTTACCAAACTGCTGCCATCCGCCTTGACCTTGGCTGCGATGGCCGGCAGTGTCGGCATGCTGGGCCTGGCGCTGCGAACGCTGCCGCTGGGAACCGCGTATGCGATCTGGACCGGCATAGGCACGGTCGGCACGGTAATTTACGGCATCGTCATGCTGAACGAGCCAGCCAGCGTGATGCGGCTGACGTGCATCGCCATGATTGTCGGCGGTATCATCGGCCTGAAAATCTCCAACGCTTAAAACGCAGGGTTAGGGCGGGTGAGGTAATACCATTCGCTGTTGGCTTCGGCGGCCGCGTCCGGGAACAGAATGCGGCCGTCAAACTCGGCCAACACCGGCGTACCATCGGCGCGCCGGCCGATTTCCTCGCCTTGCTTGACGGGATCGAAACTGGACCAGTTGCGGCTGAAGGTATCGTCAGCGTGCTGTTTATCGTAGACGGCGACCATGCTAAGCGCCTCCATCTGCTCCGGCGCTACCGGTTCCGGCTCAGGCGCGTCAATCATGCCGAGGAACGCCAGCGAATTCAAAATGGCGCGATACGCCACCTCGGGCGCTTGCGGATCATCGTGCTGGCCGCACTCCAGCGTCAGCGCATAGCCGCCGACCGAGCGCATGTATTCAGTAGTGCCCATGCCATAGCGGAGCACGGTCTGCAGTTCACTGCTGCCACTCATGCGCCGCTGCACGCCATCGCCGTAAGTCCGCAACCAGCCATCAACAAACCGCCGCACGCCCAGCCGCTTGGCCAACGCACGCTCTTGCTGCTCATGCTTGAAAGGCTCCAACGGCCCATCATTATTGCGCGGCCCGACCATGACAAACGGCTCGCTCGCCGCATTGAACGAATGCAGATCCAACAGCACGTCATGCTGCGCTAGAAGAGGGCACAGCCAGTTGGCCACGCGGTCCTCAAAGTCCTGCGGATCGGAATTAGGGAAAAGATTACGATTGAGATTACGATCGCCAGCGCGTTCGTGCTTGGCATAAGCCAGCGGATTAGTCGCCGGTACAAAGGTAACACGTCCTTTGGTTAAATGGCGTTTGCCTTGGTCGAATTCTGTCATGACACGTTGAATCGCCAGCGTGCCACAAGTTTCGTTCCCATGGACTGCGCCAGTAATCATCAATCGTGTACCGCCATGCTGTCCGCAGTATTGAAACGAATCTATCTGGATATCGCGCGGATTAGGCATGGCGGATTGTAGAAGAATGGCCGGCCTTGGTACTGAAGTGCCGGCACGAACGAATTAGGCTTCCGGGTCGTTGTCAACCTGAGGATCGTGCGAGAACTCAATGCCTTCTCCATCCTGGAAATGAAGAGTAATGTTAAGAGTCATTTTTTCAGTATTGGCATCAAAGAAGGCCAACATCTTTTTGTCGAGACTCAGCGTTTCTTCACTCAGCTGATTGTTATCCTTGGGTTTAACGCTCATTCCACTGAAAACGATAGACTGGCCATCGGTGTCCACGATTTGATAATTGATAATGGTATCTTGTTGGGTGATGACCGGTACCGCTGGTACAGTCGAAACATCGTATTTACCTGGTTTTCCTTCTCTTGGTTTAACTGAAACCAAAACGTTCTGGAATGAGGCTGGAGGAACAATTTGATTCATAAATTGGCTTTCTTATTTCGGTGGGTTGAAAGGTACTGCAAGTAAGTCACATCGTGAAAACTAATCTTTTTTAAAAAATTCTGGGCCACGGCAGCTTGTTCCATTTTGTTTAAACACACCGCTGTTTTTACCCACGGAGCCAACAATCGGTAGTCTGCGCTATTCTTTACCAAGGGTTCCAGTACCTTTTGTGCCTCTGTGCAGGAATTTTCCGCCGCACTAGTATTGTTAATTGCAAAACTAACATCGGCTTGCAAAAGCAGTGCGTCCAACAGGAAATTACGTATCATCTGATCTGTCGGTGCCGCAGCGTAAATTTTTTGCAAATTTCTCAGCGCAGGATCAAGCGTCATGGCGGCATCCTTCGCCTTGCCATGATGAAGCTGTATCAAAGCCCGACGTTGTTCCACTCCGGCCAAGAGCATTTGAACATTTAATTTTTTTGGATCCAGCGTACTAAGTGACGACAGTGCGGAATTTAATTTATCCAATGACGCCAGTGCCTGATCTTTACTGAATGTTGTGCTACTGAGGTCAAACATCCTAAGCTCGGTAATGTACAACGTTCTTTGCCAAATCTTATTGCTGGTGTCCTTCTCCACAATAACCTGTAACAACTTGTGCGCGCTTTTCAGGCTTGTTGTAGTTGATGCTATATCTCCGATCGCCTGTTTTGCTTCCGCTTGATGGAGCCATGCCGACGCTAATGGTTTGAACCAACGCATATCATTTGGACTGGCATTGTGCAAACTAAGCATGAGCGCCAATTCTTTCGCCGACAGCGCTTCCGCCTCGGACAGTTTCCCTAGCTGCAATTTTGCGCTGGCGAGCCAAGAAAGGCTGTCCGCAAGAGCGGCAATTAGGATTTTATCATCAGGCGATTTTGCAAGCGCCTTGGTTTTAAAATCTACCGAAACCGCAAATTCTTTAGCTGCACTCTCCACGTTGCCTTGTCGAAGCGCGAGACTGCCTAAGTTATTATGTGCATATGACTGCTCAATCAACGCATCGATATCTTCTGGGATGACGATAGATCGTTTATCAGCATAAGCGCTGTATTCTAAGAAATAATTCTGCGCCTTATCCCACTCTTTTTGATCCAGGCGAATCTTGCCTAGCCAATAAGCATTCTCCCCAGCGGCCTTCAAAAAAGCGCCATCATTTGGTTTTACTTTTAATTGTTTTTGCAGAATTTCTCGCCCTGCGAGTAATGCCGTGCTCCCTCCCGCAGGGTCTGAACGGGCAATTTTTACCTCTGCAATCAACTGTAGAGATTTGACGCGCTGCATTAGGGACGCGTCGCTGTCTTCGCTCTGACTTTTGCCCGATAAGTAGACGAGCGCACGGTTGCTTATGCTGTCAAGCAGATCGAGCTTGCCAAGTGGACGCAGCTTCTCGACGAACTCGCCCAACATGTAGCTCATCAGGTCTTCCGCCTCGGTACGGCGCTGCTCTGCCAGCGTCTGCGCCGAACGTGCAGTGATCCCCAGGCCGCCAGCCAGAATCACCAGTCCCGCCATGATGGCCATGATGGTCAGACGCAATCGTTCATTTCGGCGCTTGCTTTGCAACGACGCCTGAATAAAATCCTGCTCTTGTGGCGTGAAACTCAGGCTTCCGGCTCGTAAGACTTCGCGCGCCTGGTTGGTCTGGGTGCCGGACGGCAGCAGCATGTCGCGCTTGCGGCCGCTGTCTTGCCAGCGGTTGGCTTGCGCGCTGATGCGGCTGCGGATTTGCAGTGCCTGGCGATGTTCTTCGATCCATTCCACCACGCGCGGCCAGCGGCGCAGCAGGGCTTCGTGGGCGATGCCGAAAGTTGGCGCGCCGCCTTGCAGGTCGCTGACGAACAGGTGGGCATCCACCAGCGCTTGCACCAGCTTGTTTTCGTCATCGCTGCGCAAGGCTGACCACGGCACGCGGCGCGAGCTGACGGTCGACTCATCCTCGGCCACCAGCACCAGTTGCGACAGCACGTGGGGCAGGGCGGCGATCTGGGCGGCGCCCAGGACAGAAATCACCTGTTCGGCACGGGCGCCGATGGCGCCTTCGAGGCCGCCCATCGCGTGGAAGGCCGCATGCGTCAGTTCGCCATCTGGCGTGCGCTGACGGTACAGCTCTTGCAGGCAGTATTGCAGCAGCGGCAGGCTGTCCGGGCCGGAGCGGGCGGCGTGACACAGTACGTCGTCCAGACCCTCGCCCTTGTCGTCGACGGTGTAGCGCAGTTGCGCCACTTGCGCCGGGTGGCGGACGATCTGGGCGATGTCGGCGCTGCCGGGCGGCGTCAGGTCGTAGTGGCCGCCGCTCAGTTTCAGATTCATCAGCGCCGGATAGGACGCCAGGTGCGGGTAGAAGTCGTTGCGGCAGGCCAGCACCAGTTGCATGGTGCCCGAGCGTGCTAGCTGGTCCAGCACGTTGATGAAGACGGCGCGGTCGGCGTCGCTGATATGCGGCAGCCGGAACACGGCTTCAAAGCGGTCGATGAACAGCAGCAGCTGGATGGCTGGCAGGCGCGCCTGCAATTGCTCGATCAGGCCCGGCAGGTCATGGGCCAGGCGCTGGGCAAGGGCGGCTGAGCTGGTGTTTTCAAACAGCAGCCGCTCGCCGATTTCGGCATCCAGCAACACGCTGGCCAGGGTTTCCAGCAGGCCTGACTGGCCCATGTCGGCGCAATCTAGCTGGACGTGGCTGCTGATGGCGATGCCGGACTCGGCCGGTGCGGCGCCGGCTTTCAGCGCCGGAATCAGGCCGGCCTGCACCAGCGAGGTCTTGCCGGCGCCGGACGGTCCCAGCACCAGCACCATCGCGCAGGCGGCTTGGGCTTGCGCCACCACCACTTGCACCAACTGGTCGACGCTGAGTTTGCGGCCGAAGAAGATGGCCGCATGTTGTTCTTCAAATGCTTCCAGGCCGCGGAACGGCGAGGCGTGCAGCCAGCTGCCCTGGCTGACTTCATCGTCATAGCTGAGCTCGGCCAACAGGCGGTAGCCGCGCTTGCGGATGGTTTCGATGTAACGCGGTTCGGTGGCGGAATCGTCCAGCGCGCGGCGCAACTGGGTGATGATTTTATGGATGGCGTTGTCGCTTGGCGAGACATTACCCCAGCACGCATCGAGCAGCGTGTCGGCCGAAACGACCACATGCGGATGGCCGCATAAGTACAACAGCACATCCATCGCGCGCGGCTCCAGTTGCCGATTCAAGACGCCGCAACTGAGGGTATTCGTGGCCGGATCAACCCGCCATTCGCCAAAACGAAAACTCTTGTGGTTCACAATCCAACCTTCTTTGCTCTCAACTAACGCTGTGAAATCAATGACTTGGCACCCGGAAGGTTTTCTGAAGGCTATCTTCCAGTAAGTTGCCTAAAGTCATTACATCTGGATATTAACATTATCTCGAAGGAAATAGTTGCAGATGTTTTACAAACACCACGGAGAGGCCATGACTGTTTTAACCGGCGTGAAAGCACCGTTCGAACTGACGCAGTACGCGATAGCAATCAAGCAACAAGGGATTGACTTTGCCATCCGCCATTACACCCATCAGGCGGGCAAGAGTTTATCGTTAGCCGAGGCGCGCGCGCTGACCGACGCCGGCATCCAGATCGGGGCGGTGTGGGAAACGCCGGATGCCCACCTCAGTTATTTCAGTCGGGCGCAAGGTTGCGCTGACGGCGCTGCCGCCTTTTTGATGGCGCAGTCGGTGATTACCCAGCCGTCCGGATCGGCGGTGTACTTCGCGGTCAACTTTGATGCTGACACGGCCGAAATCGCCGGCCCGGTCACCCGCTATTTTGAGGGCGTCAACCAAGCGTTCCAAGCGGCCTCGGCGGCCGAGCGTCAATATCAGGTCGGCGTATATGGTTCCGCCGCCTGCTGTGCCGCTATGGTGGCGGGCGGGCTGGCGACGCTGAGCTGGCTTGCGGATGAGACGGTTGACTACGCTGGCTACAGCCTGAAGCAGTTGGACGGCGCGACGCTGCCGGTGGACGACGGCCAGCGTATCAGCGTGGGCATGGCGTCCAAGCACGCAGAGCGTCCGGCCGGCCTGTTCCGGGTGTTATGATCATGAATATTTGCTTCACGGAAACCCCTTCGCGCAAGACCGTCAAACCATCCAAGACCGTATTTCTTAACAACACCGGGCAGGACGTGACGCTGAAATTCGTCACCGCGCCGGATCTGGTGCTGGGGCGTACACCATCAGCAATGGCGTCAGCGCCGCCATCGACCACATCCGCCTGGGTGTGACCGACTTTTATTCCTGCCACAGCCAGAATGTGGCGATCCCGGCCAACTGCACGGCGGTGCTGACTTTATCGAACAGCGTACTGACCATGACTGTGTCCGGCTAGTGCATGTCGATCACGTCGAATGGCGACTGCGTCGAGCTGAGGAAGGCCATGACGGCGCGCGCGCGGGCGGCCATGTCTTCGTGGCGGGTGGCGATGATGGCGTCACGCAGACCCGGGATGACCTCGGTGATAAGCGAGTTTTCGTCATAGGTAGTGACCAGCAGCGCCGCCAGTTCGCCGGCGCGGCCGCGGTTGTTGCGCATGCGTTCTTCCAGCACCGCCAACAGTGCGCGCTGCATGCGCGGCGTCGGATTGGTGATGTAGCCGAACACCAGCGGCGTGTTGCTGATCGCTTCGCACAGGCGGTTTTCGATCTGGTCCGGCTTGACGTCGGAGGCGATGTCGAAATAGGCGCCATTCCAGCGTGTGCGTTCGTACGGGTGGCCAGGCGGGAAGGAGTCGGCTGTCTCGAAGCCGAGCAGGTGGCTCAGGCGGCGCAGCCATGTCATCAGGATGGGGATCATGGCGGCATTTTAGCAGGGTGAGAAAAGGTCTACTCAACAGTGTTATCCTGTTAGCCATTTGATGATAACCAGCCACTGCAGGGAAACCGTTAACGAAGAGTTCTCGGTAAAGGAGCTGGCGCGGGAATAAAGGAAATATTTATGGAAAAAGAGGTTGCGCGAGAAGTGTTGGCCCACCTCAATGTGGCGAGTGAAAAATTCAATACGTCTATCCGTGTCGTGTTGGATAACTGTCCCGAATCCGAATTTTTAAAATATCGAGAGGAAGTGGCGAAAATCATGGCAGAGCTGTATATCAAACTGATGGTTCCCATTCATAAAGCCCACCCGGATCTCGAGCCAGAACAGTTAAGGCTAGCTCGAGTGCCTTCGAAAAACTGAGCGAAATAGATATACGGTGTTGTCAGGAGCAGGTATGGTCCATCGAGCTAAAATTAATCGACGCATATTTTTTGCATGCTCTGCGCTTGTAGCATCATTAAGCCATGCTCAGGGATCGAAGATAAGCGACACCTACCTCGATACCAGCTACCAATTTATGGCATCTGACGGTGCATCTCTTGTTCGTTCGGCCCAGAAGAAAATGCCGGGCATATTGCATACACAGCTTGACGAAGAGGTCTCGACGGATAGAAGAGTAGTGATGATAAATTCAGCAGCGCCCAATACAGCGCTTTCGGTTGCGCTTGCCAGAGCTTGGAAAAGAGACTTCATTGAAGAAGGGGTGGAGGAAACCAGAAAAATGCTATTGGATTGCCAGCGAGAGACCTCTGTACTATTAACCATTCCGTTTATGCGAAGCGATGGACAACAGGCTCACTGTTTTAGATTTTAAGAATATTCAAACAGTGCTGTCATCGATGCTTGGAATCTGGCCAGAAGCGGCCTTGCGCATACGCTTAAGATAATTGCCATGGGCGAGAGTGAGTCTATATGTCTTTATCGCCCTGGCCCGCAACACAAAAAAGGCCGGGGCATGCCCGGCCAAACTAGGGAGATCGAATTCGGCAGTCTCAGGCGCGGGTCGACGCGCCTGGTGACCGTAGTAACTGTTATACCTGGGCTTCTTCGCCCAGTTTGCCGGCGCGGAAGTCGTCCACGGCGGCGTGCAGCTCGGCTTGCGTGTTCATCACGAACGGGCCGTATTGTGCGATCGGCTCGTTCAGCGGCTGGCCGGCGATCAGGATGAAGCGACTGGCTTCGCCGGCGGTGATGGTCACGCCATCGCTGCCGGCGGTATTGGCCAGGATCGCCATGCGGCCGCTCGCCACCGCTTTGCCGTCGATCGTCACCGAACCACGGTAGGTGAAGACGAAGGCGTTATGGCCTTCCGGCAGCTGCTGGTTGAACGTGGCGCCGGCCGGCAGGTCAACGTCAATGTACAGCGGCTCGGTGACTTCGCGTTGCACTGCGCCGTCCACGCCGTGGCTGCGGCCGGCAATCACCTTGACCTTGGCGCCTGCGGCCGTTTCAAACACGGGCACGTCGGCGCCGTTGAAGTCGCGATACCACGGTGCGCGCATCTTGTCCTTGGCAGGCAGGTTCAGCCACAGCTGGAAACCTTCCATCACGCCGTCTTCCTGCTCCGGCATTTCCGAGTGGATCACACCGCGGCCGGCGGTCATCCACTGCACGCCGCCGTTGGTCAGCAGACCTTCGTTGCCGGCGCTGTCCTTGTGGCGCATGCGGCCTTCGATCATGTAGGTGACGGTTTCAAAGCCGCGGTGCGGATGGCTGGGGAAACCGGCGATGTAATCGTTGGCCTTGTCGCTGCCAAAGTTGTCCAGCATCAGGAATGGGTCGAGGCGGCGTTGCAGGGTCTGGGTCAACACGCGATTGATCTTGACGCCGGCGCCGTCCATCACGGCCTGGCCGGTGATAATGCGTTCTACGCTGCGAGGGGTGTTCACTTGATCGGTCATGTCATTCTCCAAAAAGTTGTTGTGCTAACGCCGCCTGTTACTGTTACGCCAGGATGGCGTTGATTTCTGCTTCGGCTTGCGCTTGTGCCTTGGCCACCGCTTCCGGACCCATGCCCAGACCTTCGGCGAATACGTACTGCACATCGCTCAGGCCGACGAAATTCAGGAAAATCTTCAGGTGCGCCAGCTGGGTGTCGCTTGGACCATCGCGGTGAATGCCGCCACGCGACAGGGCCACGTAGACTTTCTTGCCGGTCAGCAGACCGACCGGGCCGGTTGGGCCGTACTTGAAGGTCACGCCGGCGCGGGCAATCGCGTCGAACCAGGTTTTCAGTTGCGCGGTTACGCCGAAGTTATAAGTCGGTGCGCCGATCACGATCACATCCGCTGCTTGCACTTGGGCGATCATGGCGTCGTCCAGCGCCACGCGGGCTGCTTGCTCGGCGCTGCGCTGGTCAGCCGGGGTGAACAGGGCTTGCAGGGCGGCTTCGTCCAGCACTGGATGTGGCTGGGCAGCCAGATCGCGGCGGGTGACGGCGACGCCTGGGTTGGCGGCGCTGAGTTTGGCGACCAGTGCATCAGCCAGACGGGTGGATTCGGAACCGGTGCTGCGGGCGCTGGAGTTGATTTGCAGGATGTTCATGGTAGTGCTCCTTGATGTTTGGTTGAGTGCTGCGTCGATGGAGTAACTTTAACCGTTTCAAATTCCATCCGGAAGCCGTTAAAATGGATAACATTAATCCACTGATGGAACAATCCTATGGAAATCGACCCTGGCGACCTGATGCTATTTGCCCGTATTGTGGAATGTGGCAGCTTCAGCCTGGCGGCGGAGCGGGTGCAGTTGCCAAAATCGACGGTATCGCGCCGCATTACGCTGCTGGAAGGCAAATTGGGCGAACGGCTGCTCCAGCGCACCACGCGCAAGCTGGTGCTGACGGAATTCGGCGCCAGTCTGCTGGAACACGCGCAAAAAGTGGCCGACGAGACCGAGGCGGCCGGGGCGCTGGCGCAGCACCGGCAAGTGGCGCCGAGCGGTTTGCTGCGGGTGTCGATGCCGGCCGACTTCGCCAACGTGGCGGTGGGGGCGGTGCTGGCCCAGTTCATGGACCGCTATCCGGCCATTTCGCTGGAGCTGGACTTGTCGCCGCGCCGCGTCGATCTGGTGGCGGAAGGATTTGATGTGGCCATTCGCATGGGCACGCTGCCTGACGACGCCTCGCTGGCGGCGCGCCGCATTACCTTTAGCTCGTGGGCGTTGTACGCATCGCCGCGCTACACCAATCTGCGCGGCCTGCCGGAGCATCCCGACGACTTGTACAAGCACGATTTGCTGAGCTTGCCACCGCGCGTGAACGGATTGATTCGCTGGAATTTAACGCGCGGCAAAACCGAATGGGCGCGTGACCTGCCGGTGCGGCTGCTGGCCAATTCGCCGGAACTGCTGGTGCGCATGGCGGCTACCGGCATAGGCATCGGCTCGTCGACCGAGGCGGTGGCGCGGCCATATTTGCAGCGCGGCGAGCTGGTGCGGGTGTTGCCTGAGTGGTCGTTCCCGCAAGTGACGGGCTGGGCGGTATTCCCGGGACGGCGGTTGATGCCGGCCAAGACCCGGGTCTTCATTGATATGCTGCAGGCGGCCTTTGACAGCGCCGCGCCGAGCGGAGTGTGATTACTTCAGCTGCGCCATTTCTTCACCCAGCTGGACCGGGCCGGCTGGCTGCCACGTCGGATTGAACTTCAGCACGTCTTTCTGGAACAACATCACCACGGTGGAACCCAGCAGGAAGCGGCCCAGCTCATCGCCTTTTTTCAGCATGATGTTCTGGTCGTCGTATTTCCATTCCGTCACCTGCGGCAGGCGCGGCGGATTGATCACGCCGTGCCAGACGGTGGCCATGCTGCCGACAATGGTGGCGCCAACCAGCGTCATCACGAACGGGCCGTGCGCGGTGTCGAACACGCAGACCACGCGCTCGTTGCGGGCGAACAGACCGGGAATGCCGCGCGCGGTGGTCGGGTTGACCGAGAACAGCTCACCCGGCACATAGATCATGCGGGTCAGCTTGCCGTCGAGCGGCATGTGGATGCGGTGGTAGTCGCGCGGGCTCAGGTACAAGTTGGCGAAGCTGCCGTGCTGGAACTGCGCGGCTAGCTGGGCGTCGCCGCCGACCAGCGCGGTGGTGCTGAACTTGTGGCCCTTGGCCTGGAAAATCTGGTCGTCCTCGATATCGCCAAACTGGCTGATGCGGCCATCGACCGGGCAGACATAGGCGGCGTCGGCCAGCGGACGGGCGTCCGGGCGCAGCGCCCGGGTGAAGAATTCGTTAAAGGTTTTATAGCTGGCGATGTCCGGATTGGCCGCTTCGCTCATATTGACGTTGTATTTGCCGACAAACCAGCGGATCAGACGGGTTGTGTACGCGCCACCCTTCGCCCCGGCGACGCGGCCGGCGAAATTAGTCAGCGCTCCCTTGGGAAGCAGGTATTGCGGCAAAACGGCTAAACGGGACACGGTGGCAGATCCATAACAATAACGATCGCGCATTATAGCGTCCAACGTGGCGGCTAGACCCGCTGCTTATCTTTTTCAGCATGGCTGTTTATGAAATTTCGCTAAACAGGGCGTTCCGTTGCTAAATACTGAACATTTCTTTTGATTCGAGGCATAATTTCGTCACCCCTATATTTGCTTGACTTGCACTATGCCTACCCGCTTGACTCCGATCGCCGCTGCTGTTTTCGCCCTCTGTATCGCTTCCGCCCATGCTGACGAGGAGCAACCGAAGCAGGAGGAAATGCAGAAAGTGGAGGTGAAAGGCTCCGCCGCCAAATATGATGCGCGCCGCGATGATACCGCTAGCAAGACCGTCGTCAACGCCGAGGAAATCCAGAAGTACGGCGACACCTCGGTCAACGATGTACTCAAGCGCTTGCCCGGCATTACCATCGGCGGCGCGGCCGGCCGCAGCGGTGGCGAGATCCGCATGCGCGGCCTCGGCGCTGGCTACACGCAAATCCTGATCAACGGCGAACGCGCGCCAGCCGGCTTTGCCATCGACAGCCTGGCGCGCCGGACGTGATCGAACGCATCGAGGTGCTGCGCGCCGCCAGCGCCGAGTTCAGCACGCAGTCGATCGCCGGCACCATCAATATTGTGCTGAAGAAGGCGCTCAAGCCGGCGCAGCACGAAGTCAAGTTCACCGAGGCCAAGAGCAGTCACTCCAGCTCGCCCGCGATCAGCCTGCAAATGTCGGACAAGAAGGATTCTACTTCGTACTCCTTTGGCGGCAATGCCTGGCGCTTCATGTACGACCGGACCACGCCGACGCTGGAAACCGGCAACGACGCCAACGGCGTGCCGAACGTGTCGCGCGCCTCCACCTGGCAGGACGCCGGCCACGGTGACGGCTTCAATCTGTCGCCGCGCATCAACTGGAACCTGGATGGCGGCGATACGCTGACTTCGCAATCGTTCCTGAACTGGGGCCGCTTCGCCAGCACCAGCCACAGCCGCACCGAAACGGCCTTCGGCACCGGCCCCGATTACGACCGCATCGACAGCAGCTTCAGCACTCACAATGCCTTCGGTCGCACCGACCTGAACTGGGTGCACAAGCTGGCGGAGGGCGCCAAGCTGGACCTGAAAGCCGCCGTCAGCGACACCCGCAACACCTCCGATTCGCTGCAAATCGGCGGCAACGGGGGCGGCCCGGTGACGCTGGTCCGCAATGTCCATTCGGACAGTTCGGAGCAGGGCTTCAGCACGCAGGGCAAATATTCGACGCCGTTCACGTTCAGCAAACCGGCCGAAGGCGAGCCGGATGCGGTCGAGCACGCGCTGTCGCTGGGCTGGGACGCCGGCGTCACCCAGCGCGACGACACCCGCATCCAGCGCGATGCCGATTTGCCGTGCGCCACGCCGATCAACAGCGACGAAGGCTTTACCGCCAAGGTCACGCGGCTGGCGCTGTTCGGCCAGGATGAATGGAATATCACGCCGCTGTGGTCGATCTACACCGGCGTCCGCTGGGAAGGCCTGGACACCCGCGCCGACGGCGGCAGCATCGACCCGGTGCAGAATCGCTCCAGCGTGCTGAGCCCGCTAATGCAGACGCTGATCAAGCTGCCGAACAAGAAGGACCAGCTGCGCCTGGCGCTGACCCGCACCTACAAGGCGCCCAGCACCGCCGCGCTGATCCCGCGCAAGTTCACCTCCACCAACAACAGCCCGACCGAGCCGGACCGCCGCGGCAATCCCGACCTCAAGCCGGAACTAGCCACGGGCCTGGACGCCTCGTTTGAACATTACTGGGGCGAAGGTGGCTTGCTGAGCGCCAGCGCCTCGGTGCGCCGCATCGAGAACTACACCCACCAGGGTTTGTTCTACCAGGACCAGCGCTGGGTGTCGAACGCCATCAACGACGGCCGCGCCGAGACCCGTGGTATCGAACTGGAAGCCAAGTTCCCGGTCAGCGCGCTGATGGATCACGCGCCCAAGCTGGACTTGCGCGCCAGCGTCAGCCGCAACTGGTCGCGGGTAGACGTGGTGCCGGGGCCGGACAACCGTCTCGACCAGCAAGTGCCACTCAGCGCCACGCTGGGTGTCGATTACAAGACGCCGGATGGCCAGCTCAGCACCGGCAGCAGTTTTAGCTTCCGCAACGGCGGCCTGGCGCGCCTCAGCGGCACGCAGGGCGGCTACACTTCGGTGCGGCGCGACCTCGACGTCTATGCGCTGTGGAAGCTGGACACGCAAAATAATCTGCGCGTCGCCGTCTCCAATCTGTTGGCGCAGGATTACACCACCGAAAGCCTGTACAACGACAGCAACGGCAGCCTCAATCGAACCACCGTGGCGAACGGAGAAACGACGCTGCGCGTGACCGTGGAGACGCGCTTCTGAGGTGATATGATTCCACGGTGAATTCATTCGCCGTGGAATGCCCTCGTGAAGATACCCAAGAGTACGCTTGAGCAGTGGCAGGTCCTGCAAGCCATCGTGGAGTGCGGCGGCTACGCGCAGGCGGCCGAGGCGCTGCACCGCAGCCAGTCCTCGGTCAGCTATATGGTGGCCAAGCTGCAAGAGCAGCTGGGCGTCGAATTGCTGGAAATCGACGGCCGCCGCGCCCGCCTGACCCGCAACGGCGAAGCACTCCTCAACAAAGCCCGCGAACTGCTGGGCGACGCTTTTCAATTGGAACAACTCGCCGGTAGTCTGGCCGATGGCTGGGAACCGCAAGTCAGTATCGCGGTGGATAGCCTGTTTCCGGTCGAACTGCTGGTCAAGGTGCTGCGCGAGTTCGAGCCTTGGGCGCGGCACACGGTCGTCAATCTGGAAGAAACGGTGCTGTCCGGCTCGGAAGACGCGTTGCTGGAGAAACGCGTCGACCTGGCGATCGTCAGTCGCATTCCGTCCGGCTTCCTCGGCGATGCGCTGATGGATATTGAGTTTGTCGCGGTCGCCCATCCCTGTCATCCTCTCCATGCGCTGGGGCGAGAACTGGAACTCGATGATTTAAGTCGCAACCTGCAAATCGTGGTGCGCGATTCCGGCACATTGAATCCGCGCGATCATGGCTGGCTAAATGCCAATCAGCGCTGGAGTGTTACCAGTCCGCACACGCGGATGGAAATGATTTGTAATGGCATCGGCTTTGGCTGGCTGGCCGAGCATAAGATCAAACAACAACTGGAGCAGGGCTTGCTCAAGCCTTTGCCATTACGCGTCGGCCAGCGGCGTAAATTGTCCTTATCGCTGGTAGTGGCCAATCCGGAATTAGCCGGTCCCGGCACCTGCCGGCTGGCCAATTTAATCCGGAAAGTGGTGGCGGATGGGATACAGTTGCGGCCACTGTGTGAATGACGCGACATTTATATTCCCCAAACAGTGGTGGAAAATATCCTTTTTTATCGCTATATTGGTATTTGTTAGGATATATCTGGAGTATCTCAGCAAAGTTATGGTAAATTGCGCCTATCAAATCTCACACATTGTCACTTGTGGTTTTTAAAACTGCCCCATCGATCAACAAGGAAATAAGATGACGACTTACCAGGAATACAAAGCCAAGATTGCTGAACTGGAAAATCTGGCTGAGACCGCCCGCAAGGACGAAATTACCAAAGCTAAAGAACAAATCGCCACCATCATGCGCGATTATGGTCTGACCATCGCCGACCTGGGCGCTACCGCCAAGGCCAAGGTCTCGAAACCACGCGCTCCTGTGCCAACCAAGTACCGTGACGACGCGACCGGCCAGACCTGGACCGGCCGTGGCCGCGCGCCGAAATGGCTCGAAGGCAAGAAAAAAGAAGATTATCTGATTAAGTAATTCCTCAGCAAAAGCTGGTAGTCGGGGTTTATACCGCATAAACCCAGTACCAGCTTTTTTCTTTTTCGGGCGCACTCCATGAAGCGTAGCCGTCTCGCCGTATTATTCTCCGTCTTAATAGGGCTATTCTCGCCTGCCGCACAAGCGGCCGATACCTTGTTAACGCCCGCGCGGGTGTGGACCGGTAACGGTGCGCCGCACGCCAATTGGGCCGTGCTTATCACCGATAGCAAGATTGCAGCAGTCGGTTCGATAGAAACAATCAAAATACCGGTCGGCGCCGAGCGTATCAACTTGCCAGACACCACACTGATCCCCGGATTAATGGATTTGCACTCGCATGTGCTACTGCATCCATATAACGAGACTTCGTGGGACGATCAGGTCTTAAAGGAATCAGTCGAATACCGTACCTTGTTGGCCAGCCGCCACGCCGCCGCCACATTACAAGCCGGATTCACCACCTTGCGCGATCTGGGTACCGAAGGCGCGCTGTATGCCGATGTCGCTATTAAAAAAGCGATTAATGACGGCGTGATTCCCGGTCCGCGCTTATTTATCGCCACGCGCGCGATTGTCGCCAGCGGCAGTTACGGACCGTCGCCGCGCAGCTATCGCGACGATGTTGATTTGCCCAAAGGCGCGCAGGAAGCCAGTGGCGTGGATGAAGTCGTCAAAGCGGTGCGCGAGCAGGGCGCGCGCGGTGCTGACTGGATCAAGGTCTACGCCGACTATCGCACCGGCGCCGACGGTAGTTCTCACGCCACCTTCAACCAGACCGAGCTGAACGCGCTGGTGCAAACCGCGCATGAGTCCGGCCGCAAGGTGGCGGCCCACGCCAGTACCGACGAAGGCATGCGGCGCGCCACGCTGGCCGGCGTCGATACCATCGAGCATGGTTACGGTGGCAGCGCCGCCACCTTCAAGCTGATGGCCGAGCGCCACGTCGCGTATTTCCCCACGCTGACTGCGCCGGAAGCCACCAGCGAATACTTCCAGAAATACCAGCGTGGCGGGCCTGCGACGCCCTCTATGCAGGCAGCTGCGCGCGCCTTCGCGCTGGCGCGACAGCAGGGCGTGACCATCGGCAACGGCAGCGATGTCGGCGTGTTCGCCCACGGCGACAACGCGCGGGAGCTGGAGTGGCTGGTGCGGCTGGGCATGACGCCGGTCGAGGCCTTGCGCGCCGCCACGGTGGTCAACGCAGCGGTGCTGGACCAGTCCGCCACGCTGGGCCAGATCAGTGCCGGCTACCTGGCTGATCTGGTGGCGGTCGAGGGCGATCCAACGCAGGATATCGGCGCGCTGCGCAAGGTGCGTTTTGTCATGAAAGGCGGCATGATTTTCCGTCGGCAATGAGCCGAGCCCGGCCATTTCGTGAGATGATTGCGAAATGCCATCTATTCCATTGTTTCCGCTGAAGACCATCCTGTTTCCTGACGGGCATTTGCCTTTGCAGGTGTTCGAAGTGCGTTATCTGGACCTGGTCAAGCGCTGCATCGCCAAGGGCGAAGAGTTCGGCGTGGTCTCGCTGCTGGATGGGAGCGAGGTGCGTTTGCCGGAGCAGCACGAGACCTTGTCCGCCTGCGGCACCATGGCGCGCATCCTGGACTGGGCGGCGCCGCTGCCGGGGCTATTGCAGATTTCCTGCATCGGCACCACGCGCTTCCAGGTGAAATCCGCCGAGCAACTGAAGCACGGCCTGTGGATGGCCGAGGTGGAAGAGGTGGCAGAAGACATGGTGGTACCCATCCCAAGCGAACAGCAGGACGTCGCCAACGCGCTAGGCGCCTTGATCCGTTCTCTGCAAAAGAAACAGATTTCCACCGCGAATATGTCGCTGGCGCCGCCGTACCGGCTGGACGAAGCCGGCTGGGTCGCCAACCGCTGGTGCGAACTGCTGCGGCTGGACCTGGAGGAAAAGCAGCGTCTGCTGCTACAGGAAAATCCCGTGCTGCGGCTGGAACTGGTGCAGGACGTGCTCAGCGAAAACGGTCTGCTCGATAACTGATCAGCCGGCGTGCGCCTCGCTGGCGTCATCCAGCGCATGGATGCGTACCGACCACATCACGCCCGCGATCAGCAGCACCATGGCGGCAATCTCCAGCCCGCGCGGCCACTGCTGCTTGTAGATAAATCCATACAGCAGCGCGAACAGCGTTTCAAACAGGATCAACTGGCCGGACAAGGTAAGCGGCACCTTGCGGCTGGCGATATTCCACAGATGGTTGCCGACCGCCGACGCTCCCAGCGCAATTACCGCGCTGACGATCCAGAACAGTCCCCAGTCACGCCCGCTAGCCACTGCGCCGGCGCCGGTCACTTGGCCATGGAAGAACACCAGGCCCACCAGCGCAATCACCAGCGCGATCAGTCCGCTGGACACGCCATACAAGGCCGACCACTCGCCGCTGCTGAAATGCGGATTACGCTTCAGATAGCGGGCGTTATCGACCGAGTACCAGGTCCAGCACGTCAGCGCGACCGTCGCACACAGCACGCCGAGCAGCTTGCTGGCGAGCGGCAGGCCATTCCCGACATCATGCGTGAAGACGTCGATATTGATGCAGGCGATGCCCGCCGCTACCAGCAGCAGCGGCCAGGTCAGCTGCCTGAGCGGCACCGAGCCGTGGTCCTTGTGCCCCACCAGCGTGACCGAGATCGGCAGCACGCCGATGATCAGCGACGTCGCCGCCACGCCGGCCAGCTTGACGCCTAGCGCAAGCAGCATGTAGTAGACGATGTTGCCGGCCAGCGCGTGCTTGATCATGGCGATGATGTCGCCGCGGTCCAGCCTGCGCAGCAGTTTCGGCAGCCGCGTCGACATCACGGCGGCGGCGATCAGGCCGTAGCAGATGTAGCGCCCGCACGCCATTTCCAGCGGCGTGAACGCGCGCAGGAATTCCGGCGCCACAAACACCATGCCCCACATGGCGCCTGCCAGCAAACCACACAACACGCCTTGCAGCATCGTCGGATTCCTTAGTTGAGAGTAGAGAGCCAGCCCACGGCGGCGACGTTCAGCACCACGCTGCCCCAGTAGGCGACCTGGAAAGAAGTCTTGACCGTCTTATGCCGCAGCCAGCGCTGCGCCAGCAGTCCGCCCGGCCAGCCGCAACCCAGGCCCAGCAACAGCAAGGTGCGTTCAGGAATGCGGCGGCGCTGGTGGATGGCCGCCGATTTGTCGATGGCGTAGGCGATGAAACAGGCCACGCTGGCGACGCCATAGAACGACGCCAGCCACAGCCAGTTCAGCGCCGGTGTGTTCAGAAGTAGCTCAGGCCGAGGGCGGCCTTGACTTCGTCGGCGGTTTTGGCGGCCACTTCACGGGCGTGCATGGTGCCTTCCTTCAGCAACTGCATGATGTAGCCCTTGTCTTTCTCCAGCGCTTCGCGGCGGGCGCGGATTGGCGCCAGCAGTTCCTGCAGCACCACTTCCAGGCGTTTCTTGACGATCGAATCGCCCAGGCCGCCGCGCACGTAGTGGGCTTTCATTTCTTCCAGCTTGTCTTTTTCCGGATCGAAGGCGTCGAGGTAGATGAAGGCGACGTTGCCTTCCAGGTGGCCTGGATCTTCCACGCGCAGGTGCAGCGGGTCGGTGTAGACCTTCTTGACGGCGGCGGTGATCTCGGCGGCGGTGGCACCCAGGTTGATGGTGTTGCCCAGCGATTTACTCATCTTGGCTTTGCCGTCGATGCCCGGCAAGCGGCCAATGTCCGGCACCAGCGCCTTGCACTCGACCAGGATGTCTTTATTCACGATGCGATTGAAGCGGCGCACGATTTCGTTGGTCTGTTCGATCATCGGAATCTGGTCTTCGCCGACCGGCACCAGCGTGGCCTTGAAGGCCGAGATGTCGGCGGCTTGCGAGGCGGGGTAGGTCAGGAAGCCGGCCGGAATATCGCGCTCGAAGCCGCGCAGGGCGATTTCGGTCTTGACGGTCGGGTTGCGCTCCAGGCGCGCCACGGTGACCATGTTCAGGTAATAAAAGGTCAGCTCGGCGAGCTCCGGAATCTGCGACTGGATCAGGATGGTCGACTTGGCCGGGTCGATGCCGACTGCCAGGTAATCCAGCGCCACTTCGACCACGTTGCGGTGCACCTTATTGGTGTCGTCCATATTGTCGGTCAACGCTTGCGAGTCGGCCAGCATGATGAATTGCTTGAATTGGTGCTGGTATTCCACGCGGTTGCGCAGGCTGCCGACGAAGTGGCCGAGGTGCAGCGGGCCGGTTGGACGGTCGCCGGTCAGGATGATTTGCGGACCCTTGGGTGCGGTGGCGACCGAGGAGACTTCGGCGGCGTCGGTTTGTGGCAGTTCAGGCAGACTCATCAGGGTTCCTTTACGTTGCCCCGGTCCGGTGAGCGGATACAAAAACGCCACCAGACTAGGGCGGCGTTGATAAAAATATCACATCACTATGGTTGTACAGTGGCCGCGCTCGCTAAGAGCGGCGCCAATACGTGCGGGTGTGAGGCGGGGCATAAAAAATCATGGCCGTATGGTTGCAGTTTGGTGGCGGTCTGTCAAGTTCGGAACTCTTTTGCGCGGAAGGCGGTCTAAACCAAAAAGGAGAACAACATGTCGAACAACTTTGATACGGTAACGTTCATGGATACTTTGGTGGAAGGCCACTTCTCCCAAAAACAGGCAAAAGCGCTTACGGTGGCGTTGCTTCATCTCATCGATATGCACCTGGTAACTAAAGACTATCTGGATATGCGCTTGGTGCAATTAAAGTTCGAAATCATTCAGTGGATGGTTGGTCTTATGCTTGTGCAGTCCGGTGTGACGGCGGTACTGTTCAAACTTCTGCACTAGCTGCATCGTCGTTGTCCGGCCCCGGCGTGCGCTCCAGGATGTCGCCTGGCTGGCAGTCCAGCCGCTCGCAGATTTTTTCCAGTGTGGAAAAACGTATGCCTTTGACTTTGCCGGATTTGAGCAGCGACAGGTTTTGCTCCGTAATGCCCACATACGCTGCCAGCTCGCGCGACTTGACCTTGCGCTTGGCCAGCATCAGGTCGAGATTGATCACGATGGCCATCAGATGAACGCCTCATTCTCCGCCGCCAGACGGCTGCCTTCCTGCATCAGTCGCGTGACCAGATAAAACAGTCCACACACCAGCAGCAGGATGATCTGCTCCGACCGCACCCCCACCGACACATGCCGGTCGCCGCCCGCCATCAGCCAGAACGCCAGCGTCCGCACCGGCGGTTCGGCAATCGTCAGCAGCGTTGACGCCAGCGTGGCGCCGGCGAACGCGCGCAGATGGCTTACCGATTGCGCCGTGAACAAATCCTGACGCCGGAAATTCAGCAGCAACCGGTCCAGCCGCCACAAACCATAGCCCATCACCAGCAGCGGCAGGGCCGCCAGCGCCGCACCCAGTGCCCGCTGCGACGGCGACATCGCCAGCTTGGCCGCCGTGCTGACGCCTTCCGCCGTGATCTCGATGGTCATGCTGCCGATCGCCGGCGCAAACGTGGTCCACGCAAACACAAAGAACGCCGCCTGCACGGCAACGCACAGCCACAGGAAAGTGCGGATCAGTGAGATTTTCATAAATTTATCGTTTTACAGTAAGTTTTTGTTGTTGTATATTGAATTGTACATTTAAAAACAGGAGCGGGAAATGAGGCAAGCATGGCTGGCGGTAATCGTGTTGATGTTGTCCGGATGTGCGATGCAGGTAGGGGAGCGGAATATCCTGCGCGCCGACAAACCCGGCGATGCACCGCCGTCTCACACCCTCGACAGCACCAGCGCACCAGCCTGGCAGCTCGATAAAGTCTCGCTGCCGGCTGCGGATGCGGAACTGCACGGGATCTCGGCCACCCGTCCCGGCAATGCGCTGACGGTGCTGTACTTCGGCGGCAACAGCTTCCATCTCGACCAGCACGGCGCGGAGGTGCTGGGCGCGATCGCGCCATGTGGCGCCGACGTCACCATCTTCGACTATCGCGGCTATGGCCGCAGCAAGGGCGTGCCAACCATCGCCACGCTGAAGAGCGACGCGCTGCGGATCTTCGACGACGTCAACGCGCGCCGTCCCGGCCAAGTAGTGCTGCATGGGCAATCGCTCGGCAGTTTCGTCGCCGCCTACGTGGCGCAGCAGCGTCCCGCCGCGCGGGGCCTGATACTGGAATCGACCACCACCAACGCGCGCGACTGGGGCAACGCCATGCTGCCATGGTATGCGTGGCCGTTCGTGCGGCTGGAGATCAGCCCGGAATTGCAGGATATCGACAACGTAGCGGCGGCAGCGGGCTACGCCGGACCGGCGCTGGTGCTGGAAGGGGAGGCTGATAACACCACGCCGCCGCGCCTGGCGAAGCAGGTGTACGCGGCGCTGCCGTCATCGTCCAAACGGCTGCTGCTGGTGCCGGGCGCCGGCCATAACGATGTGCTGACCAATGCGATGGTGCAGCCGGCCTACTGCGAATTTATCGGCCGGCTGGCGGCACATTAACGCGGACGCACGCTGTCGGACAGCAGGTCGGTGCGGAAGTAGTGCCGGTAACCATCCATCACCTGATTGGATTTGCCGGCTTTCTCCAGCGCCTCGCGCAGGATGGCCAGGTCTTCCGGTTTGAGCGCGTTGGAGATGTAAGCGCCGCTCTGGCTCCACGGCAGCTCCGGAATGGTCTCCATCTTCAGCCGCTCCTGCAAGCCGTGCACGCGCTGCTCACGGCGAATCGCGCCAGCCATCAGCGTTGGCCCCATGATGGTGACGTCGGCCGAACCCGCATGCAGCAGCCGCGCCACCGCAATCACGTCCACCTCCACGAACAGGCGGCCCTGTTTTTGCAGCTCGGTGAGCAGCGCCGAATACTTCTCGCCATAATCAAAGCCGCGCACCACGGCCACGCGTAATTCGCGCCGCGCCAGCAGGTCCGGCAGGTCGGGGATCGGCGCGCGGCCGCTACTCACCGAAATCAGCATCGGACGGTGATTGATCATCGGGATGAAGGTGCCCATCTGGTCGCGATCCTGCGTGCGCGAGGCCGGCGCCAGCACGTCCGCCGTGCCGTTCTTGAACATTGCCACCTGGCGCGCGCGCGGCACCACGGTGAACACGAAGCTGCAGCCGATCTTCTGCCCAAGGCCGCGCAGCAGATCCGGATAAATGCCCTTCACATGGGCGCCGTCGATGATGACGCTGGCGCCGTTGGCTGATACCGGCACCGAGATCTCGCGCGAACAGCCGGTGGCGCCGGCGCTGTGTGAGGCAAATGCCAGGCTGACGGCGCACGCCGCCATCAATAAACGCAGCTTCATGCTTCCTCCGCCTTGTGCTTGCCGAAGTAGCGCTGCGCCACCAGCACCGCCATCGCCTGCATGGCCGCGCACAGATAGAAGGTGCTGCCCACGCGCCAGTCGCCGGCCGGCAGGTGGCTGACTTCTCCAAGAATCGCGGAACCCAGCAGCGGCATGATGATCACGCCCACGCTGCTGATCGATTGCAGCGATCCCATTAATTCGCCTTGCTCGTCGGCCGGCGTGTGTTTGGAGATGATGCTCTGCAGCGCCGGGCCAATCGCAAACGACAGCACATTGCAGACGATCAGCACATACATCATCCAGCCCTGCGTGGCCAGGCCATACAGCAGATAGGTGACCGTGCCGGAGACCATGCCCAGCTGCGCCAGCCGCACCTCGCCGAAGCGCTTGATCAGGAGGCCGAGCAGGCCGGCTTGCACCACGGCCGCCGTCAGGCCGACGCAGAACAGCGCCGCGCCATTCTGGCCCGGCGTCCAGTTGAAGCGGAAGGTGGTGTACAGCACCCAGGTGGTTTGCAGCATCATCGCCGCCAGCGTCACCAGCGTGTAAGTCACGACCAGGCCGCGGATGTCGGTGCGGCGCACCAGCTTGGCCAGTGCCGCCAGTGGATTGATCTTGGAGAGCTTGAACGGCGCGCGGCGGGCCGCCGGCAGCGATTCCGGCACCATCAGATAGCCGTACACCAGATTGGCGGCCGACAGCGCGCCGGCCACATAGAACGGCAGGTGCAAATCGACCGTGCCCAGTAGCCCGCCCAGCATCGGCCCGCAAATAAAGCCCAGACCGAACGCCGCGCCGATCTTGCCGAAGCTCTTGGCGCGGTTCTCCGGCGTCGAGATATCCGACGCGTACGCCGACGCCACCGACATGCTGGCCGACGACATGCCGCCGATCACGCGGCCGATGAACAGGCAGGCCAGGTTGGGCGCCCACGCCGTGGTCAGGAAGTTGATGCTCATGCCGGCCATCGAATACAGCAGCACCGGACGGCGGCCGACGCGGTCGCTGATCGCGCCGAGCATCGGCATGAACAGGAACTGCATCAAACCGAACACCGCGCTCATCACGCCATACCAGTAAGCCTGGTTGTCGCGCGTGCCGGTGAATTCGCCGACCAGCACCGGCAACACCGGCACAATCAGGCCGATGCCCAGCATATCGATGAAAACGCAGATCAGGACAAAGTTCAGATTACCCGGCGGCTTGCCCGGTACCGGCAGCGGCGCCGCTGCCGAGGTGTCGGTGGTGGTCATGTAGGGGAGGTGGGCGAGGGTCGGTTACGGCGCGGCCGGGCTGGCGGCCCATTCGGCGATAAAGCTGTCGCGGAAGGCGATCAATTCATTCAGCCGGTTGTCCGCCAGGCGGCGGCCTGCGGTGGTCTGCATGGTGCCAGGCAGGGTGGCCAGCTTAGTGTCGATATGGTCCAGCGCGTACGCCTTGTCATCCAGGTCGCGGTGCAGCGCCATCGGATCGTCTGGATGCGCCAGCGCCGAATCCATGCGGCCGGCGGTGTAGAACAACCGCGCCAGGCCAACCGCGCCCAGTGCATCCAGCCGGTCGGCGTCCTGCACGATTTTGGCTTCGATGGTTTCGGCGCGGATGCCGGCGGAAAAACTGTGACTTTCGATGGCGTGGGCGACGCCGGCCAGTTTATTGGGCGGGAAGTCCAGCTCGGCCAGCTGGCGGCTGGCCAGCAGCGCCGCCTTGCGCGACGCCAGATGGCGTTCGGGGTCATTTTTTTGCAGGTTGACCAAGTCATGCAGATAACAGCCGGCCAGCACCACCAGCGCATCGGCCTCGGGGTAATCATTCAGCAGCAGGCTGGCGTTGCGCCATACGCGGTGCAGATGGTTGGTATCGTGGGCGCCATCCACGCCCTGTGCCGCAGCGGCCAGGGCGACCAGGCGCGGGTGCCAACCAGTAAGCAAGCTATTCATCGGTCTCCCGGAGTGTTTGGTCGATTTTGTGTAAATGATACAGGCTTGCCGAACCTTGTGCAGGAGAAAAACTGTAGTGGAATTGTCAATCTGAGAATTGCATTAAGTTTATTTTGTTGCCGTGCCGCATTTATTTGGTGCTATTGATCTTGACTTGCGGTAACATTACGCATAGTCACTATCGCATAGAAGGAAAACCCATGTCTAACGTAAGCGAATTGCACGCGACGTCCTCGACCGCCGGCGAGTACCTGGCCTTTACCCTGGGCCAGGAAGAGTACGGCATTGATATTCAAAAAGTAAGCGAGATCCGCAGCTACGAAACGCCAACCCGCATCGCCAACGCGCCGGGCTTCGTCAAGGGCGTGGTCAATCTGCGCGGCATCATCGTGCCGATCGTCGATATGCGTATCAAATTCAATCTGGGCACCCCGACCTATGACCAGTTCACCGTGGTCATCATCCTCAACATCGGCCACCGCGTGGTCGGCATGGTGGTCGATCGCGTGTCGGACGTGACCACGCTGCTGCCTGAGCAAATCAAACCGGCGCCGGAAATCGGCTCGGCACTGAATACCGACCACATCGTCGGCCTCGGCACCATCGATGAGCGTATGCTGATCCTGGTCGATATCGACAAGCTGATGTCCAGCGCCGATATGGGCCTGATCGAAAGCACCGCGCTGGCGGCCTAAGCTTGCGCACATCACGCCGGGCCTGACCCGATGCTGATCCCGTAGTTTTGTTTTTGGTTTACTCTGAGAGGTAGGTGCAAGAATGAATATGTTGGCGAATATCAGTATCGGCAAACGCCTGGCGTTGGGCTTCACGATTATCCTGGCGTTTGCGATGCTGATTACCGGCATCAGCGTGTGGCGGCTGCAAGGCGTGGCCTCGGCCACCAGCGAAATGATGCAGAACCCGCTGGCCAAGGAGCGCATGATCTCCGACTGGTCCGGCAAGATCGACAGCGGCATCCGCCGCACCACCGCCATTGCCCGTAGCAGCGATCCGTCGCTGGGCGCCTACTTCGCCGAGGAGTCCAAGGCTTCTTCCGCCGCTTCCGGCGAACTGCAGAAAAAAATCGAAACGCTGATCAGCGATGACGATGAAAAAGCCCTGTTCACCCGCATCGGCGAGCAGCGCAAGGTGTACCTGTCGTCGCGCGACCAGATCAACAAGCTGAAAACCGCCGGTGAGTTGGACGAAGCAACGAAGATTTTTGAAAACGTTTTCAAGCCAGGCACGGCCAAGTATCAGGAATTGATCGTCGAACTGCTCAAAATGCAGCGCGCCAAGATTGACGCTGCCGCAGTGCACATCGAAGAAATCGCCAACAGCAGCCGTCGTTTGCTGTTCATTCTGGCGGCGCTGGTGCTGGCGTTCGGCGCCACCAGCGCCTGGCTGCTGACCACCGGCATCGTCCGTCCGCTGCAAGAGGCGGTAGTGGCAGCGCGCCGCGTCGCCAGCGGCGACCTGACCGGCCATATCGACGACAGCGCCAAGGACGAAACCGGCCAGCTGCTGACGGCATTGAAAGACATGAACGCCAGCCTGCTGGGCATCGTCACCGAAGTCCGCTCGGGCACCGATCACATCACCACCTCGTCGAGCGAAATCGCACAGGGTAACCAGGACCTGTCGCGCCGCACCGAGCAGCAAGCCGGCGCGCTGGAAGAAACCGCGTCATCGATGGAAGAACTGACTTCCACCGTCAAGCACAACGCCGACAATGCGCGCCAGGCTAACCAGCTGGCCGCATCGGCCGCGCAGGTGGCAGTGAAGGGCGGCGCCGTGGTCGCGCAAGTGGTGGGCACCATGGATTCGATCAACCAGTCGTCCAGCAAGATCGTCGACATCATCGCGGTAATCGACGGTATCGCCTTCCAGACCAATATCCTGGCGCTGAATGCAGCGGTGGAAGCTGCACGCGCCGGTGAGCAGGGCCGTGGTTTTGCGGTAGTGGCGTCGGAAGTGCGCAATCTGGCGCAGCGTTCCGCCTCGGCCGCCAAGGAAATCAAGGCGTTGATCGGCGACTCGGTGGAGAAGGTCAACCAGGGCAGCAAACTGGTGGCCGATGCCGGCGTGACGATGGACGAAATCGTCGCCAGCGTGCACAAGGTCAGCGACATGATCTCGGAAATTACCGCCGCCAGCAGCGAACAAAGCGCCGGCATCAACGAGGTGAATCAGGCCATCGGTTCGATGGACGCGGTGACGCAGCAGAACGCGGCGCTGGTGGAACAGGCTGCGGCTGCGGCGGAATCGATGCAGCAGCAGGCCGCCGCGCTGGCGCATGCCGTCAGCGTATTCAAGGTCGATGGCACGCCGCGCCTGTCGCATGCGCGTCCTGCCCGTCCGCAGCTACAAATCACTCGCAGCGTCTGAACTTTTCACGTAGCATTGCCTTTTTGGCTATGTGCGTGGGAGTGTGATGCGATATCTGTTATTGATGTTATTGGCGGCCCTGGCGCCGTTGGTCCAGGCCGAAACTGGCTTTGCCAATCTTGAACGGGGGCCGCACAGCGTCGGCTTCCGCCTCGTTCAGCAATACGATTATTCGCGCAGCTATCGCGAGAAAAACGATGTCGTCAACGGCCAGCCATTCACCGGCGAACGCGCCCGGCCGGTGCAGACGCTGATCTGGTATCCCGCCGCGTCCAATGCCGGCACGCGCATCCCTTATTCCGACTATATCCGTACCGAGGCGACCGACATCGATTACGGCCGCGCCAAATCCGAGGTGGACGCCTTCGTGGCGAACCAACTTAAGTCGGCCGTTGCGGCCATCGGCGAAACGCAGGCCAAGGCCAAATTTGCCCAGCGCATGTGGGCGGTGCGCGACGCTGCGCCGCTGGCGGGGAAATATCCGGTGGTGGTGTATGCGCCAGGCGGCGGCAGTCCCGCGCACGAAGCGGCTGATGTCGGCGAGTATCTGGCCAGCCATGGCTATGTGGTAATCGTCAGCCGCAACCTAGGCACGCGCAGTTACCTGATGACGGTCGATCGCGAAGGTGCTGAAACGCAGGCGCGCGACATCAGTTTCCTCGTCTCTTATGCGCACACGCTGCCGTTTGCCGACACCGCCCATATCGCGGCGGCCGGCTGGAGCTGGGGCGGCATGACCAATCTTTTTGCGGCGGCCGCCGACAATCGTATTTCCGCCGTCATCAGCCTGGATGGAACGCGCGAGCCGGATCTGACCAAGATGCTGCCGGTGTCGCGCCTGACGATTCCGTGGCTGTACATTTCGCGCAAGCTGGCCACCATTTCGGAGCTTAACAAGCGCGGTATCGAGAGCTCATTCAGCCTGCTGAACGCAGCGCGCCACATGCAGCTATACCAGGTGGTGATGCAGCCGATGGTGCACGTGGACTTTTCGCCGGAAGCCTTGCGGTTCCAGCCGCCGTCGCATTTTGACGAATACACCCGCGAGGAAGTGGAGCAGGCCTACTACTGGACCGCGCGCTACATGCTGGCGTTTGTCGATGCCTATCTGAAGAACGACGCGGCCGGCCTGGCCTTCGTCCAGCGCTCGCCGACGCAGAACGGCGCCCCGCGCCATATGACCTTGTACGAACCGCGCGCAGCCGACGTTGGTCCGGTGGCCACGCGTGCCGGCTTCGCCACCGAACTGGCAAAGCGCGGCTTCGATCACGCGGTGGATGTCTACACGGCGCTGCATGGCCGCGACAGCACTTTCGTCTTATCCGAGTCCGACCTCAACGCCTGGGGCTACGAACTGCTGCGCTCCGATAAACAGGCGGCCGGCGTGGAGATATTCAAACTGGGCGTCTCGCTATACCCGAACGCCAGCAACCTGCACGACAGCCTGGCCGAGGGCTACGAAGCACTAGACAACAAGCCCGCCGCCATCGCCAGCTACCAGAAATCGCTGGACCTCGATCCGAAGAACGGTCATGCAGCCGACCGTTTGAAAGCGTTGCGCTGACTAAGGCTGCGACGTAGCGTGGGCTGATCGGTCAATCGCTTGCTGCGACAGCCGGTCCGCATCACCGTTGCGGTGGCGCGGCAGCCAGCGTAGTTGGACCTCGCCCAGCGCTGCCATCAGCGAGACCACGTGCGCGCGATGTTCTTCCAGCCCCTTGGCGCCGCGTGCTGCGCCGAAATTCACGTCGTTGACCACCACCTGGCTGTCGCCGTAGACCAGCAGGCCATGCGCGCCATGGTCGCGCGCTGCTTCCAGCAACGCCGTCAGCGCCAGGTATTCCGCTTCGCTGCTGTTGCCATATCCCGCGCGGCGGCTGATTTCCACGCGTTGGCCATCCGGGCCGCAGAGCAGGGCGCCAATGCCGATCTGGCCTGGATTCGGATGCGCCGAGCCGTCAAACCAGCCGCGCCATGCTGCCGCAGAAGGCTGCATGCCCGCCTTGCGCACCGCCAGCTTGTGCGCGTGAGCTGCTTGCCTGGACTGGCGACGTTCTGCATCACGCAAGCGCAAGGTCTCGCGCTCGGCGAGAAGATGCGCCAGTCCCAGCGCACCGGCGGCCAAGGTCAGCACCTGCAACAAGGCCTGCGCCTCGCTCAACTGCATGCGTGCCGCCAAACGGCGCGCGGCCACGCGCTCGCCTTTGAAGGCGGCCGTGGCCAGCGTGTCAAACCCTGTATTGCTCATCAATCGCGACGACGGTTGTCGGGATGGTTGTCGTAGCGATTAGGGACGCCGTCGCCATCGCGGTCGCGGTCATAGCGGTTGGGAACGCCGTCATGATCGCGGTCACCACGTCCACGGTTATCGCCCCGATGGTCGTTGCGGCCATCGTGACGGTCGTATCGGTTCGGAATGCCGTCATGATCGCGATCGCCATTCGGGCCGCGCTCCCAGCGCGCCTCTTCGCGGTACCAGTGGCCATCACGCTGCGCCCAGCGAGGCTGCGAATAGACATAGCCCGGACGTGCGGCGATCCAGTTCCCGCCGATCCATTCATGACGGTTGCCGCGCCAGTCCCAGTACCCCGGCGACCAGACAAAGCCTGGACGCGGAGCAGGGATCACTTCATAGCGTGGTGGCGGCGGTGCGACGGTGATGTAGTCGCCACGCGATGGGCCGCTGACGACATACCAGCCGCCTGGATCGAAGCGCCAACCGCCGCCATCGCGAATCCAGGTCGCTGGACGCCAGCTGCTGCCGACGCGCTCACGTTCCCAGTGACCGCCCAGCCATGCGTGGCGGTGGCCGTCCCAGTTCCAGTAGCCAGGCGCCCAGACGTAGCCGCGGCGCGGTGCCGGCACGGCTTCATATCGTACTGGAGGCGGCGCATTGCCGATCACGACGCTCACGCCGACTTGTGCGGAGGCGATGGATGGTGCGAAGGCTGCGGCGCTCAGCGCAAGCATGGCAGTGGCAAAAATAGGCTTGATCATGATGTAGTCCTCCGTTGTTATCTGCGCTGTGACTGCGCTTGGAAAGAACTATATCAACTGCGGCAAGAGTGTGTGCCGGATGATGCAACTTTTTACATATGACACAAAGCTGTGTGCAGATTTTGTGCGATGGCGAACAGAGTATCGCCGGAAGGGCTTCGCCTGTTACGCGGCAGCGCGGCTGTGCGGACAGGCGAAGGGGTAACGCGGGTTCAAATTTTGCTCGCGCTGGTGGTGGTGTTGGCAGCCACGGTAGCAGCGCGTTCTTGCAGCAGCGATTGCAGTTTTTCTTCTGCCGTGAGGCGTTTGGCGCTGACTACCACAACTTGCATGTTGGAGGCGGAAGCGGTGGCGGTAGTGTCGGCCGTTGGGTGTTCGAAGGTGTAGGCGGCCGAGCAGGCCAGGGCAGCAACGACGACGAACAGGGCTTCAAAGTTTTTCAGGACATTCATGATCTTCTCCTTGGGGTGGTTGAACTGTGTTTCGATGTAGTCACTGTATGCCAAGCCCCTGCAAGCCGCACCGGGATTGCGACGGGACGCAGGTTTTGCGGCCCGAAATGCATTTTGGCGCGATGGCCGCTTTTCCTTGCCCCTCTGCTAAGTGCAGGCAGATACCGTCCACTAGCGTGAGGGGCATATGCCGCGAGTCATCCGTACCATTTTGCAAGCCTGGGAAGAGCGCCGCCGCGCGCGCCGTCGCAGCGCCAACCTGCGCGTCGGCCTGCGCGGACGGCCATCGGTCACGCTGGTGTCGTCGCATCGCCCGCCATCCGCGCCCCATGCGCCGTCGCCGGTACCGACTACCCGGCGCGTGATCCCGGCGCGCGTGGTATGGATCGTGGTGGCGGGCCTGGTGGTCACGCTGGGCGGCGGCGCGCTGATCGCCGGCCATGCGCGCCATCTGGCCGCGTCCACCGCCAGTACGCCGCAATCAGCCGCCAATATCCGCGCCGCCAACGCCTATCAGGCCGTGCTGCCGGGGATCGGCTTCACCGTGTCTGAGCAGCCGGGCGTCAACGCCAGCCTGCATCCTGATGGCGCTCTGCTGATCGTTTCAGGGCTACAGGCCGCGCCGCCGGTGCGGGTGGACCTGTGCAGCCAGATGCGCGGTCCGACCGATCCGCGCCTGCTGCCGCTGCGTCTGGGCTATCGCTTCGACGACGTCAAACGCTGGGTTGCGCGTAATGAGGAGGCCAATGTCCAGATCTCGCTGCGCAACGTGCTGCTGGTGGCCGACCGCGCCAGCGCCGCCGATGCCATGCCGGAAATCGATATCGAAGGCACCGGACGCGCCGACTATACCGACCCGGCAAGCGAACCGCTGAAACTCAGCTGGCATGCCCGCCAGGGCGAGGCCCGCTGGCTCAGCGACGCCAGCTTCGGCCAGATCGAGCAGGGCGTCAATGGCCAGGTCGGGCTGCGCCAGCAAGGCTGGCTGCTGTGGGGCGCCAATGCAGCCTTGCGGATCGAACGCCGCGCCAACGCTATGTGCCCGCAGGCCGGCGAACTGCTGGTGCAGATGTATCGCCCGGCTGGCAGCACCGGCACAGCTCCCGGCGCTGGTGCCGGCATCTCTGCCTCCGCCGCCCCCAGCGCCGCGCTGGTCACCGCATTCCCCGCGCGTGGCGCAGCCGTCAGCGCCTACTTCGCCCCCGGCCAGTACCAAGTGCCCAGCGCCGGTCCCGGTGAACTGGAAGATCAATCGCTATTCGATGCGTTGCAGGCCCAGGGCCTGATCCGCCTCACCGCCAGCGGCACCATCGACATCGCGCCGCGCGACCTGCCGCAATGGCAGTCCGCGCCAAGCACCGAACGCGCCGCAGAGTTGGGCAACTGGAAGCAGGTGCCATCCGGCGCCGTCACCAAAAAACTCTTCAAGCGTTTGTACTACCAGGCTGACGGCGCCTACGTCCGCCAGCAAATCGACATCTATAACAGCGAACGTCGCCTGCTGGCCTGGCGTATCAAAGCACCGGCCAACCTCACGCTTGACTGGAGCGCCAGCACCGGCGGCAATGCCGCCAACGGCAACGCCCCGGTCATGATTGCCACCACCGGCCAGATGCCGGTGGCCGCCTCGCGCCTGTTCGCTACGCTGCCACAAGGCTGGCAGCCATGGACGCGTGTCGCCCGCTGGTCGCAGGCCGGCGAGGGCAATGGCGGTAGCCCGGTGGTGCACCTCGCGCTCAACCTGCCGCGTGCCGCCAGCGGCGGCGAAGTCGTCCACATGCTGATCGCCGGCCGCGTAGGGAGTGGCGTCACCGGCGCCAGCGCCCAATTCGCGCCAGCTTGCAGCGGCCGCGCCTGCGCCAGCAACAACGACGTCCAGCACATCACGCTGACGCTGCAAGCCGGCGCCCGCAGCATTCAGCTGGACTTGCAGCCACTGGACTTCAACACCCCGGAAGACCAGAAATACCGCCATCTGCGCGTGGCGAACGGACGCCTGATCTGGCAAGCACTCGCGCAAAGCGACAACACCGTGCCACGTAGCAGCGCGCCATCGCCGGTCCGGCTGCAAGACCGCAACGGCACTATGTTGTGGACCGATGGCGCACCGAGCGAAGGGGCAGTGGAGGCAGGCCTGGCGCCACTGCTTGGCGTCAGTACCGAACACGCCAACAGCATCGCCGGCATGCTGGCCCGCTTGCCCGCACCGAAAGGCGCGGTGGACGCCACGCTGACATTGGACTTGCCACTGCAAGCCCTCAGCCAGCGCGTGCTGGAATGCGTCGCCATGCATCGCGGCCGTTGGGAGGGCGGCCGCTGCGCCGGCGGCCAGCCCGCGCCAGAAGGCCGCCACGCAGGTCTCGTCATCCTCGACACCGAAACCGGCGACATTCTCGCCGCTGCTGGCGCAGGAGCCGGCGACGTCAGCGCCGCCAACTGGGCAGAGGTGCGCGACTTCGACCGCACCAGCCCCGCGCGCAGCCCATTGCGGCTGCCGGCATTGCAGCACGACGGCGGCGCACACCAGAGTCCCGGCTCGACGTTCAAGGTGGTCAGCGCGCTTGGGCTGGAACTGGCCGCACAAAATGACCCGCAAATCGACACACTGTTGGGCGGCATGCCGCTGCAAGCGATCAACCGCATGGCGGCGCAGCGAGGCTACGGCTTCCAGACCGATGCCGCTAGCTATCCGCTCAATCCACGCCTGGCCCACATCACCAACTACCGCGAACAAAGCCTGGACCGCCGCGCGCAGGAAGGCCGTTTGGGACTGGCGCAGGCCCTGACCTACAGCCTGAATACCTGGTTCGCGTGGTCCGGAGAGCTGAGTGACCGCAGCCTGTTCGGTCGTCCGGACGGCGGCGCGCCTGATCTGCAAGCGCTGGATGCGGACGCGCTGGATTCGGTGCGTCCCATCGTCGCCGCCGCGCACCGGCTGGGCTTTGAGCGAGCGCAGCGTCTCGACGGCGGCCTGCTGCCGGCGGATTTCAACTGGCGCAACTGGGATGCGCTGCAATCCACGCCAGCCCATATGGACCCGATCCACACCCGCCACGAACTGCGCCAGATGTCGATTGGTCTGCGCATGCAGGTCACGCCGCTGCAAATGGCGCTGGCCTCGGCGGCCGTGGGACAGGGCAGGGTAGTCTCGCCGCGCATGCTGCTATCGCTGGACGGCCGCGATGGCGCTCAGCAGACCGCGCCGCCGCTGGGCATCCGTCTGGACCGCATCAAGGCCGGCATGAAAGGCGTGGTCGATGTCGGCACCGGCGCCGGCGCTTTCCGTGGCGCGGCGCTGGCCAGCGTGCGCCCCGGCCTGTATGGCAAAACCGGCACCGCGCCAAGCGGCGACGATACCGCCACGGTGTGGTTCACCGGCTGGCTGGAAGCGGGCAGCCTGCCCGGGCAGACGCACCGTTTGGCGATGGCGGCCTTCGTCAGCCATTCCGACGCCACCGGCGGCGAACATGCGGCGCCAGTTATGGCGGCCATCCTGTCCACGCTGGCAGCGCAGAACGGTGAACAGAAGGGGAAATAGCCTTGTAAACGGGATAATGCAAACCACGTTTTTATGGCATTCTTGAAAAGCCTTTTGATTTACCCTATTTACAACATTACAGGACTTTATGCGCTTGCCAGGAACCCGGTATCAGGAGCACGGCTGGGAACAAGTGCGCAAGCTGTTGGGACTCTGCTCGTTGCAGGCGTTCCGGCAGATTGAGATGCACCAGGTGCTCGACCCCGGGCAGCACGCGACGCTGCTCGACGCCTATACCGATGCGGTAGCCGCATGCCTGCGCGCCAGCGCCCGCACCGCGCGCGGCGAGGCGGAGGGCAATAGCTACGGCGAGAGCGTGTATGAATTATCGCTTGGCCTGCTGTACGAACTTCAGGCGCAGCCTTCCTACTGGACGGCGTTTGTCGCCGCCATGGCAAACGAGCATGCGCGCAGCGGCGCGTTCTGGCGCGACGCCGCCGCCGAGGGCGTGCTGCGCAAGAAGGTCAACGATATGTACGCCACCTTGCGCGACAAGGTCGATGCGGACAACTACATCGTGACCACGGGACGGGAGTGTTCGCCGAATAAAATCTACACCTACCGCATGCTGGATACGGCGTATCGCGAAATATCCGGCCTGTTTGCGGCGTGGGAGCAGCATGCCGCGCAGATTGGCGCGATTCTTGGCCGAACGCTAGAGGGCACGCCGATCGAGGTGCGGCAGATGAAGTCCATCGGCGGCTGCAAGGCCGAGTGGATTATCCGCTGGAGCGAGACGCTGGAGCAGTTTGGCGGCTCGCCAGGCCCGTTGCACACCAAGTCCAAGCGCTTCGCCAGCTTGAAAAACAGTCCCGAGAAGATCGCGTCGCTGATGGCGGAAATCGGCGATTATGAGGAGTTGTCGTCCAATATGGACCGCGCCGAGGATTGGCAGGGCGAGGCCGGCGAGGCGGCGCTGTGGCTGGAGGACTACTGGCGCGTAGTCGGGGAGTCCGAGCAGGCGGAAGCCAGCGGCCAGCCAGCAGAGGAAGATCAGATTCTGGCCGCGCCGGAGCCGGATGCCGACGCTCACGCGGATGTTGACGATTATGCTGCCGATGACCCGCGCGAAGGCGAGGCCACATTCAGCGCCGCCGAACTGGCCGCCGAACAAGCGCGCGCCGCCGGGCTTTCCCTGCCCCTCCGCTATCTGGAAGTAGCGCGGGCCGCACAGGAATCCGGCAGCTGGACGGTGCGCATGCTGCGCGACGAATCGCTGCCGGTCCGGTTGGCCGTGTACCAAAAACTGTTGGGCGTAGCGGACGACACTTATCCCGACGCCTGGCTGGACCCGGCCACCGGTGAGTTGCCAACCTTGCAGCAGTTGGCGGCGCTGGACCAGATTTCGATGCCGACGCTGCGCAAGCGCCGGAATGAAGCAATCGCCAGGCTGCAAGCAGCGGGGACGCGATGAAGGAGAATGATTTGAACTCAACACAAGATAATCTGGATGCCCAACTGCGCGAACGCTTGCTGTTGTCGCCTGCCGTATCTGGCGACCGGCTGATGCTGGCCGACACCACGCTGCTGGCCGCATTGAACGGCACGCGCGCGCTGACGCCGAACGAGCGTCAGGCGCTGTCATCCTCGCCGCTGACGCTGCGCCGTTTCCGGCAGCTGTCGCTGGAGCGCTATGCCGCCGCCGCGCAAGCGCCGCAAGCCGCCAACGATCCGGTGTGGAGCGGCAGTCGTGGCATGCTGCGCGCGGCATCGACCACAGAGGCGCTGGAAGCGTTGGTCACCGATGACGGTCACTGGACCTTGCACTTTCTGCCGCAGGACGGCGGCTGGCAGGTGATATTGAGCTTGTCGGCGGAGGCGCCGTTCGCAGCGCGCTTGCTGAATGATCAGCCGCAGTTGCGGGTGATCGACGGCGGTGGCGCGATTGTGCTGCAAGGACGGCTGGATGCGGATGGCGAGTGCGAACGCGCCTGGCCGTTCGCTACCGCGCCGGCAGAACACTTTCAACTTTATGGAGCCGGCTTTGCCGTCGAACCGGTAGCGCCGTAGATGATGGGATTATTTAGCCGCCGCCGCAAGTTCTCCGCCGATACGGGCGGTTTGGGCGCCACATTGATCGCGCTTCGGCTCGACGAGGGTGATGTCGCGCCGTCGCATAGCACGGTGGTGGTGTTTAATGCGGGCGGCCATGCGCGACGTGTGGCAGCTGGCAAGGTGTCTTGCGAGCAGGGCGAGACGGTGTTCTGTTTTCATCCGGGGCCGTACACGGTGGATGTGACGCCGTTTGCATCGGCGCCAGAGTGGGGCTTGCGGCTGCGGTTTGTGGTGGATGCGGCCAATCCGCGCGTGACGCAGCAGCGGTTTGATTTGTATTTGTATAGCGAGACGGCGGGACGGCTGGAGCTGGCCGATTTTTCTGCGGCCGTTGAAATGGCGTTGCAAGCCGAGTTGGCGCAAGGGGCGCTGGAGCTGCCGCCATGTACCACGCTGGAAGAGTGGCATGCTTTCCGCGCCGGGTTGAATCAGCTGATGTACACGCGCTATGGCGTGACGGTGGACGACTGCGTGCCGGTTGATCTGGGCGATCAGATCGATTACGCCACCATCCTCCAAACCCGCGCCCAGCAAGCCGCTGAAGCCGAACGTGTGCGCTTTATCGCCACAGAAGCCGCAAAAGCCGTGCAGTCAGACCTCGCCCCGGCCGCCGCGCCAGCCGTCAGCACGCCTGCCGCCATCGAACCCACGCTGCACACTGCCACGCCCGCCGCCGCTGCCGCCGCAGGCAAAGCGAAGACCAATGCGCCCGGCGCACAGAGTCGCGCCACCTCGGCAACAGCGTCTCCGGCCACGCCTTGCCTGGGCCGCGAGTCAGACGTCGCGCTACCCTCGGATGCTGCTGTGTCCCGCCAGCCCGCTGGTCGCACGCCGTCCGGCGCGGCTTATGTCCGAGCCACCGCCACGACAGCGGAGCAGGATGCGCGGGCGTTGCGACGCCTGTTTCTGGAACTGCCAGCCCTCGGCAGCGGACTGCGGTTGCTTACTTTGCCCGACGGCCTGCCGATCTTCCAGCAGCATCAAGCCGTGCTGCTACGCCTCGGCATGGCCGCGCTCAATGTCAACACCATGCCGTCGCTGGCGTGGGCCGCGCCGGACCAGCCGCTGTCTGTGGCCGGCCAGGCCCGCCGCGTCGCCCAAACCATGATCGCCCAATCCGCATTGGACGAAGCCTGGTCCCTGCTAGCCCGCCTTCAACTGGCGGACCCGCAGCAATGGCCTGCACTGCTGGATGAAGCAGACCGCATTTGCACCAACCTGGAAACCGGCCTGTCCCTGCGCCGCATCGCGCAGCTCGAACGCATGGAGCCATCGCTATGACCACCATCTCCACCAGCGCCGTTCCCACTAATGCCGAATGCCGCGCCACTCTGGCCGACGGCCGCACGCTGACCATCACCGCCAGCCGCCGCCCACGTGCCAACCGCGCCGATGTCAAATGCACGGCGCCCAACGCGCCGGCAATAGCAGAACACATGCAGCAAATCGTCCGCCTGGCGCGTCACACCGAAGCGCGGCTGGACAGCCGTGACCAAGTGGTGCTCAGCATGGACATCACGCCATCCGCGACGGAGCGCGACTGGGAACTGGCCGCCGTCCTCGCCGACCGCATGGTGCGCGGCCTGCATCCCGCGAAGCCGGGCGCGATCATTACCGCGCATGGCCGCTCCGAGGCCTGGCATACCGGCCGCGTCACCGGCACGGTCCACACCACCGCGCCGCACACCGCTGGCATGACGCCGCCGGCAGCCGGAGCACCGCACGTGCCCCGCAACGGCGAATGCTCGCTGCAAATCACCCATCTGGGCGCGCTGCTGGGGCATGCCGATCCATCGGCCGCCATCTCCACCGTGCGCGCGTGGTTTCCGCTGCACAGCGGCGGCATCAACGACACCCTCGGCTGGGTAGAAGTCAGCGTCTTCCCGCTGGAGGCGCCGGCCGCCACGGAAGAAGACAGCATCGCCGCGCCCGGCCTAGACCTCACCGCCCAACAGGAAGTTAAACAAACCCTCATCGCTGCCCGCCATTTCGACGGCAAAGGCCTGAACCGCTGGCGCAGCGTAGTGCGCTTCGACCAGCCACGCTTCCAGGGCGGCTCCTACCAGTTGGCGCTGGTGATGGCCGACCGCCTTGCACGCGGCCGCGAGTTCGTGCCGCGCGGCCGCATCATCGCCACCGGCTGTTCCAGCGCCTGGCACGCCGGCCGCGTCGACACCGTAGACGGCCGCGAGCCCAAGCTGGAATTAATATTCAATCAAGTAAACAGCGGCGACCGCGTGCTGCTGCCTAAAGACTGGCAAGACCATTTGCCACCCGGATTTGCGGCCGGGCTGCGCCAAAAAGGCGCCAGCCTGGCCTGCATCGACAAGATTGGCATGATTTAAACCGTGCGCAAGAAGCAAACCGCGTTCGCCCTGCTAAAATCTGAAGATCGCAGGCGAGCCTGGAAGATGAATCGTAGAAGGAGTCTGGCATGTTCCAAATGTTTGGTTTTGGTGGCGTGAAATGCCCGCGATGCGAGCACAAAAACGACGACCAGTCGGGCTACTGCAAGCAGTGCGGCCTGACGCTCGGCGCGCCGCGCAACGTGCCGGTGCTGCGCGATAACCGCTGGATCCCCGGCGACAATGAACTGGCCGTGTATTTCGGCGTCAGCACGCTGTCCGGCATCTTCACCAAGACGCTGCGGGTGCCGGCCACCACGCGCGCCTACATTCTGCAGGCCGACAAGGCCACCGAAGTGCCGCAGGGCGAATACGAAATCGAAGGCTTCTTCACTCGCTTGAATCACCTGCTGCGCAACCAGAACGCCGAAATCCTCATCACCCGCACCTTGCCGCTGCCGGTTGAGTTTTCGTTCACCGACCTGCATACCGCAGAACACCTGAAGATATCGGCACGTTTCACGGTCGCTATCCGCATTGAAAACGTCTCGGCGTTTGCCCAGCATTTCATGACCGTGCCGGGCGTGGTCAGCACCCAGAACCTGCAAGAGCTGCTGGAACCGTCCGTGCGCCAACTGGCGGCGGAATTTGTCGGCAGCCGCTCGATCCGCGAGATGGCCGGCAACGCCGACCTGCGCCTGCAGCTGAACGAGCGCCTGCAAGCCGCACTCAAACTGCGCCTGGCCACCTACGGCCTGGCGGTGGAAGGCGTGGATACAGCCGCGCTGCGTCACGATAAATTCGACCATAACCGTGAACGCATCGGTACCCTGTGGCTGGTGGCGGATGAGCGCCACGTGCAGCTGGAGCACGTCAAGCAGCTGGACCAGATTTATAACGACGAAGAATGGCAGGCCATCTGGCGCGAAGAGCAGAAGATGCACTCCGACTTTCGCCGCGCCGAGCTGCGTCAGGACGCCAGTGTCAGCAAGGC
Organism: Duganella dendranthematis; assembly: GCF_012849375.1. Lineage (NCBI taxonomy): Bacteria > Pseudomonadati > Pseudomonadota > Betaproteobacteria > Burkholderiales > Oxalobacteraceae > Duganella > Duganella dendranthematis. The sequence continues at coordinate 5,117,705 of NZ_CP051684.1, forward strand.
CGAGCTGACGCTGAAGGAAGCCGAACGCGTACAAGCCCTGCGCGCGCGCGAAGTGGAGCTGTATAGCCGCGTAATGGATTCCAAGACCCGCAAGGTCGCTCTCGACAAAGGCGCCGGTACCGTGCTGGCGGACCTGGAGCACGAACTGGCGAAGAACAAATCGCATCGCCAGGGCGAGCAGGCTGACTGGGATCATGTTCGCCAGCTGGCGCAGATCCGCATGCGCACCGAACTGGAAGTATTACAGCAGACCGCTGCCGAGCAACGCCAGTTGGCGCAGCAACGCCTGTCGCATCAGCTAAAACAGCAGTCGATTGAAAACCAGATCGCGCAGGCCTTGCTGATCGAGGATGAATCGCACAAGCGCAGCGAACTGGCCGCGCTGCGCCAGCGTGAAAAAGACGAAAAGGCGCATGAGCTGCAAATCGAGGCGGAAGCCCATGCCGCCCGCATCCAGGGCATGACGCTGGCCCATGCCGCCCGTCGCCGCGAGGCCGAGCGGGTGCAGGAGTGGGAAGACCAACTGGCATTAGCGCGACAGCGTGACCTGCTGCGTGGCGACGCCGTCAAGGACGCTAGCAATGCGGTGGCGGTGGCGGAGATCAACCAGAAGATTGAAGACCTTAAGCGCTCCGGCGCGCAGGCCGATTCGATCGCCCAGTATGAAAAGCTGCTGCGCACCATCGAGGCGGACGGCGTTCACGCGCGCCAGAATCAAGCCAACGCCAAACAGGCCATGCTGGACGAACTGGCGGTGGAAGAGCAGCGCCAGATCATCAAGCAGCGCGATCACGAAGCCGCATGGCAGCGCGAGTTGAAGAAGTTTGAGCAGGAGCGTACAGCGGCGTTGACGGTCCAGCAATCGGAGCAGGACCATGAAATCCGCCGCATGGAGACCATGGGCCGCCTGAGCGACATGGCGCTGGCCGCCGTGGCCGCGCCGTCCAATGCGGAGGCGGTGGCGCAGATCATGAAACTGCAAATCCAGGGCGGCATGACGGCAGAGCAGATCCAGGCGCTGTCGCATGTGGTGGCGGCCGAACATGGCGTCACGCCGGTGGAAGCGGCGCGCATGGCGTATGAACGGGTGCTGGAAGAACGCGCGCACCGCGACACGGAGCTGGACAAGGACCGCAGCCACCAGGTCGATCTGCTGAATATCCAGAACGCCGCCAGCGCCAGTGCGCTTACCACGCAAAGCCAGTTGGGCGTGGGCGTGGCGCAAGCAGGCGCGCCGTCGGTGATGGTGGCGCCTGTGGTGCACCGCTGCGTCAACGGCCATGTGGTGCCGCCGGGTCGTGAACGTGACAAATTTTGCGCCGAATGCGGCGCGCCTATCGTCTAGCAGGGAACGGGTATAGTTCGGGTAATGATGCAAACAGCAAGAGACAAGATCCGCGAACTGCGGGCCTTACATGATGACGGTCTGTTGAGTCTCCAAGAGTTCGACCGTCGCAAGAACGCCATCCTGGACGCGGAGTACGCGCCGCCCGGAGGCGTTGGCGCGTCTGCGCCGCCACCGATGCCGGTGCGTCAGGGCACGGAACTGGGCCTGATGACCGGCCAGGAAATCGGTCCACAAAACCGCCGCTACCGGCTGGAGCGCCTGATCGGCATGGGCGGCATGGGCCAGGTGTGGCTGGCGACCGACCTTGCCACCCATGCGGAATTGGGCCACAGCGACCAGGTGGCGCTGAAGATCCTGCCGCCGCAACTGACGCAAAGCGCCACCCACGCCAAGCTGCTGATCGAGGAAGCGACACAGGCGCGCAAGCTGGCGCATGAACATATCGTCCGTGTATACGAATGGGCGCAGGACCCCGCCACGTCCAGCTATTTCATTATCATGGAGTGTCTGGAGGGGCAGGATCTGGATGCGTATCTGGCCGAGCAAGGTCCGCTGCCGCTGGAGTCGGTGTACAAGCTGCTGGCGCCGATTGGCGATGCGCTGCAATACGCATGGGACAAGCACAAGCTGGTGCACCGCGATATCAAGCCGGGTAATGTCTTCCTGACCAAGAAGGGTGAAGTCAAGCTGCTGGACTTCGGCATTGCCTCGCGCGCGCGCAGCGCCGGCAGCAGCCTGGGTTTGCAGACGCCGAACGCCGGCACCGCCGGCTACCGCGCGCCGGAGGCGGGCACGCATCAACGCCAGCCAGCGCCCAAGCTGGACGTGTATGCGGTGGCGGTAATGATCTACCAGCTGCTGGAAGGCCGCATGCCGTTTGACGATATGCGGCCGGCCGACTTCCACCCATCGCCGCCACGCGGCTTGAATGAGCGCCAGTGGAAAGTGCTGCAGGAAGGCTTTGCGTATTTGCAGGAGCGCCGTCCTGAATCGGTGAACGCGCTGCTGGCGGAACTGCACCGCGCCGCCGGCCCGAGCGAAGCGGAGCTGGCCGAAAAGGCCGCGCAAGCCGCGCGCGAACAGGCGGCACGCGAGCAGCAGCGTCAGAAAGAACAAGTAGCGCAAGCGGAACTGGCGCGCCAGACCGAAGAAAAGCGCAAAGCGATGGTGGCCGAACTGGCGGCGCGCCGCAAGGCGGAACTGGAAGCCGCAGCGGTGGACAAGCAGCGGCAGGACGTGCAGCGTCGCGCGCTGGAAGCCAAGCAGCGCGCCGAAGCGGAAGTCGCCGCACAGGCCCGCAAGCAGGTGCTGCGCGAGCAGTTGCAGGCACGCCGCGAGGCCGACGCCAAGGCTGCGCGCGACGAGCGCGAGGAACAGCAGCGCAAGGTCGCGCAGCTGAAGGCGGAAGTGGCGTATCGCCAGGAGCAGGAGCGCCACCGCAAGCAGCAGGCCGAGCGCCATGCTGCGGAGGTGGCGGCGATGACCGCCAGTGCACCCGTGGCTGACGCCAACGGCGTGCTGCGCGACCGCTTCCTTGACGGCACTGGCGCTGGACCGGACCTGGTGCTGATACCGACCGGCCGCTTCCAGATGGGCTCTCACGAACACGAACAGGCGCTGGCCATCAAGGCCGGCGCGCAGAAGAACTGGCTGGACCGCGAACTGCCGCAGCACTGGGTCGGCATCGAGCATTCGTTTGCGATGGCGCGCTTCCCGGTGACGGTGGGGCAGTGGCGGCGCTTCGTCAAGGACACCGGCTGGGAGTCGCAGTCGGATACCGACTGGCGCGATCCGGGCTTCAAGCAATCGGACGAGCACCCGGTGGTCGGCGTTAGCTGGATGGATGCGCAGCAGTACCTGCGCTGGCTGTCGCAGAAGACCGGTCACGTGTACCGCCTGCCGACCGAGGCCGAGTGGGAGTACGCCTGCCGCGCCGGCACCAAGACCGCCTTCAGTTTCGGCGACACCATCAGCACCGAGCAGGCCAACTACGACGGCCATTACACCTACAACGGCGGCAAGCGCGGCACGTACCTGCAAGGAACCAACAAGGTCGGCGCGTTCCAGCCCAATCCATGGGGCCTGTTCGACATGCACGGCAATGTGTGGGAGTGGACGCAGGACGTGGTGCACGATAACTACGCCGGCGCGCCCGCCGACGGCAGCGCATGGGAAGAGGGCGGCGACGCGGTGCGGCGCGTGCTGCGCGGCGGCTCGTGGCTGTACAACCCGCGCTATCTGCGTTCTGCCGTGCGCAATGGATTTTCAGCGGTGCTGGCCAACGACATCGTCGGCTTCAGGGTCGCCCGCAAGCTCGCATGAGGTATACTGCCGGACTTTGAAAGTCAGGATTATCCATGAGCGCTTTGCCACCATGCCCTAAATGCAGTTCCGAATACACCTACGAAGACGGCGCCAATCTGGTGTGCCCTGAGTGCGCACACGAGTGGCCGGCCGGCGGCGCTGCCGATGCGGCTGAAGATGGCCCGCGCGTGTACCGCGATTCGGTCGGCAACGTGCTGCAAGACGGCGACACCGTCACCGTCATCAAGGACCTGAAGCTGAAGGGCGGCGGCGGCACCGTCAAAGTCGGCACCAAGGTCAAGAACATCCGCCTGGTCGATTCTGATCACGATATCGATTGCAAGATCGATGGCTTCGGCGCCATGAGCCTGAAAACCGAATTCGTGCGCAAGGTATGACGCACAAGCTTTTCCTGTTCGACCTGGATGACACGCTGCTGGACTTCAAGGCGTCCGAGCAGCTGTCGTTTGCGCGCACCTTGCAGGCGTTGGGCATGGACGGCGATCTCGCGCAGCTTTTCCTCGGCTACCAGGCGATCAACCTGGCGCTGTGGCGCGCGTTTGAAACCGGCGCCGTGTCCAAGGACTTCCTCAAGGTCGAGCGCTTCCGCAAGACCTTCGCCGAGAACGGCCTGGAACTGGACCCGGAAGCGGCCAGCCGCCTGTACCTGGAATCGCTGTCGGATACCGTGGTGCTGATCGACGGCGCCTTGCAGCTGTGCGCAACGCTGGCCGGCATGGGCGAGGTGGGCATCATCACCAACGGGGTGGAAGCGATCCAGAACCAGCGCATCGCCAAGTCAGGGTTGCGCGAGCATATCTCGTTCGTGGCGACCTCGGAAGCCTGTGGCTACGCCAAGCCGGATGTGCGCTTCTTTGAATATGCGGCGCGCATGGCGCGCCCGTTTGCCAAGGAAGACGCGATCATCATCGGCGACCGCCTGGATGCCGATATCCTCGGCGCCAATCGCTACGGCATCGACAGCTGCTGGTTCAATCCCGAGCGCCTGCCAAACGTGTCGGAAGCGGTGCCGACTTTTGAGATCGACAACCTGCCGGCGATGCTTGCTTCGCTGGCGTAAGCGCTAGTTCCCGCTCAGGGACGCAGGGTGTAGTTGGCCGGCGTCCAGGTCCAGCTTTTGCCGTTGGCGCGGATGTAGCCCAACCCTGGGAATTGCAGGTGCGCCGCCGCCACCAGGTCATTCTCTTTGGCGATCATGGAAAACGCCGCCGTGCGCGCAGCGTAGGCCTGCTTTGGGTCGCTGTCGAAACCGATGGTCACCGACGGCGCGTCGAACTGCACTGCGGCTACGTGAATCAGGTCGCCGAGGATCACGAGTTTCTTGCCCTTGCTTTCGATGATGTACGAGGTGTGGCCCGGCGTGTGGCCATAGCTGGACAGGGAGCTGATGCCGGCCACCACTTCGCCGTTATGCTCGAAGGGCTTGAACTTGCCAGCCTTGACGTATGGTGTGAGCGATGTCATCGCGCCCTGGAAAAAGCCGGTGAAATCCTTGGGCGCATGCGCCATGTTCTCCTGGCTGAGCCAATAATCGGCGTCACGTTTGTCGGCGTGGATGGTGGCGTTGGGGAAGGCGACCTTCCCGTTGACCACCAGACCGCCGACGTGGTCCGGGTGGAAGTGCGTGATCAGGATGTCGTCGACCTGCTCCGGCTGGTAGCCGGACGCTTTCAGGTTGTCGGCCAGTTTGCCGAGGGTAGGCCCGAACAGCGCGCCGCTGCCGGTATCGACCAGTATCAGCTTGCTGCCCGTGTTGACCAGGAAGGCGTTGGTCGAGGTGGTGGTGGGCGTGGTCAGATGCGCCTTGTCCAGCGCGGCCTGGGTTTTGGCTTTGTCGTTCTTCAGCAGGTCGACCATCGGGAGGTCGGCGGTGCCGTCGCTCAGCGGCGTGATCTCAACGTCGCCCACCATGATGCGGGCAAAGCCAGGTGTGGCGATCTTCGACAGCGGTGCGGCGGCGTGGGCAGTAAGGCTGAACGTTCCTAGCGCCAGGGTTGCGGTGGCCAGTGCGGAACGAAGTGTTGAAGTGGTCATGGTGCGCTTTCTTGGTTGGTCGCTGATGTAACAATTACATCATGCGCCGCACCGTCTGGCCACTGGCATTAAGATCAGCCTTGCCATAGCGAGGATTTGGAATCGCCGTCTGCGACTTTTGGCCGAGAGCGGGCGCTAGGCCGCCGGTAGCGACACCGTGGAATATGGCGACAGCACGCGCCAGCCTAGTGTCGCGTACAGCGCGCGGCCTTGCTCTGTCGCCACCAGCACGCGCTGGGCGGCTTGTGACTGCTGCGCCGTGCCCAACGCCGCCATCAGCGCGGCGCCCAGACCCTGGCGCTGGTGCTGGGCCTCGGTGGCGATGCGGTCGAAGGCGAACACGCCTTCATGTTCCACCGCGTAGCCGCTGGCGGCCAGCGTGTCGTCTTCGGCGAAGATGCGTGCGGTGGTGATGCTGCCTTCGGTGGACACCTGCATCCAGAATCCCGACGGCAGTGACGGCACCGGGTTGCGTCCGGCGTCTTTGGTCATCAGGTAGGCGTCCGGGTGCAGCTCCCAGCGCGGCGTCACGTGCGCCTGCAATAGCGACGGCCGGCCGCACATTTTGATCAACACGCCCGGCTGATGGATTTCTCGCGCCAGCTCGGTGATGCCCGGGTGGGCGCTGGCGAACACATAGCGTCGTAGTTCGTCCGGCTGCCCGGTGTCCACGCGCAGGCCGCCGCGGTCCGGCACCGGTGCCGGCAGCCCGCGTGCGATCGAACGGGCCGCCAGCCAGCTGGCCAGCAATTGCGGATCTACGTTGCTCATTGAATCCTCACGCTTGATGTTATCCTTGATCGAATTATATGACTGGAATCGGTATGATCTCTAGACAGTATGTGTCGCAGGTGCGCTTGAAGGTGGAGGAGATCGCGGGGTTTGATCGCTATCCGTTTTGCCTGCCCGCTGTTCGCCATCTGAGCACGCTGCCGCTGCATCCGAAGGTGACTTTTCTGGTCGGCGAAAACGGCTCGGGTAAATCGACTTTGCTGGAGGCGATCGCGGTTGCCTTTGGTTTCAATCCGGAGGGCGGCACCAAAAATTTCGGCTTCAATACGCGTGCCTCGCATTCGGAGCTGCATCAGTATCTGCGGCTGGTGAAGGGCGTCAAGCAGCCGCTAGATGGCTTCTTCCTGCGGGCCGAGAGTTTCTTCAATCTGGCGACTGAAATTGAGCGGCTGGATCAAGGCGCGCTCGGACCGCCGGTGATTAACTCCTACGGTGGAAAATCCCTCCACGAACAATCGCATGGCGAGTCTTTCTGGTCGCTGGTGATGCACCGCTTCGGCGGCAACGGCTTTTACATACTGGACGAGCCTGAGGCGGCGCTGTCGCCGCAACGCCAGCTGGCGCTGCTCAGCCGCATTCATCAACTGGCAAATGAGAATTCTCAGTTCATCATCGCCACGCACTCGCCGATCTTAATGGCCTACCCCGACGCGGACGTTTTTCACTGCTCGGACGCGGGACTCAAGCGTGTGCATTACGAAGACACCGAGCATTTCCAGATCATGCACGATTTCGTCACGAACCCGCAGCGCATGCTGGATATTTTGCTATCCTCATGAGTGCTTTTAGCAGAAGCATAACTCCGTCATTCGGTGTACATTGTCGGTTCTGATTTAACGCTTACAAGGAACATAGAATGACGATCAAAGCCCTGCGTGATCAATCCCTGCCGATGCGCCATATCGTCCATGTGCGCAATCACATCATCTCCAGCGACATTTCGGTGGAAGAGGGCGGCAGTGACGCCGGCCCGTCGCCGCACGATTTGTATGACGCATCCCTGAGCGCCTGCAAGGGGCTGACCGTGGTGTGGTACGCCAAGCGCAAGAACATCCCGCTGGAGAATGTGGAAGTCACGATGGAACGCGATGACAAGGAAGAGCGTCATGGCGTCTACCGTCTGACCGCCACGCTGCACCTGACCGGCGACCTGACCGACGCGCAGCGCGCGGAGTTGCTGGCCGTGGCCGAGAAATGCCCGATCCATAAGCTGATGACTGCCGTGACCACCGAAATCACTACCGTACTGGGATAACATCATGAGCGTAACAAATCTGCTGAAGGGCCATGAGAAAGACCTGGGCGGCGGCCTGTTGGTGCGCCGCTTCCTGCCATCCGCCGTCAAGCAGGCGGTGGGCCCGTTCATTTTCTTCGACCATTTCGGTCCGCTCGACGTGCCGCTGGATGCCGACCATGACGTGCGTCCACATCCGCATATCGGCCTGGCCACCGTGACGTATCTGTTTGAAGGCGCGATGGATCACCGCGACAGCCTGGGCACGGTGCAGCGCATCGAGCCTGGCGCCATCAATTGGATGACGGCCGGCAGCGGCATCGTGCATTCCGAGCGCACGCCGAAGGATTTGATCGGCAAGCCGCACCGTACGCATGGTCTGCAACTGTGGGCCGCGCTGCCGGTGGCGCATGAAGAGGAAGCTGCGGCGTTCCACCACACGCCAGCCGCTGAGATTCCAGAACTGGACATCGCCGGCGCCAAGGTGCGCGTGCTGATTGGTTCGGCCTTCGGCCGGACCTCACCGGTCAAGACTTTCAGCCAGACGCTGTATCTGGACGTGGTGCTGCAAGCAGGCCATGAGCTGGTGCTCGATAGCCTGCCGGCGGAAGCGGCGGTCTATCCGATCAGCGGTGAACTGGAAGTCGACGGCGCGCCGCTGGAGCTGCACACCATGGCGCTGCTGAACACCGAAGGTCCGCAAAGCGTGAAAGCCAAGTCGGAAGCTCGCCTGGTGGTGATTGGCGGCGAGCCGCTGGACGGCCATCGCTTCATGTACTGGAACTTTGTTTCGTCGCGCAAGGAGCGTATTTCGCAGGCAGCGGAAGATTGGGAAGCGCAGCGCTTTGCGCCGGTGCCGGGAGAGACGGACTGGATTCCACTGCCGGCCAAGAAGCCGGCGGCGTAAACGCTGGTTGTAACAGTCAGGCGGTGGACAGTGCGTTCGCCGCCACCGTGCTGTACATGTCATCGGCGCCGGTGCGAATGATCCAGTGTTCCGGATACGGATCGCTGGCGAAGCGGGTATGGCGCGGCACGCGGCTCAGTTTATCCAGCGAGACGGTCGGCGCCAGCGCGGTTTCCTGGCCGGTCAACTGGTCCAGGTGCCAGAAGCCGCCGTCGCGGTGCAGCAGCAGCGGCAGCGCGGCCGCATGCGGCGCGGCGGCATACGATTTGACCGGATAGCCGGGATGCGCGTCAGGCGCCAGCAGGTAGAAGCATTCGGCATTGGCGCCATGGTCGACCCGGTGCAGGATCACGCCATGCGGCATGATGGCCGATACCGCCAGCGTGACAATGCCCTTGATGCTGGCGCTGAATTCAATCCGCATGCCGAGACGTAGCGCGGTCGGCTTATTCTTGCCCGGCCAGACGCCATCCAGCAGGATGCCGTAGCGCGACACATCTTCAATTTCAAATCCCAGGCCGGAACGGCGGATGATGGCATGGCGGCCAGACAGGCGGCGCGTGAGGCCGTTGGTGTCCTGGCCGTCCGCCGTGTAGTGGGTCAGCATCACGTCCGCTTCCGGATCGACCAGCTCAAAGCGGCCGATCACGCATTCTTCCATCGCGAACAAACGGATCTGGCGTTGCGCGCCGGCTTCCGGTGCGGCGTTGACCAGCGAGGCGGCGCGCGTGGTGTGTGGATGCACGGCGGCCGCTTGCGGCATGTCGATTTCGATCAGGTCTTCGTCCCACGCGATGGTGGAGAAGCCCAGGTCCACTTTGCCAGCCGGCGCGTTCAGGTCCAGATGGGCGATGCCGGCGTTGCGGGCGGTGACGTCGATATCCAGGCTGTCGCCGCCTTGCGCGCTGACGCGGGCGATGGAGGCGTCGTCCGCCATCACGCGCACGTTCTTGTGGGTGCTGAGGAAGATGCGGTGGATTTCGGTCAGCGTGGCGTCCAGGCGCGGCACCAGGATGACGAAGGTGCATACCCATTTGCGCGCCGCCATGCCGGGATGCTGGCTAAGCAGCTCGATGCTGATCTGGTACTGGCCATGCTCCTTGCCGCGCGACGAGAACTCGACGAACACCGGTCGCCATTCGCCGCCGACCGCGCGCACAAAGTGCTGGCGCGCGGCGCCGTTGGGGATCAGGTCCGATTGCAGTTGCAGCGTGAGTTGCGGCGCGCAGGCGTCCGGCATGCCGCGCAGTTCCATTTTCAAGGTCTGGCGTCCGCCGGCGGCGCGCGGGTCGAAACCGCTGATGTGCAGTTGCGGACGCAGCGCCTGCGCGCGTTGATGCGGGCGGGCGTAGTTTGGTTCGGCGGCTGGAATATCGGCGGTGTTGGTCAATGCAGGGACGACATCCAGCACCGTGACCGGCGAAGCGGGACGGGTGGTGCGCAAGGCAGTCAGCAGATCGTAACTGGACGCTTCCGTTTGGGCGTGGCCGCCTTCACAAGTTTGCGTTCCAGGCATGACCCAGAAGGTGCAATGCGGGTGCTGGGCATTACTGCATTTTTTCATGACAAACCGACCGATGGGATACCCGCAAGTTTATGCGGTTTTCGCTCTGTTTGGCAAACTTTGCAACCGATTTTTCAGGTTGGCTGTGCGGGTATCAAAAATGCGACGGAATTGGTGCCGCTGGCAGTGCTGTTTCGTCAACATTGCTGGCCATTTGGGGCCGTGCAGTTGGTTGAACGAAGCGAATCACGATGGCGCTCAGGTTGTCGATGTGGAGTTGCGGCGGCGGGTTGGCGGCGTAGTCGTTGAACAGCGCGTCCAGAGCTTGCGCGGCGGCCGGCTGCGTCATCAGCGCCGGCCAGCGGGCGATCCATGGCTGCGGATGGGCGCAGGACCAGAAACCGTCGGTGGCCAGCAGGTAGGTGGCGTCGGCGCGCACCTGCACGGCGCGGCGGTCGGCCAGGTGGCGCAGGAAGGGCGGCAGGTTGGACGCGTCCAGCGGCAGCAGGCCATCGTCCAGCACTTGCGGATTGGTGAAGGCGTTGCCGAGGATGTAGGCTTGCGCGATCTGCGCGCGGTGTTCGCCGTGCACTTGCTGCCACCATTCCTGTTCGTCCAGCAGACCGTGCATGGCGAAGGAGGTGGCGGGGACGTGGTCCACCGTCAGCGGGTTGGCGCTTTGCGGCGTGATTTCGTACAAGCGCGAGTCGCCGGCGTGATACAGCATCGGTTCGCGGCCGGGCGGGATTTCCAGCAGCGTGAGCGTGGTGCCGGGGCGGCGGAAGGTGTCGTGGTCGTCCGGGCGGCTGAAGTGGGCTTGCAGCTTGCGATGCAGTTGGTCGAGCTGCGCGCCGAGTTGTTCCAGCGAGGTGCAGGCAGGGATGCGCAGCAGGCCGGTGGCGACGGCTTCGGCGGCTTGGCGCCCGTGTCCGTGGCCGCCCATGCCGTCGAGGACCGCGAGGCGCACATGGCCTTGCGGCCAGTCGGGCAGCTGGGTGGTCTGCGCGGTCTGGTCGCGCAGCAGCACGGCGCGGCCGTCGGCATCGATGAGCAGCAGGTTGTCCTGGTTTTCCGGCACTTGCAGCTTGCTGATGCTGGCGCTGCTGCGGGCGGCGATGTCCAAGGTGGGGCCGAAGTTGAGTTGGTCGGTGATGCGTGTCATCGGTGCGGGCGCCGCAGCGCGGGATGCGAAAGGCCACAGCTTAGCCGAAAAAGTGGCGGCGGCGGTGGGTGGCGTGTGCGTCATTCGCCGCTCCGGCGCAGCCACAGGCTGCTCACCCAGCCGGTGTTTTCGTGGCCATTGACGCTGGTTTTGATTTGCCACCAGTCGCCGTTGCGCATGCCGGTTGGCGTGGCTTCGGCGCCGGCTGGCACGATGGCGAGGCGGGCGGCGTGCACGCCAGGCGCGGCGCGCAGGTTCAGGTCGCGGTGGACGAGGAATGGGTGGCCTGCGGCGGCGCTGCGCCAGCTTTCCGTCGCGCTGTCGTCGGTGAAGGCGGTGGGCGTGGTTGCGGCGATCAATGGACTGGCTTGGGCGCTGGCTGCGCCGTGCGTTGCATACAAAATCAGGCTGCCGAAGCCCCATGCGCCGACCACCATAATGAGCAGCGCGCGCGCGTTGGGCCGGCGCCACCAGGTGCGCGGCGTCAGGTACGCGGCCAGGAACAGCGTGACGATCAGGCCCGCAGCGAAGGCGGCAACGGCGTAGAGTTTGACGGCTTCCATGATGACTCAGGCGTCAAAACGCAGCACGTAGTGGCCTGCCACGAGGTGATGGCCATGCGGCAGTTGGTAAGGCGCATCGCCGATACTGGCGACGAATTGCAGCTTGTCGTCCAGGTGATACAGCGATTGCGTGGCGCTCTGGCGGGCGATGGTATAGCCCTTGGTCGTGGCTTCGAAGGTGAAAGCGTTGCGCGACAGGCCGATGCGGTCCGCACTGGCGTTGCCCGCGCCGTCTGCGCGCTTGAGGAAGCGCGGCGAGTCGAGCAGGCGCAAAGAGGCCAGCATCGGCGAGTTGCGGCCGAAGGTGAAGCGCACGCCGCTTGCCACGCCGGCGCCGACTGGCTGGGCAAGGCAGATCACGGCGCGGTAGCGGTCCGCCATTTCTGGTGCGACGGCCAGCAGGCGCAGTGCGCGCGTATCGACCGGGGCGAAGGTGGCGGGGGCTTCGATGCGTTGGCGGCCTTCTGGTGTGCAGGCGTATAAATCGTCTGCGGCGTCGACCATCAGGCTGATGGCCGGTTGCGCGTCCGCCGACAGGGCCAGCGACTGATTAAACGGCAGCTCCAGCGCTTGCGCGCCAGTGTCGCGGTAGCGGCTCAGACGTGGCAAGGCCAGTGCCACGAGGCTGACGCGTTGCTGCGAGACCGGTGCATAGGTCGCGTCACTTTCGCCGGCACGGTTGGCCGGCTTATGACTGGCGGCCGGCACGGCGGTCAGGTCGATGGCGCCAGCGCCGCTGCGTGCGGAGAGGCCGATACCGCCGCCGTCTGCGGATGGGCGTGGCGCCAGGCCCGCGCGCATGCCAGCCGCCGCGCCGATGCCCATGCTGGCGACACCGCCCGCAGTAAGGACCGGTGCGCTGACTTCGGCGGCGGGTGGCGAAATGTCGCCGCCGGCCATCGCGTTGCTGCCCGCACCGGAGCGGCTTTGCCAGACCGCCGGACTGACGGCCGGCGTGGCGCTACCTGTATCGCTTTGGTGGCGAGGTCGCAGTGGGAATGCCGAGGTGCGGGCAATCTTCACCAGCAGCCGGCCGCCCTGCGGCTCGCGCAGCGATTTGACGGTGTAGTAGCCACTGCGCGGATCGTAGCGGCAATCGAACGCCTCTTTGGGACGCATCTGCACCACCGGCGGTGCATCCGGACCATCGTTAAGAATTAGCAGCGCCGCATCCGGCCCAAACGGCCAGCCTTGCGCCACGGCGCTGGCCTCCGCGCCTTCGCCACCGATCAGTGCCAAACGCTGATTCGGGTACAGCGGGCACACCGGATGCCAGATCGCGCTGTCCCGCGACACGCTGACGTTGTACAAAATCTTCTCATCCGGCGCCGGCAAATACACGGCATGCCCGAACTTCACTTCGATTTCGCCCGGCGCCAGCGACGTCGCGCCGACCACGTCGTAGCGCACCTGGTCACTGCCCAGCAGATCGCCAAAATCCTTTTGATGCAGCGCAGCCAACGTCTCGGCAAGATCACGTGCGCGTGCGCCACGGGTCAGGTGGTAGTCATCGTCCACATCTTCCTGCGGCAGCACCAGCGTCACGTGCGAGAAGCAGCGGGTGGCGGCGCGGCCCTTGTGTTCGCGCGGGCTGCGCTCCAGCAGATCGCGCAGCAGCGGGCGGCGCGAGAACAGCGCCAGGCCCGGCGTCTGCCAGATTGCCTCGGCGTTGAATACGTCCGGAATGCGCCCCAGGACGGCGTGTTGAACATAGGTCGGCATGATTCAAACTCCTTCAGTAGATATCGCAACGAAGGTAAGCAGGGGGCAGAGGAAAAACAGCAGATGGCTGCCGCCGGCAGACAGAAAACTCATCGGCTGCCCCATGATCGGGAAGATCGCCAGGTTGGTCCCCCACGACAGCAGGAAATGCGCCAGCACGAAGGCGCCGCCGCCGCACAGGGCGAAATAGCGGAAGCGTCCCAGCCAGGCTTGGCGGAAGTGGCGCGCGGCGGCGCCGCCGTGGTAGGCCTGCATGGCGGCGAATACTATCCCGGTCAGGAAGGCCGCCTGCACGGCCCACAGCAGCAGCCCGCCCAGCAGGCCGTGGCGGTTGACGAAGAAGGACGCCGCGAAGTCGTCCTGCACAGCGGGGATTTGCACCACGCTGCCGGCGGTCTGGCCCAGCGCGCGCAGGCCGAACCAGTGATCGGCGCCCAGCCAGCCGCCGTCACCGATGGCGCGGGCGCCCAGTAGCAGCTGTTGACCGGTGTGCGGATGCTCGGCAGGATTGAGCCAGACCAGGAAGCGGTCGGCGTAGAAGCCCCAGCGGATCAGGTCATCGGTGCCGACTACGCGCAGGTAGACCACAGCGCCCACCGCCAGCAAGGCGCCGCCGACCAGCACCGCGGACAGCAGACGATTGCCGGCGGCGATGGCGTAGGCCAGTCCCATGCCGGTGCTCCAGACCAGCAGCAGGATCAACGGCGAGAAGTCGTCCACCTGCACCAGCGCGAGGCCGAGCAATGCGAGGAACAGCAAGGCAGGGCCGATCAGTTGCAGCCAGCGCGCGCCATGGTCGACGAGCCGCTGCGGGCCGCTGTGCCAGTGGAAGCGCAACGCCAGGCAATGGGCGGTGAGGGCGGTCAGCGCCAGTTTGGCCAGTTCCACCGGTTGCAGGTCGAAGACGCCGGTTTCGTCGCCCCACAGCACTTGGGCGGCCAAGGCGGTCAGCGCCACGGCGGCGAACAGTGCGAGTATCCATTCGATGGTGCGTTGTTGCAGGTGGATGCCGCGCGCCGCCTGGTGTTGTGCCCACAGACGCAGCAAGCCGCCAAGACCGGCGCCGATGGCCAGCATGGCGGCGCTTTTCTGGTAATAGCGCAGCCAGGAGGATTCCGGCGCGCCGAGGCCCAGTTCCAGTTGCGCCAGCAAGCCGGTGGCCAGCAGCACGGCGCCGGCGGCGGTGGCCAGCGTCAGGCGGCCGGGCAAGGAAATCCACAACAGCAGCGCGCTGGCGGCCAGCAGCATTGAGCAAGCGGCGGCAGGCGCGTAGCCGGCGCGTTGCGCGGTTAGCGCGATCAGGCCGAGCGCCAGCATGCCCGCCGTGGCTAGCAGGTTGCTGCCGCCCGCCACCTTTGCCGCCCAGGAGGTGGTTGCGGCGGCTTGGCGTGCGACGGCGCTGACGCCGCTGCAGACCACGCACAGGGCGATGCCGATCCAGAGCGTGTTGGCGTGGCCGCTGCTCCAGAGCGCGCGCTGCTGCCATTGCCAGTTCACTTGCTCCGGTTGTTTCAGTTCCGGCTCGGCGAACAGTTTGACGTGGCGGCTTGGTTGCAGCGTCAATTGGTTGCCGCTGGCGCTGATCTGGAAGCGCGTGTGGCCGACCACGATGGCGTTGACGCCCTCCAGCGATGCTTCCTGCTTGCGCAAGTCGGTCTGCTTGCCGGCGCCGGTGACCAGCACCGCCGTGCGGTCGCCATCTGGATTGCCGGCCGATAGCAGCAGGCGGCCGTTGATACGGCTAATCTGCGCGGCGCCCGGCGTTACTTGCGCCAGGCCGAGACGATTGTCGCAATACAGATTGCCGCCAAAGGTGAGCGGGCGGACGATGGTCAGCGGCATGATGCCGTTCCATGCTGCCAGCGCTTTGGATGCCAGGGGCGATTCCGGGCAGTTGGCTTGTTGGCGCCCGTCTCGGTACAGCGTGGCGCCGTCGTAGCGCCATTCGTGGCCGTCGCGCGTGAAGGTGACTTGGTCTGCATTGGCGGCGCGGATGTCGAAGACGGCGCCGTCGATCTGGAAGCGCTGCAGGTTCTGCATGGCGACGCTGCCCATGCGCTGTTCGGCCCCGTCGCGCAGCAGAACGACGTGGTTGCTGGTGCTGAGATTGCGCAGCAGCCAGCTGCCGCTGGCATCGCGGCGCAGCGAGAGGTGATTGCGGTCGGTTTGCGGTGCGGCCAGTTCGCGTTGGCCGAGGATGATGCTGTCGCCGGCCGGCAGGGTGACCGTGATTGCGTGGGGCAGCCAGGCAGCGGGTGCGCGCAACAAGGCCATCACCTGCAGGCAGGACAGGCCTGCCAGGATTGACAGCGTGACCGCAAGGCCGACGTTACGCGAGGCGACGCGCGCTGTGGCGTACAGCGCGCTGACCAAGGTGGCCAAGGTGCCGAAAGCGTCAGCCTGGCGGGGCATCAGGCGGCGCAGCAGCGGGCGGCGTGCGGAGCGACCTGCGGCTAGCGTGGTCGCGCGGCTGGCGGTGCCTCCGGATGCGTGAGAGGCGGCCATCATGCCACCTGCAAGGTTTGCCAGCCATTGATGGCGGAAGGCCGGCGCATGGCCAGCACCGGATCAACCGCATCGAATGCGCCACGCGCTGGCTTGACGCCCTGGATCGCATTCAGCATGCGGCTGATCTGGAGTGCGTGGCGCGGACGTTTGGCAGGATCGATTTGCAGCAAGGTGCGCAGCAGTTCCAGCGCCGCATCGCGCCTGTCGGAGGGGATGGCAGCGGCAAAGCGATCCTCTTCGCTCGCGTGTAATGCGGCTGGAATCTCGCCGCCATGCATGCCGCGCAGCAGATTAGCGCCGGCCACGTGATGCTCGCGATACGCTTGCCCGCAATCGCTGCAAAAACGCAGCGGCGTGCCGCTGGTCACTAGGAAGTACAGCAACGCGCCCAGCGAGAAGTAATCGCTGCGCGGACCGGTGGCGTAACCGCCGCCATCGGCCGGAAAGAACTGTTCCGGCGCCTGCCAGTTGGCGGTGCCGGCGTAGGAGTGCGCTTGCAGGCTGCCCAATTCGCGGTTGGTGCCGAAATCGGCCAGCTTGACGGTATGCAGATGCGGATCGAGCAGCACATTGGCCGGCTTCAGATCCAGATATCGCCAGCCGTATTGGTGGACCTTGGCCAGCGCCTGATTGATTTGCGCGATCCAGCCCAGCGCCTGCGCCAGCGGCACGGTTTCGGCACGGCTTTTAAGTGCGACCATGTGCTTGCCCAGGTCTGAGCCCATCAGCTCCAGCGCCAGTACCGGCAGGCCGTCGTGCCAGCCGCTATCCAGCAGTCTGACGATATGCCGTTCGTCCCACGGCTCCAGCGACTGGAGGAAGGCGATTTCGTTATTGGCGCTGGTGGTCCAGCGCGCGCGCTGGGCGGGCAGAGCGCGCGTCATCTGCTCCTGGTTGATTAGCTTGATGGCGACGTCGCGCGTGGCCTGCGGCCCGCTGGCGCGCCAGATGATGCCGTAGGCCGATCCACCGATCTGCTCGCGCAGCCGGTAGTGGCCCAGTTCCAAAGCGATGATTGCGTCTGCTGTTGTCATGTTTCCCCCCGTCGCAGCAAACTAGCGGAGGGAATGAAAAAAGCCCCGACGCGTCGGGGCTTCGCAGACTAAGGTAGACTAAAAATCAACGATCCCAGCGATCGCGGTGACGGTGCTCCCAGCGCTCTTCGCGGTATTCGCGATAGTATGGGCGGGCTGGTTCAACGTACACTACGCGTGGTGGCGGCTGGTAGTAGCGTGGAGGCGGCGCGTAATACACCGGCGCTGGACGCTCATAGTAACCCGGGGCTGGCTGCGAGTACACGCGGGTCTCGACATAGCCACGGCCACCGCCGCGATAGTAACGGTCATCGTTGGTGCGGATGCTGTTACCCACCGCCGCGCCAAGTACGCCGCCGACGATGGCGCCATCGCGGCCGCCGGTGCTATTGCCGATTGCAGCGCCTACCACAGCGCCGGCCACCGTGTTGAAATCACGGTCGCCTGCGAAGGCCGACGACGATACTGCTGCAGTGGCCAGTAACGCTACACCCATCATTTTTTTGCTCAACATGGTAATTCCCCTTGCTGTGGCGCGGATCAGAATGATTCGTTGGCCAGTGATTCCACTATACCTCTCCTAAATGTAATTTCCATGTCTTATACAGATGCTTACAAACGGACCTCGCTGGTAATGGCTTGTAACATTTAGACAGATATGGAAAGACGGCGCGCCTCCCATTCGGGACGCAGCAGGCTAAACACCACCACGTCCTGGTAGCGGCCGTTGATAAAGAAGGCGTGGCGCAGCGTGCCTTCCGGCTGAAAGCCGCATTTTTGCGCGACCCGCACCGATGCCACGTTCTCCGGCGCCGACAGCAGCTCCAGCCGCTGGTACTGGTAGACGCTGAACAGATAATCGACCATCAACTGGCACGCCTCGGTTACATATCCGCGCCCGGAAAGCTTGGTATCGAACAGGCGATAGCCGATTTCGCGCGTGGTTGGCGTGCGGCTCTTGAAGTGGGTGATGACGCCGATGATGTGGTGCAGCGCGTCTTCGATGACAAACAGTTCACTGTCTTCGGTGACGAAGCCGTTCTGCATGAACTCCTTGCGCATGGTTTCCGGCGACTTGAAGTGCGTGGAAAAGTAGTCGCCGCGTGACGGCAGGTCGTTGACCAGCGCGATGAAGGTGTTCAGGTCTGTGGTGAGCAGATGGCGTACGGTGCAAAGTGAACCCTTGAGCATAGACGCTTTCTTCATGCAGTTGAACGTACATGGTAGAGCAAGCGCGATAGCAAATCAATATGAATGACAAGAGCGTCATGATGGGGTATTGTTTAAGACGATCTTGCTACCCAACCTTTACCACTACAGGAACCGCATGAAATCCGTCTTCAAGAAATCCCTGTCGCTGACCGTCCTGGCCAGCAGCCTGTTAAGCCTTGGCGCCAGCGCCGCACCTGCCAACGATCCGGCCACGCTGGGCCAGATCCGCGACAGCGCCATGAACAGTGACTGGGCCTACGAGCGCCTTGCCGACCTGACCGACTTGGTAGGTCCGCGCCTGTCCGGCTCCGTCGGCGCGCAGGCGGCGGTGGAACAGGTGTCTGCTGCGATGCGCAAGCTGGGCGCCAAAGTCACGCTGCAACCTGTCAAGGTGCCGCACTGGGTGCGTGGCGAGGAGAAGGCGGAAGTAGTGGAATACGCCGGCCGTCCCAACGGTGTGACGCAAAAAGTGGTGCTCACCGCCCTGGGTGGCTCGGGCGCCACGCCGGCCGCCGGCCTGACCGCGCCGGTGATCGTGGTGCACAGCTTTGAGGAATTGAAGGCCAAAGGCGCGCAGGTCAAGGGCAGTATCGTGCTGTTCGACGTCGCCTTCGACCAGGAGATGGCTGATCGCGGCCAGGCCGGTCCGGCCTACGGCGCAGGTTCGCGCATCCGTACCCAGGGCCCGCGCCTGGCGGCGGAAATGGGCGCGGCGGCAGCGCTGGTGCGCTCGGTCGGCGGCGCCAACTACCGTATCGCCCACACCGGCGCCACAGGCCTGGTCGATGGCGCGCGCATTCCCGCCGCTGCCGTCACGGCGGAAGATGCGATGCTGATGAGCCGTCTGTCGGCGCGCGGTCCGTTGAAACTCCATCTGACGCTGACCCCGCAAACGCTGCCGGACGCCGACAGCTTCAACGTCATCGCCGACTGGCCGGGCACCGACAAGGCGGACGAAGTGGTGATCGTCTCCGGTCACCTGGATTCCTGGGATCTGGCCACCGGCGCGCACGATGATGGCACCGGCGTGGCCGGCGCCATGGGCGTGATCGAAACGCTGAAAAAGCTCGACCTGCATCCGCGCCGCACCATCCGCGTGATCGCCTGGATGAACGAGGAAAACGGCACCCGTGGCGGCAAGGCCTACTTTGAAGCCAACAAGGACAAGCTGGATAAACACTTCGCCGCGATTGAATCCGATGAAGGCGGCGGCCGTCCGTTCGGCTTCATCGCCAGCGTCACGCCGCAGATGGTGAAGTACTTCGCGCCGTTGAAAACCGCGCTCGATCCGATCGGCGCGGGCGTGTTCCAGCGCCATGACCAGGCTGCCGGCGCCGATATCGGCCCGCTGGAGCGCGCCGGCGTGCCGTCGTTCCAGCCGCTGGTGGACGCCAGCTTCTACTTCAGCTACCACCACACGCCGGCCGATACGCTGGACAAGGTCAGCCCGCTGGAACTGAAGCGTCACGTGGCGGTCATGACTTCGCTCAGCTGGTTCCTCGCCAATATGGATGAGAACATCGGCCGCGTCGCCAAGACGGATTAAGACGTGCGCCGGATTTAGGCAGTCCGTGATAGCCTTCTGACTCAATAAGGAGGCCATCATGGACAAGCTGCATTACAAAGGATGGGACATCATTCCGACCGCGCTGCCGACCAGCGACCAGAAATGGACCGCTAGTTGCGATCTGGCGCGTGTGAACGCCGACGGCGAGCAGGTATTCGAGGGCGCGACCATGCAGTTTGTGCGCGACATGAAGGAAGACGCCATCGCTGCCGCCTGCGACGAGGCGGTGGTCCAGATCGATAACATCATCGCCAATCCGCTGGTGCGGATGGCCTGATTACCCGTGCTTGCGGCTTGTGATAACATAGCCGTATGACTGTCTTGCTCCGATCTCTCGTCGTTTGGCTGATGCTGCTGGCGCTCCCGTATCAGGGATACGCTTCGGCGCAGATGCTGCTGTGCGTCGCGCCTGCGACCGCCGAAGAGACGTCGATGACCATGCCAGCCGGTCCGCATGACCATGCGGCCATGATGGCGGCGCAGGCCAAGGCCGATCACCATCAACATGACGGTTCATCCTCCCACACCACCATGAAGTGCAGCGGCTCCGCATGCTGCGCGGCTGCGGCGCCGGTATTGGCGCTGGAAGTGGCCGCGCCGGCATTGCCATCGGCGTCGCGCGCCATTCCGTTCTATTCCGATTTCCTCCCTGCGGTCGACCTGGCCCACCCTGAACGTCCCCCTCAAGGCCTGCACGCCTGATCACACGACAGCTCCGTCTGCGAGCTGGGTATTTCATAACGATTCTTGAGGTAAGAGGACATGACTTCTCTGTATAAACTCGTCGGCGGCGTAAGCTTGCTGGCGCTGCTGGGCGGTTGCGCATCGCTGTCCGGCGACGGCGGCTTTGGCGCGGTCGCCAGCGTGAGCGAACAGCGCACCGGTGCGCCTGCCAGCGTGGCTGGCCGTCTCCCACGCAATGAGGACGACGCGCGCGCACTGGCCGCCGTTATCGGCAAAAAACTCGAACAGCCTTTATCTGCCGACGATGCGGTGCAGGTCGCGCTGCTGAATAACCGCGGGCTGCAAGCCACCTACTGGTCGCTCGGTGTGGCCGAGGCGGACCTGGTGCAGGCCGGCCGTGTGCAAAATCCGGTGCTGGATTTCAAACGCAGCCATGGCGGCGGCGAGGTTGGCATCGAACGCACGCTGACCTTCAATCTGGTCGGGCTGATTACCGCGCCGATGGCCAGCCGCATCGAAGGCCGGCGCTTTGAACAAACCAAGCTGCTGGTGTCGAACGAGGCGCTGAAGGTGGCTGCCGATACGCGCCGCGCCTGGGTTGATGCCGTCGCCGCGGCGCAGATCGCCGACTACGCCAAGCAGGTCGAAGCTTCGGCGCAGGCCAGCGCCGAGCTGTCGGAACGCATGCGCAAAGCCGGCAACTGGAGTGCGCTGGATATGGCGCGGGAACAGGCCTATCACGCGCAGACGGTGGCCGATGTCACGCATACGCAAAAGGCCGCCGTGGCCGCACGCGAGAAGCTGACGCGCTTACTGGGCTTAAGCGGCGAACAGGCGGCGTACCGCTTGCCCGATCATCTGCCCGACCTGCCGGCCGCACCGCGCGAACTGGCGAACGTGGAGCAGGCTGCGGTCGACGAGCGGCTGGACATCCAGGCCGCCAAGCTGGATACCGAGCAAACCGCATCCACGCTGGGCCTGACGCGCACCACGCGCTTCATCAATGTGCTGGATCTGGGTGCGGTGCGCAATACCGACGGTCCAACCGCTACGCGTGGCTATGAACTGACGCTGGAGATTCCACTGTTCGACTGGGGCTCGGCGCGTGTCGCGCGGGCGGAAGCGACCTATATGCAGTCGGTCAATCAGTTGGCGCAGGCGGCTGTGCAAGCGCGCAGCGAGGCGCGCGCGAGTTATGCGGACTATCGCGCTTCGTATGACCTGGCGCGCCACTACCGCGACCGGGTGCTGCCGCTGCGGAAGCAGATTTCCGAGCAAACCCTGTTGCGCTACAACGGCATGTTGATGAGCGTCTTCGAACTGTTGGCCGATGCGCGCGAGCAGGCCACAGCCGTCAGCGGCTACATCGGCGCGCTGCGGGACTACTGGATCGCGCAAGCCAACCTGGAGGCCGCACAGGGCGGCCGTCTGTCAACGAATAAAGGAGTACAACCATGACCGACCGCAGATCTTTCTTGTCCGGTGCGGCGCTGATCGGCGCCGGCATGGTGACCAAGGCCGCAGTGGCCTCGCTGCCGGAAGCACCGGTGCAATCGAGCCCTGCCACGCAGGCGCCATTGTCGCCACCAAATGGCCGTCCATATAACCCGGTCGTCACGCTGAATGGCTGGACGCTGCCGTGGCGGATGAAGGATGGCGTCAAGGAGTTCCATCTGGTGGCCGAGCCGGTGGTGCGCGAGATTGCGCCCGGCATGACGGCCAACCTGTGGGGCTATAACGGCCAGAGTCCCGGTCCGACCATCGAGGTGGTGGAGGGCGACCGGGTGCGCATCTTCGTCACCAACAAGCTGCCGGAGCACACCAGCGTGCATTGGCATGGTCAGCGTCTGCCGAACGGCATGGACGGCGTGACGGGCCTGACGCAGCCTGGCATCCCGCCGGGGAAGACGTTTGTGTATGAATTTGTGGCCAAGCATGCGGGCACCTTCATGTATCACCCGCACGCGGACGAGATGGCGCAGATGGCGATGGGGATGATGGGCTTTTGGGTGACGCATCCGCGCGATCCGAAGCAGCATGCGGTGGACCGCGATTTTGTCTTCCTGCTGAATGCTTACGATATCGATCCGGGTAGCTACACGCCGAAGATCAATACCATGACGGACTTTAACCTGTGGACGTTTAACAGCCGCGCGTTTCCGGGCATCGATCCAATGGTGGTGCGCAAGGACGACCGGGTGCGCATCCGCGTCGGCAACCTGACGATGACCAATCATCCGGTGCATTTGCATGGCCATACATTTGAAGTGACCGGCACCGATGGCGGCTGGGTGCGTCCGGCGGCGCGCTGGCCTGAGGTGACCACCGATATCGCGGTGGGCCAGATGCGGGCGATCGAGTTTATCGCCGACGAGCCGGGTGACTGGTCGTTCCACTGCCATAAATCGCATCACACCATGAACGCGATGGGGCACTCGGTGCCGACCATGATCGGCGTGGATCACAGCGGCGTGGCGGAAAAGATCAATAACCTGGTGCCGGGCTATATGGTCATGGGCGACAAGGGCGCGGCGATGGACGGCATGCAGATGCCGCTGCCGGAGAACACGCTGCCGATGATGACTGGCGACGGTCCGTTCGGCGGTCTCGATATGGGCGGCATGTTCACGGTGGTGAAGGTGAGGGAAGGGCTGGCGCGCAACGACTACAAGGACCCGGGCTGGTACAAGCATCCGCCGGGCAGTGTGGCGCACGAGTGGACCGGCGAACTGCCGCCCGCTCCGCGCGCACCCGGCGCACCGCCGGCCAAAGCGTCAGAAGCGATGGACGTGAAGCGGGATGGGGATATGCATCACCATCACTAGCCGAAAAAGGCCTTGGCAACCATTGAGATTGCCGCCACGGCGATCATCATCAGGAGGCCAAGGCCCCAGCGCATAAAGCGCTGGAGTTCCTTACGCAATTCGTCAATGGAGGCCTCCACGCAATCAAAGCGCTTGTCTACCTGTTCGAAGCGCCTGTCAACTGCTTCGAAGCGCTTGTCTACCTCGTCAAAGCGCTTATCCACCTCCTGAAAGCGCTTTTCTACTTGTTTGAATTGGTCGTCTACGAGTCCGAATCTTCGGTTGGTTTCCTCCCTTGGTTCGGCGAAGCGTCGGTCCAGCTCTTGTCGCAATTCGTTAAATCGCCGGTCAATGTCCTCTCGTATCATTGCTGTGTGGGTGGACAGGTTGTCACTGGCGGCTTTGAAATCTTTCTCTTCCGCGCTGCGCAACATCTCGAAGCGGAGTTCAATTTTGCCGCGCAGCTCTGTGAAGCGCCGCTCGATTTCCGTGCGGATTTCCTGCTTGCAGTCCTCGGTTTCCTCGCGACCCGAGGTCGAGGCACGTTCGATGTGTTCGCGTAATTCGGTTGCGCGTCGCTGCAATTCATCTTTGGATTCACCGAAACGCCGGTTCATCTCGTCCTGCATATTGGTGAGCCGGTATAAGGTCGAGTCGTTATCAGCCTTGTTCTGGCGCAGTTCGCTTAACTCGGTTTCGATGCGATTGAATCGATCGTTCATCTCGTTCCCCAGCGCAGCAAGCGCCGTGGCGTTGTTGTCGGACGCTGCTTCCAGTGTTGTTATGCGCTCTTCCATCATGAAAATCGTCCTCCTGTCGAGCGAATCGGGCAATGGCGGGCTGATAAGGTATTAGACCTATCCACATGAGATTTGATCCATCTCAGCGGATTTGTTAGTATCGACCGCTCTATGAAGCCATCTCGCTACCCTGAACAACTCCTGCTGCTGCCATATATCGGTAAGTGGACTCTGCTGGCCGGCGTGATTGCGGTGCTAAGCGGCACTGCGTCGGCCGGTTTTCTGTTTGCGTTGGACTACGCCACGCACTGGCGTGAAACCCATCCCTGGATTATCTGGCTGCTGCCGCTGGCCGGTTTCGCGGTCGGCTGGATCTATCTGAAAGTGGGCAGCAGCGTGGAAGCGGGTAATAATCTGCTGATCGACGAAATCCACGATCCCCAGAAAGTCGTGCCGCTGCGTATGGCGCCGCTGGTGTTGATCGGGACTGTGGTGTCGCACTTGTTCGGCGCCTCGGTCGGCCGCGAAGGGACGGCAGTGCAGATGGGCGGCACGCTGGCCGACCAGCTGACGCCGATCTTCCACCTGCGCCACAGCGAACGGCGCATCATCCTGATGGCCGGCATCAGCGCTGGTTTCGCTTCGGTGTTCGGCACGCCGCTGGCTGGCGCCATCTTCGGACTGGAAGTGCTGGCGATCGGCCGTCTGCGCTACGACGCCATCTTCCCGTGCATGGTCGCCGCCATCGTCGCCGACCAGGTGGGCATGGCATGGGGCGTGCATCACACCCATTACGCGATGAACGCCATGGCGCCGATCGGCATCTGGAGCGTGCTGGCGGTGATGGTGGCGGGCATGGTGTTTGGGCTGGTGGGCATGGTCTTCGCCAAATCCACGCATGCCGCATCGGCGTTCATGAAGCGGCATATCGGCTATG
Organism: Duganella dendranthematis; assembly: GCF_012849375.1. Classification (NCBI taxonomy): domain Bacteria; kingdom Pseudomonadati; phylum Pseudomonadota; class Betaproteobacteria; order Burkholderiales; family Oxalobacteraceae; genus Duganella; species Duganella dendranthematis. Next base: position 5,142,782 of record NZ_CP051684.1, read on the forward strand.
CGCCGCTGCGGCCGATGGTGGGCGGCGCGCTGGTGGCGCTGGCGGTGTGGTGGCTCGGTACGCGCTATATCGGCCTTGGCATTCCGGTGATTGTTGAAGCGTTCCAGCAGCCGGTGGCGCCTTGGGATTTTCTCGGCAAATTTGCGTTCACGGTGGCGTCGCTGGGCAGTGGTTTCAAAGGCGGCGAGGTGACGCCGCTGTTCTATATCGGCGCGACGCTGGGCAATGCGATGGCGCCGCTGTTGCAGCTGCCGTTTGCGCTGCTGGCGGGACTGGGCTTTGTAGCGGTGTTCGCGGGCGCCGCCAATACGCCGCTGGCGTCCACCATCATGGCGATCGAGTTGTTCGGTCCGCAGATCGGACCTTTCGCGGCGCTGGCGTGCGTGGTGGCGTATCTGTTCTCAGGCCATTGCGGCATATACCGGTCGCAGCGCGTCAGCCTGGTCAAGTACCGCTTGCCGCCAGTGGCGCGCGACCGTCAGCCACCGTTATCTTAGATCAGTAGTTGTCTGGCAGTTATGTAGAGTTCATGTCATAATATTGGGCTGTGTGGGCCTCGATGGTGAAATCGGTAGACACAGGAGACTTAAAATCTCCCGCCGCAAGGCGTGCCGGTTCGATTCCGGCTCGAGGCACCAGTGCAAATTGCAGTAACTAATTTACTCGCTGTCCCAGGTATTTTTATTGTGATAATATTATTATCGGATTAAAAGTTTTTCTGGAGACTGCCATGTTGAAGAAGTTTGCTGCTGTTGCAAGTTCGCTGTTGTTGTCCATGTCGATGGCGCATGCCAACGATTATAAGGTCAATTTTTCGATGTCTGGCTTCGGTGCTGTCCAGCCTGGGGTGGGCATGGCACCGTTCAAGACCGCTTTCGGTAGCGTTATTTTTTCCGCTGCCTCGGCTAGTTCCGATTGGGACACACTCAAAGCCTTCAGTCTGACGATTGGTGACGTCAGTTACTCGATGAGCGATGTAAAGTTTGCAAACCACTTCAATTACACCAATGTCGGCGGCCTCAGCGATGAAAACCACCTTGATTCCGGCATGAATGACTTTGCCTTTTCGGTGTTTCATGACGACAACACTGCTACGCTGACCTACTCAAGTCTGGTCGCACCAGGGTTCTGGTCCAGCGGCTCCCAGGCGGTGACTATTACTCAGGTGGGAATGGTGTCCCAGGTTCCTGAGCCAGAAACGTATGCGATGTTGCTCGCTGGCCTGGGCCTGCTGAGCGGTGTCGCGCGTCGTCGCCGCAAGGTGTAAACGTTCAGCACCGCTGCTGAGGCCACGTCAGTCCGCCAGCGGCGCTTCTTCGATCGCGATCCGCACCTGATCCGCCGGTCCCAGATAAGCGTCGCCGCCCAGCGCACCATCCTGGAAACTGAAGTGGGCGCCTTCGTCATCCACCACCACCCACGCGTCCGTAATGATGCGGTCGGTCGGGTCTTTGGGATTGATGACGTCGATTTTGCGCCGCTCTCCAGGTTGCAGGTCTTTGACTGCATCCTTGGTGCGCTCGGTTGCGAGTGGAATATATTTGCCGGTCAAGTGTTCGTACATAGTGTTCCTCCTTGTGTCCGATTCTAATCCGAACTATTTTTTTGCGACGCGCAAATGGCGGGGTGCTACCATTACTCCTTTGTCTGGCAGGCTAGAGGGATTGGAAATGGCGTCTGAAAAAGTGGTGAAGGTGGGATTGGCGGCGGCGATGATTGCCGTGGTGCTGGGTGTGGCCGGCTATGTGCTGGTGTTCTGGCATAACTATCAGGGCTGCCAGCAGCTGGAGGCGGAGGCTGCGAAGAACGGCAAGCCGATGTCCTGCGCGGAGATCAAGACAGCGGCCAAGGAGCAAGGCCGCTGAGCACAAAAAAAACGCGCCGTAGCGCGTTTTTCTGTTTTTAGCCTTGACGGCGCCGGCGGCGGGCGACTGCACCCATGATGCCCAGTCCGGCCAGCAGCATCGCGTAGGTTTCAGGTTCCGGTACGGCCGCCACGGTCACCGCCGACAAGGCTTGCGTGGTGAAGGTGGTGTAATTGCCCCACTGATTGGAGACGTATTGCTGGCCGCTCGGCGGCGTGGCAAAGCCGTAGTAGCTGGAAATACCGACCGTATTCGTCCCCAGCGAGACATTGCCCAGCGTCAGGCTGAAGTGGGCGGTGCCGTTTTGCTGGTAGACCGATTCCGTATTCTGCCCCCAGAAAGTGTAGGCCTGGTAACCGGCCGGGGCAACCATGTCCTGGCTGCCGTTGCCGCCCAGGCTCAGGCTGGGCGAGGCGCTGTTGCTCCAGAAGCCGGGACTGCCGGCGTAGGGCGTCGGCACGGTCACGTTCAGCACAGTCGCGCTGGTCGGGATGTAGACGGTAAAGCCATCCAGACCGGTCTGGCTGCCGGCGTAACCCTGCGCGACGTTGGTGATCGCGTAATTGAAGACATATTCATGGCTTTGGCCGGCCACCGCAGCGACCGAATATTGCAAAGTATATTGACCACTGACGTCGACCACGGTGGCGCCGGCGACGTTGCTAAACGCGGCGGCGACGACAACGGCAGCCAATTTGAGAGACATTTTTGCAATCATATTATTTCTCCAAAGAATTAATATTTACTCCAGTACATTGAAGATAACATGAATGTAGTTTGCTGTCGTTATCAGAGTGAAATGCCTGTTGCAAAAACGCAAAAGAAAAGCCCCGAGCAGGCGGGGGACCTGTCGGGGCTTTGGTCAATTTGCGGAGAAAGCACGTTTGACTGAGTGACATAGTAATGGTGGTTTCTTAAAATTGCCTTAGTCGCCATCTTGCAAGTTGATGCTTTTGGCGGACAGCCGGATGGTGTAGCATGCTGTTCGGCGTGCGGGCCGGCATTCACACCCCGGCGCCGGTATTTCAAGGATAGATATGCAAATCAAAATTAATGACGTGCTGCGCGCTTACATCGAGCCGCTGACTGAGAGTGAATACCAGGCGCTCGAGCGCAGCATCCTGACGGAAGGCTGCCGCGATGCGCTGGTCCTGTGGGAAGACGTGCTGGTGGACGGCCACAACCGCTACCAGATCTGCCAGCAGCACGGCATTCCGTTCAAGGTAACGGAAAACACCAGCTTCCGCAGCATGGAAGACGTGAAGCTGTGGATGATCGATAACAATCTGGGCCGCCGCAGCATTTCCGATTACCAGCGCGGCGTGCTGGCGCTGCGCAAGAAGGAAATCATGACCGCGCGCGCGCTGGAGCTGGCCGCCGAAGCCGCCGCCGAAGATGCCCGCATCGCGCCGGAAGAAGGCGAGGCCGCAGCGAAGAAGCCGGCCGCCATGCCGCTGGCGTCGCGCGAGGACATTGCCCGCGCCGCGCGCCTGAGCAGCGCGACCATCGGCCAGATCGAAAAGATTCAGAAGACGGCGACGCCGGAACTGGTGGAAGCGGTCCGCGCCGGCACCATCTCGATCAATGCGGCGGCCACGGTGGCGTCGCTGTCGGAAGAGCAGCAGCTGGCGGCGGTTGCCGGCGGCAAGAAGGAACTGCAAAAGGCCGCCAAGGAAGTGCGCGACCTGCGCGCCGCCGCCCGTCCGGCCAAGGAGCCGAAAGAGGGCAAGGCCGCGCCGGAAGTCGATTACAGCGATATGCCGACCGACGTGCGCGAACTGCGCGCGGAAAACATGGCGCTGCGCGAAAAGAACGCCGCGTTGCTGGAAGAGATCACGGTTCTGCAACGCCGGATTTCCGAGCTGGCCAGCGCCTGATGATGACGCGCGCTCGGGTAGCTTTGATCTGTG